>JAJDTN010000027.1 GCA_022827165.1 Candidatus Latescibacterota bacterium
TAGTCCTCGCCCAGCACCTCCAGCAGGCTGGAGCGGGTCATGCGGGCGATGACGGCCAGGGGGATCGTCCCCAGGGCCAGGGCCGGCAGCACGAGGTGGCGCAGGGCGTCGCCGAGGGCCGCCAGGTCGCCGGCGAGGAGCGCGTCGAGGATGTAGAAGCCGGTGCGCGCCTCGATGTAGGTGTGGGCGGAGATGCGGCCGGAGATGGGGAACAGGGGCAGCTGCACGGCCAGCAGCAGGATGAGGACGAGGGCGAGCCAGAACACGGGCATGGAGATGCCGGCGGTGGCCGCGGTCATGCTCAGATGGTCGAGGAAGCCGCCGCGGCGCACGGCGGCGACCATGCCGAGGGCGAGACCGCCGGCGATGGCGAAGCACATCGCCGCCAGGGTCAGCTCGCAGGTGGCCGGAAAGCGGTCGAAGATCTCCACCGTGACCAGCTCGTGGGTGCGGAAGGAGCGGCCCAGGTCGCCGCGCATCAGATCGGCGAAGAACCGGCCGAGCTGCACGTGGAAGGGCTGGTCGAGGCCCAGCTCCTGGCGCAGGGCCGCCAGGGTCTCGGCGTTGGCGCGCTCGCCGAGCATCACCTGGGCCGGGTCCCCCGGCACCAGGTAGATCATCAGGAAGACGAGGACCGAGATCCCGAGCACCGTCGGGACCAGGAGCGTCAGGCGCCGGAGGATGAAGGCGGTCACGGCCCGGCGGGGCTTTCACCGGAGGGGGCCGGCGCCGGCGGCCGCCGGCGGGCGGCTCACCGCGGCGCGAAGTAGACGGGCTGGAACCACTTGCTGCCGGTGGGGTGCAGGGCGAAGCCGCCCACGCCGCGGCGGAAGGCGGCTGTCTGCGTGGCGTGCACCAGCGGCACCCACGGCGCGTCCCGGTGGACGATCTCCTGGGCCTGGCGGTAGAGCCGGGTGCGCTCGGCGGGGTCGACGCTGTGGCGGGCCTCGACCAGCACCTCGTGGAGCTCGTCGGAGCGGTAGAAGGCCACGTTCTGGGCCGGCTTCACCGCCGCCGTCTTGTCCAGCAGGACGTAGAGGAAGTTGTCGGGATCGCCGTTGTCGCCCGTCCATCCCAGCAGGCACATGTCGTGCTGCCCGTCGAAGACCTTGTCGAGGTAGGTGGCCCACTCGGTGGTCACCAGCTCCACCTCGATGCCGACGCGGCCCAGGTCGGCCTGCAGGGCCTGGGCGATCTTCTCCGGCTGCGGCATGTACGGCCGCGTCGCCAGGGGCACCCACAGCTCGGTGGAGAACCCGCCGGCCAGCCCCGCCTCGGCGAGCAGCTCCCGGGCGCGCTCCGGGTCGTACTCGTAGGCGGCCACGTCGTCGTTGTAGCTCCACATGACGGGCGGGATCGGGTTCTTGGCCGGCACCGCCAGGCCGGCGTAGAAGTTGTCCACCAAGGACTGCTTGTTCACCGCGTGGTTGACGGCGCGGCGGACCCGCAGGTCGCCGAAGGGCTCCTTGTCGAGGTTCATCGCCAGGTAGCCCACGTTCATCCCGGGCTGGGTGAGGAGCTGGATCTCGGGGTCGGAGCGGATGCTCTCGATGAACTCCGGGTTGAGGTTGTCGACGCCGTGGACGTCGCCGGCGCGCAGCTCGAGGAAGCGCACCGAGGCGTCCTGGATGTACTTGAAGACGAGGCGGTCGATCCGCGGAGCCTCGCCCCAGTAGCCGTCGAAGCGCTCGAGGACGATGCGCTCGTCCTTGCGCCACTCGACGAAACGGAAGGGACCGGTGCCCACCGGGTTCTTGAAGTAGTCGGCGCCGTGGCGCTCCACCGCCGCCGGCGAGACGATGCCGCAGAAGTTCATGCCCAGGGTCGACAGGAAGGGGGCGCTGGGGGCGGCCAGCTCCATGACGAAGGTCGAGTCGTCGGGGGCGGACATGTGGGCGACGATGTCGTCCATGCCCATGTCCTTCCAGTACTTGTAGTTGCCGGCGGCGGGCCGGTACCGGGGATGGTCGGGGAAGAACTGGCGGCCGAGGGAGAACAGAACCGCCTGTGCGGTGAAGGGCGTGCCGTCGTGGAAGCGCACGCCGGTGCGCAGGTGGAAGGTCCAGCGCAGGCCGTCGTCGCTGACCTCCCACCGGCGGGCCAGCTGAGGGAGTACCTGGGTCGACTCCGCCTCGTAGGTGACCAGGGTCTCGTAGATGTTGTCGCAGACCTTGAAGGACTCGCCGTCGTTCTCCAGGGCCGGGTCGAGGCCGACGGAGTCGGCGCCGCGTCCGAAGACCAGCACCTTCTGCGCCTCGGGGGCGGGGCCGCCGCCGCAGGCGCCCAGCAGCAGCAGGGCGCCGAGGGCCGCGGCCAGGCGGGCAGGGGCCACGGGGCTACTCCGAGAAGGCCGCGTCGAAGGCCGCTTCGGAGGGCTCGAAGTCGACCTCCTTGACGAAAGCGCAGGCCTCGGCGGCGCCGTGCTCGCGGTCCATGCCGCCGTCCTCCCACTCCACCGAGAGGGGGCCGTCGTAGCGGATGCGGTTGAGGGCGCGGATGATCTCCTCGAAGTCGATGTTGCCGCGGCCGAGGGAGCGGAAGTCCCAGTAGCGGCGCCGGTCTCCGAAGGCGGTGTGGCCGCCGAAGACGCCGGCCTCGGTGGGGATCGCCGACCAGCCCACGTCCTTCATGTGCACGTGGAAGATGCGGTCGGCGAAGCGGTGGATGAACTCCACGTAGTCGACGCCCTGGTAGCCGAGGTGGCTGGGATCGTAGTTGAAGCCGAAGGCGGGATGGCCGTCGAGGGCGTCGACGGCGCGCTCCGCCGAGGCGATGTCGAAGGCGATCTCCGTGGGATGCACCTCGAGGGCGAACTTGACGCCCGCCTCCTGGAACTCGTCGAGGATCGGCCGGAAGCGGTCGGCGAAGTCGGTGAAGCCGGCGTCGATCATCTCGTCGGAGGTTGGGGGGAAGGAGTAGAGCAGGTGCCAGATGGAGCTGCCCGTGAAGCCGTTGACCACCTCCACGCCGAGGCGGGCGGCGGCCTGCGCCGTGGCCACCAGTTCGGCGGCGGCGCGCTGGCGCACGCCCTCGGGGTCGCCGTCGCCCCACACGTACTCCGGGAGGATCGCCTGGTGGCGGCCGTCGATGTTGTCGCACACGGCCTGGCCCACGAGGTGGGCGGAGATCGAGAACAGCTGCAGGTCGTGCTCCTCGAGGAGGGCCCGGCGGTCGGCGCAGTAGGCGTCGTCGGCCTTCGGCACCTCGAAGTGGTCTCCCCAGCAGGCCAGCTCGAGGCCGTCGTAACCGAAGCTGCGCGCCTTCTCGCACATGGTCGGGGTGTCGAGGTCGGCCCACTGGCCGGTGAACAAGGTAACGGGTCTGGCCATTTCTCCCTCTCCTCTTCCAGGTGTCGGGGGGCCCGCGCTCCGGCCTATTGGCGCGCGGACTTCATCCTTCGCAGGTCGATGTCGAAGATGCGCAGGAACCTGCCGCCGAACTCGCCCACCACCTCCGGGATCTCGTCGTCGTCGACGTCGAGGAGGCCGATGCGCTCGCCGAAGCTCTCCGGCGACTGCCACTCCAGGTCGCGGTAGCGGGCGTCGAAGACGAAACCGTCGTTGAGGACGATCTCGTCGGCGCCGTCGCCGTCCACGTCGCCCACGAGGAGGTCGGTGGAGGTCAGGTTGTCCTGGTCGCTGCGCCACTCCTCGAAGCGGTCGCGGCCGTCGTAGATGACCAGCCGTCCGTCGGCCACGAAGAGCAGCTCCGGCTGCTCGTCGTCGTCGACGTCGTGCACCGCCAGGGCCGAGATCTGCTCGTAGTCGGTGGCGGGATTGCTCCACAGGAAGTGGTAGTCGCCGAGGTCGAGGAGGTGAATGCGCCCGCCTTCGGTATACACGAGGATCTCCCGAAGGCCGTCGAGGTCGGCGTCGGCCAGCACCAGTCCGGAGACGGAGCTCTCCAGGTACTCGCTGATCCAGACCTCGGCGTAGGCGCCGTCCCGGCCTTCGTAGACGTGCACGAAGCCGTGGATGTCGCCGAGGGCGAAGCGCTCCACGCCGTCCTTGCCGGGGGGCAGGGGCAGGACGCTGTCGAACTCGTCGAAGGCGCCCCGGCCGGGGATCTCCGAGAGTTCGGGAGCCGGCGCGGACGCCGCCCGGGAGCAGGCCATTCCGATGGCGAGGGCGAGGGCGAGGGTTCTCATGCGGGTTCCTCCGTGGCGGCGGAGACCGCGGCCCCGTACACGCTGAGGATGGGGACGCGGCGGCTCCGCGCCAGTCCGGCGCAGTCCTCGTACTCGGGGGCCACGCGCCGCCGGCCGTTCAGGCGGGCCACCTTCACGCGCACCGGACCGAACTCCGTCTCCACCGAGAGGGTGGAACGCTCCAGCACGCGGCGCTCCACCTCGTAGTGGCGCACGCCGAGGCTGGTGGTCTCCCCGAGGACGACGTCGGAGACGGCCTCGAGGTGGGCCGGATCGACGAGGACGCTGAGCAGGTGGCCGGGGCGGTTCTTCTTCATCAGCACCGGGGTGACGTAGAGATCGCGGGCCCCGGCCTCGAGGAGGCGCTCGAAGAGGTAGCCGTAGACCTCGGGGTTCATGTCGTCCACGTTGGCCTCGAGCACGACGCAGCGCTGCCCGTCGGAGTCGGCCGCCGCCGGGTGCGACAGCCTCAGGCGCAGGACGTTGGGGGCCTGCGCCAGGTCGCGGGCGCCGGCGCCGTAGCCGACGGCGTCGAGACGCATGGCCGGCGCCGGACCGAAGCCCTCGGCCAGGGTCGTGATCAGGGCGGCCCCCGTGGGGGTCACGAGCTCGGCCTTCACATCGGTCTGCACTAGGGGAACGCCCCGGCACAGGGCCAGGACCCCCGGCGCCGGAAGCGGGTAGCGTCCGTGGGCGCACTCCACGGTGCCGGTCCCGCAGTGCAGGGCGGAGGAGTACACCCGGGTGACGCCGAGGAGTCGCAGACCGGCGACGGCTCCGGCGATGTCGACGACGGCGTCGAGGCTGCCGGCCTCGTGGAGGCCGACAGCCTCCACGTCGACGCCGTGGACCGCGGCCTCGGCCTCGGCCAGGCGGCGGAAGACCCGGCGCGCGCAGGCCTTGTCGGCCTCGTCGAGAGCGCTGCCGTCGATCCGGGCGAGCAGATCCTTCAGGTGGGTGTGCGGTGGATGACCGGGGTCGAGGTGGTGCTCCGACTCCGGGGCCTGGCCGTCGATCTCCACCCGCACGCGGGTGGCCTGCAGGCCGCAGCGGCTGACGCTCTCGCAACGAAGACGCGCGCCCACGGCGAGGCGGTCGACCTCCCGCTGCAAGCGGTCCGGCTCGAGGCCCGCGTCGACCACGGCGCCGAGGACCATGTCGCCGCTGACGCCGGAGAGACAGTCGAAGTAGGCGGTGGTCACGTGCCGGAGGTCCGGGGGCGGCGGAACTCGGCCCGCCGGCGCTTCCAGTCCAGCTCCTCGTCGAGATCGAAAACGTCGTCGAAGTCCTCGATGCGGTCGTCCTCGGTGGTTCTCAGGCTCTGGATCTCCACCAGATTGAAGACGATCTCTCCGAAGTCGCGGGTCTTGCGGATGCCCCAGTGCTCGAAGACCGAGCGGGCGAGGGGACCGAAACGGTCGAGGGCGTGCTCGCTGATGCCGAAGGCCAGGTCGCGTCCCGAGACGTTGCGCTGGTCCCGGGGCAGATCGGCCTTGCCGAGCTTTTCCACGGTGTGCTGCAGAGCGTCGTGCACGAAGAGGTAGGCGGCCTGCTTGTAGCGGCGGTCCCGGTCGACCAGCTCTTCCAGCTTGTCGAAGTCCTGGTCCACTTGGGGTCGGGTCCGGGGTTGGCAGTGCGGGGGGAGCTCGGAGGGCCAAAGTCAACGGCCCTCCCCCGGCTGTCAAGGACCGTTGGCGGCCAGCAGGGGCCCCATGGCACCGTCGGCCTTGTCGAGACGCTCCCGAAGGGTTCGGTAGTGCTCCTGGAAGGCGGGGCCGTACTCGGCGGCCAGGGGGCGCCCGCCGCCGCGGTTGACGCTGGACGGGTTGATGTGCCGCCCGTTCTGGATGAGCTCGTAGTGGAGGTGGGGGCCGGTGGCGCGGCCGGTGGCCCCCACGTGGCCCACGTGGTCCGACTTGCTCACCCGCTGCCCCTTGCGCACGAGGATGCGGCTCAGGTGGGCGTAGCGCGTCCTGTAGCCGTTGGCGTGCTTGATCTCGACCATCTTGCCGTAGCCGCCGTTCCAGCCGGCCTGGGTCACCACGCCGTGGGCCGTCGACCATACGGGCGTGCCGGGGGCGGCGGCGTAGTCGGTGCCGAGGTGGGGCAGGGAGCGTTTGAGGATGGGATGGAAGCGGCGGCGGGAGAAGGGCGAGCTGATGCGGCGGAAGGACATCGGCTTGAGGAGGAACATGCGCTCGAGGGACTCGCCGGACTCGTCGTAGTAGTCGCCGGCGCCGGTGGGGTCCTCGTAGTAGAGACCGACGCGGGAGAGAGACTCGCCCTCGTAGTGGGCCAGGAGGATCTTCCCGTAGCGCAGGAACCGGCCGTCCACCGACTGCCGCGTGAAGACCAGGCCGAGACGGTCGCCGTGGCGCGGAACCGTGTGGAAGTCGATGACCGAGCCGAAGACATCGTCCACCACCAGGTCGGTGAGGGCATCGCTCTCCCCGGTGGCGGCGATGGCGTTGAACAGGTTGTCCTCGATGAAGACCTGGAGGGTCTCGGTGGTCTCCGTCACCGGGCGCTGCCACCGCCGGGCGATCAGCTCATCCTCCCGGCGCTCTACCAGCACGGGCCTGTCCGGCGCCTTCACCGGGGTGTACTCGAAGCGGGCCACGGCGCGCAGGCTGTCCAGCTCCAGCTGGAAGTAGTCGCCCGGCTTCGGGTCTCTCCGCACCTCGAAGACCGGGGACAGGGCGGTGCTCAGGAGGGTGATCTGGAGGTCGGAAACCCGGTGCCGCTTGAGAGCCAGGTAGATCGATTCGTCCGGCCCCAGGGTGTCGGCGATGACGTGGCGGTGCGGGTCGGGCGCCGCGAGGCTGGCCGTGACGGGGACGGCGGCGGCCAGGCCTTGGCCGGGCTCGGAGACGGCGGAGGGGCGCGCATGGAGGTCGATGCGCACGAGAGTCAGGGCTGTGAGAGCGGTGAGGAAACCCCAGAACCCCAAAGAAGAGCGCGGCGGCAGGCTCATGCGACTCCAGTAGTTCGGGCGGGAAGACGCGGAGGGGGCCGCGCTTGACCAGATGGGGGTGTCTCCTATGCTAAACAGGCGTCATGGGAGAGTCAAGCCACCAGAGCCACCGGTCCCCCGGCCAACCTCCCGAGGTCTCGGCGTGACTCCGCCCGGGCCCGCCGGAGCCCTCGATCTCAAGGGTCTGCTTCCGGAGCAGCTCCGGCACTTGGCCGTGGAGATGGGGGAGCCCGCGTACCGCGGCGACCAGCTTTTCGCCTGGGTCCACGGACGCGGGGAGACCCGCCTGGAGTCGATGTCCAACCTGCCCCTGCGCCTGCGCCGGTCCCTGGCCGAGGCCGGGGCCCGCGTGACCCGCCTGCAGCTGCTGGAGCGCCGCGATTCGGACACGGGGATGGCGGTGAAGTTCATCTTCGGCGACGGGGAGGGGGCGCAGTTCGAGTCGGTCCTCATCCTCGACGGCCGGCGGCGCACCCTCTGCCTGTCCTCTCAGGTGGGCTGCCCCCTCGACTGCAGTTTCTGCGCCACGGGGCGCATGGGTTTCGTCCGCAACCTGACGGCGGCGCAGATCGTCGACCAGCTGCTGCAGGTGCACGCCGCCGCTGCCGCCGAAGGCCTCGGACGGATCACCAACGTCGTCATGATGGGCATGGGGGAACCCCTGCTGAACTACGACGCCGTCACCACCGCCCTGAGGCTGATCCAGCGGCCCGGGGGCGCCTCCGTCGGCGGCCGGCGCATCACCGTCTCCACCGCGGGGTACCTGCCGGGGATCCGCCGGCTGGCAGAGGACGATCTCAACGTCGGCCTGGCGATCTCCCTCAACGCCACCACCGACGAGGTCCGCGAGGGGCTGATGCCGATCAACCGCAAGTGGACCATCGCCGACCTGCTGGAGGCGGCGCGCTACTACTTCCACCGGCAGGGCCGCAGGGTCACCTTCGAGTACGTGCTGTTGCGCGGCGTCACCGACACCGAGGAAGACGCCGTGCGCCTGGCGGAGCTGACGGCCGAGGTGCCCTGCAAGATCAACCTGATCCCCTACAACGAGCTGGCCCCCGGGGACCCGGAGGCGCCGGTCTTTCACAGACCCGGGAGGAAGCGGATCGAGGCCTTCCGGCGCCGCCTGGAATCGCGGACGAAGCGGACCGTCCGCCTGCGGGAGAGCCGGGGCCGCGATATCGACGCGGCCTGCGGGCAGCTCTACCGCCGCCCCACGTGAAGGCGGCCGGCCACCTGGCCGGAGGCTGCCTCGCCGGCGCCGCCGTGGCCGGGACGGCGGGGGCCGCCGGCGCCATCCCCGGGGCGGCCGATCCGGTGTGGTGGGCGGTCTTCGCAACCACCCTGTTCTTCGCCCTCTTTCCGGATGTCGACACCGATTCGCTGCCGCGGCGCTGGTTCTACCGGGGTGTGCTGGCGGCGCTGCTGTGGCTGGCGTGGAACGGCCTCTGGCAGATGGCGACGCTCCTGGCCGTGCTCTCGACCCTGCCCCTCGTCGATCACCACCGCGGCTGGACTCACGGGCGCCTGACGCCCGTCCTCGCCACCGGCGCGCTGGGGGCGGGATGCCTGTGGTGGCGGGGAGACCTGGCGTCGGCGTGGGCGAGCGCCGGCGCCTCGGTCCCGTCCGCCGACCTCGTGCTGCTCGGGGCGGCCCTGGCCGGCTGGTACACCCACCTGCTCCTCGACGGCCGCTTCCGCCTCTTTCCGGGCGACGCCCGGTAGGCTCCCGGGCGCAGGCCCGGCCCTTCAGCGGCCTCTCAGCGGTCCTTCCCCTCGTCCACGTCCTCCTCCTCCCCCCCTTCCTCGTCGTCACCGCGTCGGCGCTCGACGAACTCCCGGACCTTGGAGACGGCTTCGGGCACCAGCTCCACGAGCTGGCCCCAGCTGACTTCCTTCTCCTTCAGCGTCAGGACCTGCACCTTCCCCCTGGCGTCGATGACGACGAAACCGATGGGCTCGACCGAGGCGCCGCCGCCGGTGCCGCTCCTGCCGCTGCCCTCCTGGCCGCCGCCGGCGCCGAATCCCAGGGAGATCCTGGAGACCGGGATCAGGGTCACCTCACCGGCCGTGACCGGCTCGCCGACGACGGTGCGGGTCTGGACGATGGTGTGCAGCTCTCCCAGGACCCGCTCGATCAGGGCCTCCACGGAGGATGTCATCGGTTTCCTTTCCGTCCGGCGCCCCGGGCCGCCAGCCAGGAGCGCAGCCGGGCCGCGACCCGGACCCGTCCGGCGGCGAGGCCGAAGCGAGCGGCCATGTAGAGCAGGCGCGCCAGCCGGAGGTGCAGACGGACCTCGGCGCGGCCGTGGAGACAGGGGTGGGTGAAGTCGGGGGTGAGGGTCAGAGCCACTCTCTCCGGCGCCGCCGGCGCGAGGGCGTGGACGAGGCCGAAGAGCCGGCCCGTGGCCTCGGGGTCGGCAAGGCCGACGACGCCGTCGAGGCGCATCCGGCGAAGGCGGAAGGCGCCGGGCAGGGAGCGCGCCAGGCGCAGCGCGGGCCTGGCGAGGGGGGACTGGGAACGGAGGCGCTCGCGGAGGCCGGCGGCGGCGATCCGCGGCCCTCGCCCTCCGGCGACGTCCGCCGCCGCCGGGGCTTCGGCGGCGGGGATGCCTGCCGCCCCGGCCTGGACCTCCGGTTGCCCCAGCCGCATCCCCGGGCCGACGGCACGCCCGGCGAGGGTTGGCACCAGCTCCCACGAGGGATCGCGCCGGCGCAGCCGGACACCGAGCAACCCGGCCCAGGCCGCCGCCTGGGCGCTCATGTCGAAACCGCCGTCCTCGTGCCGGCGCGCGCCGGTGACGGCGACCACGACCGGGAGCAGCAGGAAGGCGATGGCGGCCAGTGCGAGCCCGGCCGCCAGCAGCATCAGGAGATCCGGCCAGATGACGGCTCACCCCCGGGAGCGGGCAACGCGGAACCTTCGCGAGAGTTCCTCAGTCCTCATGCGAGAAGCTACCCCCATCCGGGGAGGCGTCAAGGTGATCCCCGCGGCCCCCGTCTCTTGACAGCCGCGAACCGCGCCCGTAACTCTACCGATCTTCGCAAGTACAAGCAGGAAAAGCAGGTTGGGCGAATTGCACACATACATTCCAGGCCCCCTCGCGGCCCTCCTGGCCCTTGCCGTGACGGCCTCCGCCGCCGAGGCCCGGTCGAGCCTGACGGCCAGGTTCGGGGCCCCGGTGGCCGGTCCCGGCCTCGAGCAGCGGGCGGAGTTGGTCCTCGACCTGTTCCCCGGGGACGGGGAGGCCGTCATCGGAGCGGCGGTCTCCTTCCCCCGGGGGAGCGTGCAGGTCGAGTCCGCCGTCTGCGCCCTGGGGCGCGCCGAGGTCGCGGACGGCCGCGTCGACCTCGACTACACCGGGCATCCCGTCGGCGAGAGGTCCAGCGACACCCTCACGGTGGTCCTGCGCGCCGCCTCCACAGGGCCGGTCCCGGTGGAGGCGACCCTGTCGTCCAATGTAGACACCCCCGGGCAGGAGGCCCATCGCGCCCGGGCGGTGCTGTCCGTCGTGCCGCCCCTGCGTCTGCGCGCTGCCCTGAGCCCGCGGGAGGCCTTCCCCGGCGAGGATGTGGAGCTGGTCCTGTCCGTGACCAACGAAGACGACCGCACTGTCGAAGCCCTGACGGTGGACTGGCCGGCGGGCCTCACCGCAGCCGAGGCGGACCCGGGGCCGCCGGTCGGAGCGGGAGAGACCTCTGAACACCGCTGGCAGGTCCGCCTGGAGCCGGGCGCGGACGGCGCCCTCCCCCTGGTGATCCGCGCCGAGGGCGGCGGACTCCGGGCCTCTCCGGTGGCGGTGGCGCCCCTGGGGGTGCGGCCGGTGCCCGACTTCGCGGCCCACGTGGCCGAGGGCGAGGCGGTGCGGGGCGAACCCCTCCGGCTGAGGCTGGTCTGGTCGAATCCGGGCCCCACGGCGATTCCCTACGAGGCGCTCGCCGCCCGGGCCTCCGCCGGCTTCGAGGCCCTGGAGGGGGCTCCCGGCGTTTCCGGGGTGCAGGTCGACATCGAGGAGCGAGCCGTGGAGGTCCGGGTCCCCGGCCCCGGAGAGCTGGGCGCGGGGGAGGATCGGTCGGTGGAGCTGGATCTGCGGCCCACCGGCACCGGGCCCTTCGCCTGGACCGGGGGGTTCCGGCCTCCGGCGCGTGAGGGCGCCGTGGATCTCGGCCTCTCGGTGGTTAGGGTTGCAGCCCCGGAGGGGCCGAGGGGAGGGCTGCTGGCGGAGGTCACCGACCTCGAGCTCGTGGACCAGGGACTGGCCGCCGAGTTGGAGAGCGTCCTCGACGACATCCCCTTGCCCAGAGGCTCCACGGTGAGCCTGGTCAGCGCCGAGGAGGACGATGCCGACTGGGTGGTGGAAGGCCTGCTGACACGGGGCCTGCTGAGTCGAGGGGTGCGCGTGCTGACCGGCAACGCCGTCCACGTGCTGCGCTACCGCGTCGCCGACGCCCGCGTCGTCTACAGCTCGGGGGGATTGTCCTTCGGACCCTTCGGAGGCGCCCTGGGTCGCGAGGCCCGCGCCGTCGTCTACCTGCGCCTCGAGGACGCCGGCGAGCGGGTGCTGTGGGTCCATCGGCTGGAGGGCCGTATCAGGGACCCGGCCGTCTCCCAGCCGGCCGGCTGGCTGAGCTCCGGCGACGGATTCCCCCAGTCACGGGTCGAGGCGGACCACCGCTACCTGGAGCTCGGCCTGTCCGGGGCGATCGTGGGCGGCCTGCTGTTCATCTTCTTCGCTCCCTGACTCCTTCGGCTCAGAACCGCCGCCGCCGCCGTCCGCCGGAGTCGACGCCGTGGCGGGGGCAGGGCTCCGGCATGGCGCCGCCGCGGATGAAGATCTCGGGATCCTCCTGCTGGCGTCTGATCACGTCGGGGTCGCGCTCCTTCGACCGGTTCGGACAGTAGCGCGTCGCCAGCTTGTACGTGTCCATGCACACGGAGCGGTACTCCACCAGCGCCTCCGGGAACTCGAACCGGTCGCGGCGCCGCCCGCGGTAGGGCTCGACCTCGTCGTAGACCTGCTTCATGAAGCGGGCCCAGACCGGCAGGGCGGCGGCGGCGCCGGCCTGGGAGGCCAGTCCGATGCTCGGATCGTCGACACCGACCCAGACGCCGGCCACCAGGTGGGGCGTGAAGCCGAGGAACCAGGCGTCGCGGTAATCGTTGGTGGTACCCGTCTTGCCGGCCGCCGCCCAGCGGAAGCCGTGGCGGAAGCGAGCCGAGCGGCCGGTGCCGCCGAACTCGTCCATCACCGAGCGCATCAGGTCGGTCATGACCACGGCCACGGCCGGACGCAGCACCGCGTGCCGCTCCGGGCTCGACTCGAAGATGACGCTGCCCTCGGAGTCCTCGATCCGGGAGACGGGGACCGGCCTGACGTAGATCCCGCGGTTGGGAAAGACCGAGTAGGCGGCCACCATGTCCAGGAGCCTGACGTCGCTCGAGCCGATGCCGATGGCGTAGTACGGGTCGATCGGCGTGCTGATGCCCATGGTCTCGGCGTACTGGGCCACCCGGTCGGGGCCGAGGTCCTGGGCCAGCTTCAGGGCGATGATGTTGCGCGACTCCTTGAGACCCTGGCGGAGGGTCACGGGGCCCTTGAACTTGTGATCGTAGTTCTCGGGGGTCCAGATGGTGCCGTCCCATTCCTCGACGACGATGGAGTTGTCGTCGTAGACGTCGATGGGGAAGCGGTTGTTGTCGATCGCCGCGGTGTAGACGAAGGGCTTGAAGGCGGAGCCCGCCTGGCGCAGGGCCTGGTGGGCCCGGTTGAACTTGCTCTCCGAGAAGTCCCGGCCTCCGATCATCGCCAGGATGTCGCCGGTGGCCGGATCGATGGCGATGAAGGCGCCCTGCACGACGGCCCGGTCGCTGTCGGGACGGTGGGCCGGGGCCTGCCGCGCCACCCAGGCGTCGACCTTGGCCTGGACCGCGGCGATCTGGGTGTTGAAGTGCTCCTCGGCGATGCGTTGCAGGGTGGCGTCGAGGGTGGTGTGCACCGAGTAGCCCTCGCGGTAGAGCTTGCCGCCGTGCTCGGCGTCCAGTTGCTGGCGGACGAACTCCACGAAGTAGGGGGCCAGCCCGTAGGTCTCGGAGCGGCGCCCGCGGCGGATGCGGGCCGGCTCCCGCGACAGGCGTTCGGCCTCTTCGGCGTCCAGCTTCCCCGCCTTGACCATCTCCTCCAGCACGAGATTGCGGCGGCCGAGGGCCTTCTCCGGGTGGTTGAAGGGGCTGTAGCTGTTCGGCGCCTTCAGCAGTCCCGCGAGCATGGCGCACTCCTCCACCTCCAGCTCGCCGGCCTCCTTGTCGAAGTACAGGCGCGCCGCCGACTTCAGGCCGTAGGCGTCGTACCCGAAGAACACGGTGTTGAGGTACATCACCAGGATCTCGCGCTTGGTGTAGAGCCGCTCCACGTGGACCGCGGTGATCTGCTCGCGGATCTTGCGGGCGTAGGTGGCGAGGAGGTCCCCGACGGATTCCGATGAGCGCTGCGTGCCGACCTTCCGGTAGAGGTTGCGGGCCAGCTGCTGGGTGAGGGTGCTGGCCCCCTGGGCGGTGGGATCCCTGCGCTTCACGTTCTCCAGGACGGCCCCGAGGATGCGGTGCAGGTCGATGCCCCAGTGGCTGAAGAAGCGCCGGTCCTCCACCGAGATCAGGGCATCCTTCATCGCCGCGGGGATCTCGTCGAAGCTGCGGATCAACTCGCGGTTCTCCAGCTTGAAGTCGTACAGGTGGCGGCCGTCGGCCGAGTAGACGCGGGTGACCCGCTTGGGCTGGAAAGTCTCCAGCTCATCGATGTCGGGCAGGTTGTCGCTGAACAGGAGGTAGACCGCGCCGAAGCCCGCCGCGTAGAGAAACAGGCATGCGAGGCACACGGCGGCGATCCTGCAGACGCCCCGCAGGGACGGCCTCGGGACCGGCGGCAGGCGGGGGCTCATCCGCGCAGCTCCCCTAGCGGTAGTAGCCCTTCACCCATCTCGTGTTGTAGTCGAGCACGTAGCGCACGTGCTCCGGCGTGGCGGGGTAGCTCTCGTCCGGGCCGTAGGGGTAGCGGGACATGCCGTGGAAGGGCAGGGGCTCGACGGTGAGGGAGTGGGCGGAGTGGAAGTCCATGTCCTTGCCGAAGCCGTCGGCGTAGAGCAGGAAGGTCCGCTCCCAGCCCGCGGGCACCGGCGGGAAGGCGCCGGCTTCGACCTCGAGGGTCAGCTCGTCGCCGTGGCGCAGGATGGCGAAGCGGTCGTCCACGGCGGCCACCAGCTCGGTCACGTCGCCGTGGCGCGTGAAGGCGCCGGCGTGGGTCCCCCAGGGGGCCTCGGTGCGCAGCCGCTCGTAGTGGTAGCGGAAGGCGAAGGTGCCGCGGACCGACTCGTGGGCGGGGTATCCGCGCCAGTGCAGGTCGGCCTCGAAGCGGCGCCGGTGGACGCGGCGCGGCGCCTCCGGCTCGGCCTGCCCGAGGAGGAACTGGTCCCAGTAGACGCAGGCCCGGGTGGTGATGCGCAGGCGCGCCCTCTCCGTGCCGGCCGGGAAGAGCCCGTCCAGATCGACGAGCATCGTCTTCGGCAGTCCGGCGGGGGTGCCCATGTCGGCGGTCGCCAGGCGCCAGCCCTCGCCGTGGTCGACCTCCAGCCGCGGCGGCGCCCGCCCCAGGCCGCGCTGGGAAGCTGCCCAGTTGCTGCTGGAATGGGCGTAGTCGACCCAGCCGTGGGCCAGCAGGACCGGGTGCGGCCAGTCCCTCAAGTCGCCCAGATCCAGGATCAGGGTGGACTCGCCGGCGTAGCCGTGGATGTCGCTGCGCGCGAACCCCTCGTACCAGATGTCGTCGATGCGGGCCAGCTCCGCCCCCGCGTCGCGGCCCTCGCTGTCGCGCGCGCTCGCCAGCGGGCGGGTTCGCGACAGGGCATAGGTCCGGAAGGGGGGGTAGGGGGGTGCGGACAACAGGCGCTCGTTCGGCTCCAGGCGCAGGCCGGCGGGGTGGTCGACGGCGACCAGTTCCGCGGCGTCGAGGTAGACGATCTCCTCCAGCTGGTTGGCCACCTGCAGCACGTAGCTCCCGTCCTTGGCCTCCAGGCGGCGCAGGGGGAGGTACTCGTCCGTGTCCGGCGTGTAGTACTGCCCGGGGGCGGTCAGGTAGCCGATGATGGCGCCTCCGAGGAAGTCGGAGACGAAGCCGAAGCCGCTGCCGTCCCAGGCGTAGAGGACGGGGCAGGAGGTGCCCTTGCGGTCGAGCTCCATCAGCTCCAGGCGCCGGCCGGCGGCGGAGGCCAGCTCGGTCTGACGCACGCCGCTGGGCCAGAGGACGCTGACGAACTCCACCGAGTCGGACCCGGCCAGGCCGAAGTGCAGCAGCGGCGGGTCCCCGGCGCCGCCGCGCAGCTCCCGCTTCTGCTGACCGAGGGCGGTGGCGACCACCACCTTGGCGCCGAAGCCGTCGGGGTTGCTGTTGCGGCCCGACAGGTCGACGGCGAGCCAGTTCCCGGCGTCGCTGTCGTTGAGCCACCTCTTGCGGCCGGCGAGCACGTCGAGGCGGCCGTCGCCGTCGGCGTCGAGGATGGCCCACGGCCCCGGTCCGAGATCCGCGCCCGCGGGCTGGAAGTCGGAGCCCTGGCCAACGGCGGTCCGGGCGCCCTCGGGACCGACCCACAGGAGGTCGAGGTCGCCGTCGTTGTCGAAGTCGGCGGGCAGGACCTGGCGGGCGCCGTCCGGAGCCGGCACCGGGACCGCCTCGAAGGCGGTGCCGCGGTTGGCGTGCAGGCGGGCGCCGGCGGCGGTCACCACCAGCACGTCCATGCGCCCGTCCGGGTCGAGGTCGGCCACGGCGAGGCCGGTGACCCCGCCCGCTTCCAGGCCCCGGCGGCCGGCCACGTCGGTGAAGGTGCCGTCGCGGTTGTTGCCGTAGAGGCCGAGGGACCGGCCCCCGGCCAGGATGTCGACGTCGCGGTCGTCGTCGAAGTCGGACAGGACAGCCGTCTCGACGCCGGGGACGGCCAGGCGGGCGGCGGCGGTGGCGTCGGCGAAGGCTCCCGTGCCGTCGTTGGCCCACAGGACCAGGCCGGGACCGGCGGCGATCAGGTCGGCGTCGCCGTCGTGATCGACATCCCCGAAGAGCGCCGTCCCCGGGGCCGGCGCCAGGGACTCGTCCGAGAGCCGGAAGCGCCCGCCCTCGTCCTGGCGGAGGAGGCGCAGACCGTCGCCGGACCAGGCGGCGTCGGCGTCGCCGTCGTCATCGACGTCGGCGAAGACCAGGCCCCGGGCCGCCGGAACCCCTTCGAGGTCCCAGGCCGCGCCCGCCAGGAGGCCGTCGTCGCCGTTGTTCAGCAGCAGCGGCCCTCGGCCGGTGCCGGCCACCACGTCGGCATCCCCGTCGCCGTCGGCGTCGACGGGGGTGAGGAAGAGCAGGGGACCTTCACCGGCGGCCAGGTCCGCCGCCGCCCGGAAGCGCAGGCCGCCGGCGCTTCCGGCGCCGCCGCCTCCGAAGCGGCCCTCGGCCAGGGCCTCGGCGTACTTGCCCTGACCCTGGTAGGCGGAGGAGACGCCCTCGACGCCGGCCCGGCTCAGCTGGTCGAAGCGGTCCAGAGTCCGCCGCCAGGCCTCCAGGTCGCCCTGCTGGCGCAGCTCCTGGGCGAGGGCGTAGTGGGCCGACAGGTGGGTGGGGTCCAGGGCGATGGCGCGCTCGTAGGCGGCCACCGCGGAGTCCGCCCGGCCGACCTTGGCGTGGGTCCGGCCGAGGAAGTACCACACGAGGGGGTCCTCGCCGTCGCGGGCGGCCACCTTCCGGAAGCGGTCGAGGGCGGCGGCGTAGTCACGACCCTGGGCGTGGTCGATGAGGCCCAGGGTGTAGAGGGCGTGCAGGTGACCGCCGTCGCGCTCCAGGGCCTGGCCCAGGGCGACGCGGGCGCTGTCGTACTTCCCCAGGCTGTAGAGGGCGATGCCGAGATTGGCGCGGGCCGTGGCGTAACCCGGGGCGAGCCGGGCGGCCTCCTCGAAGTGCTCGCGGCCCCGGACGTAGTTGTGCTGGTCCATGTAGACGACGCCCTGGTTGTTGTGCCAGCGCGCCTGCGGCGGCGGGACGCGGCCGCCGTCGCCGCCGCAGCCGAGCCCTGCCGCCAGGGCGATGCAGGCGGCGCCCACGGCCTTGACGCTCTTTTTTTGCACTCTCTATATTCCTCCTCCCGATCGCGGGAGTAGCTCAGTTGGTAGAGCCCCACGTTGCCAACGTGGTTGTCGCGAGTTCGAGTCTCGTCTCCCGCTCCACCGAATCAGCGGCCCGTCCCCGAAGGCAGCCCCGCCTTCCCGGGGCGGGCCGTTTCTCTTGGCCCCTCGAGCATCTGCAGCAGCGCCGGCAACAGGGTGACGGCTGAGACGAAGCAGGATCCCAGTCCCAGAAGCGTGACCGCGCCGACCCAGTAGAGGGCCGGGTGATGGGCGGGCACGAGGCCGGCGAAGCCGACCATGGTCGTCAGCGTCGTGGCCATCAGCACCGTGCCCGTCGTGCGCAGCACGAGGCGCATCGATCCCGGGCCGGCCTCGCGGTAGCGGTGGAACATGTGCACGGCGTTGTCGATCCCCATGCCGATGATCGTGGGGAAGGCGACCATGTTGTAGATGTTGACCTTGAAATCGAAGACGTACATCAAACCCGTGACCCAGGCCAGCGCCGTGAGCAGGGGCGTGAGGACGAGCAGGCTCCGCCCGAGACTGCCCAGGTCGATGAGCAGCACCAGAGTGACGGCGATGAGCGAGACGGCCACCGCCTTGACGGCGTCGTCGAGCATCAGCTCCAGCATCTCGGCGAAGATGATGTGGGCGCTCGAGGCGAAGAAGGTGCCGCCGGCGGGCGTCTCGATCTCCTTGATCTGCCGGGCGAAGGCGATGGCGTTGCGCCCGTCGCGCAGGGGCACGGCGGCGTTGATCTGCACGAAGCTGAGGATCTCGCCGTTCTTGCCGGAGAAGCTCTTGGTCATCTCCCCGGGCAGGTCCTCCAGCCGCAGCCGGGAGACCTCCAGGTAGCGCCGCAGGGAGTCGACGCGGGCGCGGGTGCCGCTGTCGAGGAGGTCCTCGTTCTCCTCCAGGGTCTGCCGCAGGCCGGCGAGGATGGCCAGCTTCTCCTCCTGATCGGCGGGCAGCAGGGAGTAGACGCTGCGCACCGAGCGGATGGTGGAGCTGTCGCCGTGGGCGGCGCGCCGCCTCTCGACCTCGGCCACCACCGCCATCGCCTGCTCCTCGTTCTCGGTGAGGACGATGGCCGGCGCGCGGGTCTCCTTCAGCTCGTCGGGCAGGCTCGCCTTCGGCCCCCCGGCGGAGGTGTCCGGACGGAGCTTCTTGAAGTCGTACTCGAAGCGCAGGTCGGCCAGGTGCAGCAACGAGTAGCCCGTGGCCGCCACGGCCAGGATCATGGTGAGGTGGGGCACGGGGTAGCGGCCGCGCCGCAGCAGGTGGCCGGGGACCTCCGGCTGCCCCAGGCGGATCAGCCGCAGTCTCTCGGCCAGGACGAGGAAGGCCGGGCAGATGACGACCATGGCCACCAGCGAGAACAGGATCCCCACGCCGACGATGAAGCCGAACTCGCTGAACCCCTTGAAGTCGGAGAACAGCAGCGAGAAGAAGGCCACCGCCGTGGTCACCGCCGTGGTGGTCAGGGCGCTGCCCGTCTGGCAGACCGTCTCCACGAGGGCGGCTTCGGTCTCCAGCCCCCTGCGGCGGGCCTCGCGGTAGCGGGCGAAGATGTGGATGCCGAAGTCGATGCCGAGACCGAAGAGGATGGCGAAGAGGCAGACGGTGATCTGGTTGAGGTTGCCGATGACGAGCCAGGTGAGGGCGAAGGTCCACGACAGGCTCATGAGCAGGGGGACGACGACGAAGAGCGGCGACAGGACCTGGCGGAAGTAGAGGGAGATGAGCAGGAGGACGCCGAGGAAGGCGTAGAGCGCCGTCGACCGCAGGTCCTGCACGATCACGTCGTACTGGGTGAAGGCGTTGTTGAAGCTGCCCGAGAAGGAGACC
>JAJDTN010000110.1 GCA_022827165.1 Candidatus Latescibacterota bacterium
TCGGCGGCGACCTCGGAGCCGGGGAACCTCTCGACGAGAGCCTGGAAGGCCTCCAGCGACTGGTCCCACTCCCTCAGGTTGAAGTGGGCGTACCCGAGGTAGTAGTGGGCGTACAGGGCGTTGGGCGAGCGCGGGAAGCGCTCCACGAAGTCGGCCAGGGTGCCGGTGGCGTCGTCGAGTCGGTCGCTCTCGAAGTAGAGGGTGCCCAGGCCGTAGGCCATGTCGGGCGAGTACCAGGAGTCGGGGAAGCGCCGGAGGCCCTCGGCGTAGGTGGCCATGGCGGCCTCGCCCTGGCCGCTGCGGTACTGGCTCTCGCCGATGAGGTAGTACACCAGCTCGTCGATCCAGTAGTCCTTGTGCTCGAGGCTGTCCTCGAACTCCATGTCGAGGATCCGGCGCCCCGTGTCGACGGCCATGTCGTACTGCTCCAGCTCGAAGAACAGCTCGAGAATGAGCACCATGTACTCGGCCCGCTCCGTGGGATCGGCGGAGGTCTCGGCCAGCCGGCCGTAGCTGGCCAGGGCCTCCTGCTGCCGGTCGAGGCGCAGGTAGGCGAGGCCGAGCATCTTCTGCGCCGGGCCGCGGATGCGCTCGTTGCCGGACTCGACCAGCACCCGCAGGTCCTTCTCGGCCTCGGCGTAGCGCTCGAGGCGGGAGTAGCCCGTTCCCCGGTCGTAGCGGGCGATCTCCACCAGCGCCGGGTCCGCCGTGAGGGCGATGGTCTGCGTGAAGGCCTCCACGGCGCGCTCGTACTGTTGCTTGCCGGCCCAGGCCTTGCCCGTCAGGTAGTGGTACTGGGCGCGCTCGCTGTCGGCGGCGGAGGCCCCCATGCCGTCGGAGAGGACCTCCAGGGCGCGGTCGTGGCTCTCCAGGGTCACGAAGGCGCGGCCCGCCTCCAGGCGGGAGAGGGAGAACTGGGGCGCCGAGCGGCGCACGGCGAGGAACTCCTCCACGGCGCCCTCCAGGTCGCCCCGCTTCTGCAGGACCAGGCCCAGCTCGAAACGGGCGATGTCGAGGTGGGTGGAGTCGCGGGCGCCGGCGATGATCTCGCCGTACACGCCGGCGGAGAGATCGAACTCCTCGCGGCCGAAGTACATGCGCGCCAGCTGGAACCGCGAGCTGCGGGCATAGGTGCCGTCGGGGTCCTCGTCGATGATGCCGCGGAACGCCTCCACCGCCTCGGCGAGCTCCGCCTCGCCGCCCATCCGCTGCTTGCAGAGGGCGGCGTTGAAGCGGGCGGCGGTGAGAAAGCTCGGGTCGGAGTGCTGCTCGAGGATGGTGGAGTACGCCTGCAGGGCCCGGCCGTAGGCCTGGCGGCTCTCCCCCCCGGCCTGGGCGAGCCCCTCGGCCTCGGCATAGCGGGCCTGGCCGATCTCGAACCAGGCGTTGGCCGGGGTGAACCCGGCCTGCTGCGCCACCTCGGAGTAGCCCTTCAGATAGACGTTGTACTCGCGGACGGCGTCGTCGTAGAGGTCCTCTCCCCACTCCTGGCTCGCCTCGGCGTAGCGCTTGGCCAGCTGGAACTGCATTCGCGCCTTGAAGATGCGGTTGGGGATGTTGTCGATCGCCTCGCGGTAGGCGGCGACGCAGCGCTCCAGGCGGCGGTTCTCGAAGTGCATGTCCGCCAGGCTCTGGTAGGCCCGCTCCACGAGGCGCCGCTCCTGGGCGAAGACCGAGACCACCACGCGGTAGGACTCCTCGGCCTGCTCGAACTCCCCGAGCTTGCCGTAGCTGTCGCCGATGCGGATCTGGGCCTTGGCGGTCAGCTCGTACTCGGTCTCGTCCACGAGGCCGGCGACCTTCTCGAACTGCATCCGCTGGATCTCCTGCTCGGTCAGCTCGAGGATGTTGGCGCGGTCCACCAGCCGCTGGTACCAGGGGACCGCCTCGGCGTAGCGGCCCTGGTCGTACCAGCACTCCCCGATCTGGAACAGGGCCCGGCTCACGTGGAAGCCGGACTCGAAGCGCTCCGTCAGCCCGGTGAAGGCCTCGATGCTGCGGGCGTACTCCCCGAGCTCGTACCACGACCAGCCGATGTTGTAGAGGGCCTCCACGAGGTAGGCGCTGTCGGGATACCTGTCGACGAACTCCCGGCCCACGCGGATGACCTCCTGGTAGCGCCGGGCGGTGTACCAGCTCGTCATGATCCGGCTCATGGCGAGGACCCGCAGCTCCTCGGAGCCGGACCGCTTCTCGACCCGGGAGAAGTGACTCACGGCCTCCTCCAGGTACTCGTTGGCCCGGTCGAGGCGCTGCTGCCGCTGGCGCTCGTTGGCCGTGGCCTCGGCGGCCTGGAACTCCTCCTCGAACATCTTGAAGTAGGAGTTGCCCACTTGGTAGATCGCCGCGTCCTTGACCGTGGTCTCCACGTCGCCCACGACGACGACGATGGCGGCGTCGTCGAGGAGGAGGCTGCGGACGCCGCCCACGTCGCTGTACTTCTCGATCGCCTGGTCGTAGGCGCCCTCGGAGTAGAAGCTCTGGCCCGCCTGGAAGGTGGAAAGCATGTAGTCCTCGGTGGGCACGTCCCGGGCGAGGAGGGAAATGCCCAGGGTGACGCCGACGATGGAGAGTCCGATCAAGCTCATCTGCGGTCCTCCTCCCGGGAACGCGCCTCGAGGGCCGACTCGAGGGCCTGCCGGGCTTCCTCGAAGCCGGGACGGATGGCCAGGGCCTTCCGGTACTCCTCGACGGCCCTGCCGTACTTACCGTACTTCTCGTGCACCTGGCCCAGCTTCCAGCGGGAGACGGCGTCGCCGGGCATGTACAGCAGGACCCGGCTGACGTTCTCCCTCTCCTTGGCGTACTCGCTCATCTGGCGGAACAGCTCCATCTCCCGCCGCGCCTCCGCGGTCCGGCCCAGCCTCATGTAGAGGCGTCCCAGGTTGTAGCGGGCGTCGGCGTACTCGGGATCGATCTCGATCGCCTTCCTCAACCCGGCTTCGGCCTCCTCGTGCCGGCCCCGGGCCGCCAGCAGCCGGCCCATGCGGTAGTGGGCCTCCCCGTGGGACGGCTTGATGGCAATCGCCTCCCGGTACTTCTCCAAGGCCTCGGTCTCGCGCTGCAGCCCCTCGTGGACGACGCCGAGGTGATAGTGGATGGCGGCCACCCCGGGCTCGTGCTCCAGGGCCTTCCGGAAGCAGTCGGCCGCCTCCTCGTAGCGGCCCTCCTCCTCGTGGGCCAGGCCGAGGTTGTACCAGGCCCGCCCCTGCCGGGGGTTGAGCTCGATCGAGCGCTTCAGCTCCCGCACCGCCTGCGAGGACCGGCCGAGGGCGATGCTGGCCAGGGCCATGTTGTTGTGCGCCTGGTAGAGGCCGCGCCGCAGCTGCAGCGCCCTGCCGTACTCCTCCAGCGCGTCGGCGTAGCGCCCGACCTGGGAGTAGAAGGCGCCGAGGTTGAAGTAGGTCACGGCCGAGTTCGGGTCGATGGCGAGGGCCCTCCGGTAGACCGCCTCGGCCTGCGCGGCACGGCCGCTCTCGGAGTAGACGATGGCCAGGTTGTTGTAGGTCTCGGCCACGGTGGAATCGATGGCGAGGGCCTGTTGCAGGAGCGCCTCGGCCCTCGGGGAGTCTCCCGAGGCCCGGTAGGCCATGCCCAGGCCGTTGTAGGCGGGCACGAAGTCGGGATCGCGGTCCAGGGCCTGCTGGTAGACCTCGATGGCGGCGGTGGTCTCCCCCGCGTGCAGGCGGGCGTTGCCCTCCTCGAAGAGGGCCCGGGCCTCGGCGCGGTTGCGCCGGGGCTCGGCGACGCCGAAGTGGTAGTACAGACCCCCGCCGAGGCCGGCGGCCACCAGGGCCGCACCGCCCCACTTGAGCCAGGGGACGCGCTTCATCCGCCACCGCTCGAGCCCTGTTCCTTGAAGATCCGGTCCACGCCCAGGAGCTGGACCGTCTCCCTGTCGACGAGGCAGGCGAGGTCGTTCCCGCTGCCCCTGGCGTAGACCATCTCTCCCTGCACCTGACCGAGGGCCAGGTCGCCCACCAGCTCCTCCTCCGCCCACACCCGGATCCTGGCCCGCGGCGGATCGAGCCCGTACGAGCCGCCAGCCGGCTGCGCGGAGACGAAGCCCTCGGCCCGCAGCTCCTCCATGTTGTAGAGGATGGCGTCGAGCTCCGTGCCGTTCACCGGCCGCTGCTGGGGGACGGCCAGCCACGCCGCGCCCTGCCGCACGCAGAGCACGGTCCGGCCCGGGTAGGCGAACTCGACGCGGTCCACGCTCTTCCTCTCGAAAGAGAGGAGACGCTTGAACCTCAGGCCGAAGGCGGCTTCGTCGAGCCGCTCCACCAGAGCCGAGTCGACGGTGAAGACCGAAGGCTGGGAGAGGTTCTTCGCGTGGTACCCGTTCTCCGCGCCCCCGCCGATCCACAGGCCATACGTCCCGCCGCCAGCCGTGGTGACCCCGATGCGGTACCTCGGGGCATCGAGGCCGTACTCCCCGAGGCTGGCGGGACGGTCGTCGACGAACTCCTTCACCGGCGCGCTCAGCTTCGCGAGAACGGTCTGGATCCCCTCCTCGTCGCCCCTCGTCTCCAAGGGGCTCTTCATCTGCCAGCCGTCCTCCAGCTTCGCCACCTCGATGGCGCCGTCCGGGCTCTCGATGCGCAGGTTTCTGGCATGGCCCCGCTCGAAATTCAGAGCCCGCTTCTCCCGCAACTGGGCGAAGCCCCGGTTGACCCCGGTCCGCCGGTACAGCTCGGTCATTCCGATGCGGTCCTCGGAAGTCTTCTTGACGTAGACGTACACGCCCATGGGGCTGTCCCCGTAGAGGACGGTGTCGAGGACGCTCCCCTTGACCCTCAGGGTCACCATCATGTGGGGCGGATCGAGGCCGTACTCCCGGAGGAGGTCGGGGTCGCCGGCGTCCTCCAGGAGCAGGTACTTCTTCAGGCGGGCCCGCTCCAGGTTGACCAGCACCGTCTCCACGGCGCCGCGGCTGGCGTCGACCTCCACGGGCTCGACGATGCGCCACTGGTCCCCCGCCTTGCGGCAGACCACCCGGCCCTTGGGGCCGTCGACGGTGAGCTCGTCGGCCTCCTTCTTGTCGAAGACCAGCAGCTCCCGGGAGAGGACGTCGGCCGCCTCCACCTCCTGCTCCCGCCGGTTGGAGTAGAGCACGGCTCCGAGGACGAGGACGAAGAGGAGCCCCACGAGGAGAGCGGTCTTCAGGTTCATGGGATCAGAGCTCGACCTTCTCGTCTTCGGTGGCCAGGACCACCTTCTCGATGCGCAGGCGCTTGGCCACCTCGATCAGGTCGAGGAGGTGCTTGTGCTTCGTCTCCTTGTCGGTGCGCACGATCAGGGTCAGGCTCCTCGTCCCCTGCTTGTGGCGCAGCAGCACCTGCTCCAGGTCGGCGGCGCTGACCAGCTCGCGGTTGATCTCCATGCGCCCGTCGGCGGTGATGGAGCTCACCAGCTTCTTCTCCTGCACCCGCTGCGCCTGCTGCGCCTCGGGCAGCTCCAGCTGCAGGCTGTAGGGCTGCTTGAAGACGGTGGTGACCATGAAGAAGATCAACAGCAGGAAGACGCAGTCGATCATCGGCGTCAGGTTGAAGTCGGGCTCGCGCTCGGTGTTCCGCTGCCTGGCCATGCCCTACTCCTCCTGTACCCGCACGAGGGCGATCCCCTTCACCCCCACCCCCTTGGCCGTGTCCACCACGTAGACCACGTGCTTCTGGGCGCACTCCTCGTCGGCCTGGACGATGATGTTCTCGTTGTTGGCCTCCTCCATGGCGGTGGTCAGGCGCGCGCCGAGGTCGGCGGCGGCCACCGCCTCGCCGCCGATCTCGATCGCCCCCTCTTCACTCAGAATGACGTTGATGTCCTTCTTCTGCTCCTCCTCCGCCTCGCTCGGGGACGGCAGGTCCACGTCCAGCCCCTTCGTGTGCAGGAAGACGGTGGTGACCATGAAGAAGATCAGCAGCAGGAAGACGCAGTCGATGAGGGGGGTCATGTCGGGCTCCCCCTCCTCGGCGACGCTGCGGATGTGCTCTACGCGGTGTCGGGCCATGCCGTGCGGCTCCTGAGGGCCCCTAGGCCGGCTGCCGGGACATGAGCAGGGTGTTGGCGAAGGCGTGGCCGTAGACCTCGACCTGCTCCAGGGCCTTGTCGGCCCGGCGCGACAGGTAGCGGTAGGCGACGATGGTGGGGATGGCGATGATCAACCCCGAGGCGGTCGTCACCAGGGCCTGGGAGATGCCGCCGGCCACCACCCTCGGGTCTCCGGCTCCGGCCACGGCGATCGACTCGAAGGCGATGATCATGCCCATGATCGTACCCAGCAGCCCCAGGAGGGGGCTGATGTTGCCGATGGTGTAGAGGGTGGGCAGGTTCCTGGCCAGGTAGGTGCGCGCCGCCGCCTCCGTCTCGATCACCAGCTCGCCCTTCATGTCGGTCTGCTCTCTCTGCATGACCATGAAGCGTCCCACCTCGCCTCCCCCGGCCGACTCGGCGAGACGGACGATCTCCTGATTGGTCTCCTGGAACTCCCGCTGCTCGATGAGCAGGGTGTCGTGGCGCTTCAGCAGCGACGAGAAGATGAAGTTGAGCACGCCCTTGCCCTGGTTGCACTCCTCCACCACCGCCTCGCGGCCGCCGTTGAGGAGGGAGGCCTCGAGCCGGTCCAGCTCCTCCTTGGCGCGGCCGGGAGCCGGGATATGGCCGAGGACCCAGAGCCTCTCGATGGTGTAGGCGACGGCCAGAACCGCGCAGATGGTGAGGGGCACCATCAGGGGGCCGCCGCTCTTCAGGATCTCCCACATCTCGATTGCTCCTTCCGCCCGTGCTCCCCGGCTACTCGGTGAGCTGCGTGTAGAAGTCGATCTGCTGCTGCGCGATGGAGCCTTCCTGGGTGAGGGCGAAGACCACGAGGTTCACCCCCATCCTCAGCTGGGGCTCGTTCTCGAACTCATCCTGCCAGATGCTGCCGTAGCCCATGTCGGAGTAGACCGCCACCAGGCGTCCGTCGATGAAGACGCCCTCGAGGAACTGCACCTCGTCGGGCTGGTAGTAGACGTCGGTCGCCTCGGCGGAGTTGAGGTAGAAGATGTCGGGATTGCCCCGCACGCTCAGGTACTCGCCCCCCACCGGCGGGCCGTCGAGGTCGAAGAAGCTGTTGAAGATGGGGTGGCTGTTGGGGATCCTCTGGAGCTGACCGTCGCGCCCGAGGGCCTGGCCGAACATCGCCCGCAGGGAGGCTTCCGCCGGGCCGAAGTTGAGATCGGGCCGGTCGTTGTCGGCGAGGATGAAGCCGCCGCTGCGCATGTAGCGGCCGAGGCTCTCGATCTCCTTGTCCGTCAGCTCGAAGCCGTCCTTGTCGGTGATGTAGACGAAGGGGGTCTTGAACAGCTCCGGCGAGTCGAGGAACATGTGGTCCGCCACCTTGGCCTGGATCCCCGTGTAGGCGTTGATGCCGTCGGCGAGGCGCGAGACCGAGCGCGGCGCGTCGGGCTGCAGGTCGTTGCCCCAGGCCAGGGCGAGGTAGACGAAGCCGCGGATGTTCCTGCGGTCCGTGGGGTCCTGGATCACCATGCCCCGGTACTTGCCGGTGTCGAGGGCGTTGAGATCGAGGAACTCCTCCTGCATGCTGATGCGCTTCTCCGGGTCCTTGGAGCTGCGGATCTGGACGGCGGCGATCTCGGGGGTGACGGTGCCGGTGCCGACGCTCGTGCCGGCGTCGATCTGGTGGGCGAAGACGGCCACGTTGCCCAGGGCGTCGGCGCGGCGGATCTCCCTCGGCGGCGTGTGGGCGAGCTTCGGCTTGGAGGTGACCAGCCGTCTCGTCATGACGCGCTTCTGCACCTGCGCCTTGCGCATGCGGAAGGACTTCTTGGCCAGAGGCTTGCGGATGATGAACTCCATGGCCAGAGGCTTGGCCGCCGGCTTCTCCCGCTTGACGGCGATGAAATAGCCGAGGACGGAGGCCGCCATGGTCGCCGCCAGGGCATAGGAGACCCAGGCGACCTTGCGGTTCTCCCGGTGGAGCCTCCTCAGGTTGAGGCCGTCGGAGGGGGCTCCGAAACGGCCGCGGGTCGGATCAGGCATCTGCGTCACCCTCCATCATGGGACGAAGAGCGTGTCCACGTTGGAGGCCTCGCCCACGAAGTCGGTATGGTCCACCGCCTGCACCTGGAAGGTGTAGAAGGAGTCGGTCCAGGCGAACTCCACCAGCGCCCAGGCCGTGCTGTCTCCGGGAGCGGTGTACTGCCACTCGGCCCCCGTGGTGCTCCCCGACA
>JAJDTN010000444.1 GCA_022827165.1 Candidatus Latescibacterota bacterium
GTCGGTGTCGGCCACCTCGGGGCGCACGTCCTCCACGGCCACGCCCAGGGTCTCGGCGAACTGCTGCGCCACCGAGGTGCGGGTGCCGCCGATGTCGGGTGAGCCCTCGGCCAGGTGCACGGTGCCGTCGGCGTGGACCACCGCCACGGCGCTCGAAGGGCCGGAGCCGTTGCCCCAGTAGCCGCTGGCCACGCCGCGGCCCCTCCACGCTCCCTCGAGGGGTGCGCGCAGGTGGTGGTGGTCCCGCGCCGCTTCCAGGACCTCGGCGAACCCGACCTTGGGCAGGGCCGTCCCGGCGATGGTGCGCGTGCCCTCGGCGGCGCAGTTCTTCAGGCGCAGCTCGATGGGGTCCATGCCCAGCCGCTCGGCCAGCTCGTCGAGGGCGGTCTCCACGGCGTAGGCCGCCGCCGGCGTACCCGGCGCCCGGTAGGCGGCGGTCTTCGGGCGGTTGACCACCACGTCGAAGCCCTCGATGGCGGCGTGCGGGATGTCGTACGGCGAGAGCATGCAGCGCATCCCCGCTCCCACGGAGGAACCGGGGAAGCAGCCGGCCTCGTACACCAGGCGGGCCGAGGCGGCGGTGAGGCGGCCGTCGCGGGTGGCCCCCAGGCGCACCTGGATCTGCGTGCCCGAGGCGGGTCCCGTGGCCTCGAAGACCTCGGCGCGGGTCATGGCGACCTTCACCGGCACCCCGGCCTTGCGCGCCAGCAGGGCCGCCACCGGCTCCACGTAGACCCGCAGCTTGGCGCCGAAGCCGCCGCCGATCTCGAGCGGCACGGCGCGCACCTGCGACACCGGCACCCCGCAGACCCGGGCCGTCTGCTCGCGCACCGAGAAGTGGCCCTGGCTGCTGCTCCAGATCGTCAGGCGGCCGTCCTCGTGCCACATGGCGGTGCCCGCGTGGGGCTCGATGTATCCCTGGTGCACGGCCTTCGTGGTGGTGCTCTTCTCCACGATCACCTCGGCCCGGCGGAAGCCCTCGTCCACGTCGCCGATCTCGCTCTCGAGATGGTTGCCCACGTTCGGGGGCCAGGTCTCCAGGTCGAGGCTGTCCGGGTCGATGGCCTCCTGCAGGTCCTCGTGGAGCAGGGGGGCGCCATCGGCCATGGCCTGCGGCGCGTCGAAGACCGCCGGGAGCGGCGTGTATCTCACGTCGATCAGGTCGAGGGCCTCTTCGGCCTCGTGGGGACTGGCGGCGGCGACGGCGGCCACGGCGTGCCCCTTGTAGAGCACCTTGTCCCGGGCCATCAGGTTGAGCAGCTGGAAGGAGCCGGGCGGCTCACCCGGTTCCGGGAAGTCCCGGGCCGTGATCACCGCCTTCACTCCGGGGGCGGCCTCGGCGCGGCTCGTGTCGAGAGACTCGAGGCGGGCGTGGGCGTGAGGCGAGCGCAGGATCCGGCCGTGGAGCATCCGCGGCAGGACCATGTCGGCGCCGTAGCGCGCCTTGCCCGTCACCTTGTCGGTGCCGTCGTGGCGCACCGGACGGCGCCCCACGACGCGGTACTCCTTCGTCGACAGGACGGCGTTGGCTTCGTAGTCGCGCATGGACTAGGATCTCCCTTGACGGTCGAGGCTGACATGGGCCGAATCTAAGCGGACGACCATCCTGGCGGCCATCTCTGGAACAGATCATGGAATGCAGTACTTCGTCGGCCGGGACGGACCGCGAGCCTCACATCCGTCCCCGGGCTCGCTTCGTCCGGCCAGCCGTGGCGCTTCTCATCGCTTGCGCGGCCGGATGGCCAGGACGGATGGCGGCCGGGGAAGACCCGCTCCCGAACCCGTGCACCAACGGCCTTGTCGTGCCCGAGCCGGAAGACCACGCCTTGCTGGTGGCCGACTGCGAGGTGCTCCTCGGGCTCCGCGACGAGCTGGCCGGGGACGCTTTCCTGAACTGGTCGCCGGAGAGGCCGATTACCAGATGGAGGGGGGTCTGGGTCGATCACACCCACGTCCGGCGGCTGGTCCTGGCGGGCATGAGGCTGTCGGGCACGCTGCCCCCACAGCTCGGACAACTGACCAACCTGGAAACACTCTACATCTTCCAGAACGAGCTGACGGGGCCGATCCCGCCCGAGATAGGGCAGATCGCGGGCCTGCGGTGGCTGGCGTTGTCCCACAACGAGCTTGCGGGTCCGATCCCCCCCGAGCTGAGCGGCTTGGCCAACCTTCAGGGGTTGTATCTCCACGGCAACGGCTTGACGGGTGCCATCCCCCCCGAGCTGGGACAACTGCGGGAGCTGAGGGTGCTCAACCTCCGCGGCAACGAACTGACAGGGTCGATTCCCCCCGAACTGAGTGAGTTGTCCAACCTGACGGCCCTGTATCTCCACGACAACGGGTTGACGGGCGCTATTCCACCCCGGCTGAGCCGACTGGCGGAGTTGGAGCTGTTGGCCCTTCAGGCCAACGGATTGACGGGGTTGATTCCGACCGAGCTGGCCCTGCTGGCCAAGTTGAACTGGCTGCTGCTGTCCGACAACGAGTTGACGGGACCCGTTCCCTCCCAGCTGGCGCAGCTGGCCAACCTGCGCGAACTGGGCCTCCACTCCAATCGGTTGACCGGAGGGATACCTCCGGACCTGGCCGGCATGACGAACCTGCAGGAGTTGGATCTCAGCTCCAATGCCCTGACCGGGCGCATCCCCGCGGAACTCGGTCAGATGCCCGAGCTCGTGGAGTTGGTCCTGTCCGGGAACCAGTTGACGGGGCCGATCCCACCCGAGCTCGGCCAACTGAGTTCGGTCGGCTTGTTGCTGCTCCATGGCAACGGCTTGACGGGGCCGATCCCGCCGGAGATCGGCCGGCTCGCCAACCTGCAGTTCCTGTGGCTCCAGGACAACCAGCTGACAGGAACGATCCCCCCTCAGTTGAGCGACCTGACGGACCTTCGCGAGCTGCTCCTCTCGGGCAACCACCTGACCGGGACGATTCCCCCCGAGTTGGGCGGACTGACAGAGCTGCGGAGTCTTGGACTCCACGGCAACGGCCTGACCGGTCCGGTCCCGCCCGAGTTGGGGGGACCGAGCCGGCTCGCGTACCTGCTGCTGCACGACAACCAGCTCACCGGACCGATCCCGCCCGAACTGGGGCAGCTGACCCAGTTGAGTGTGCTGCTCCTTTCGGGCAACGCCCTGACGGGAGAAATCCCCCCCCTCGACCAACTGGAGCACCTGGAGCTGTTGTGGCTGCACGACAACCGCCTGACCGGGGCCATCCCGCCCGGTCTGGGCCACTTGACCCGGCTCCGGGAACTGCTTCTCTCCGGCAACGCCCTGACCGGCCCGATTCCGCGCGAGCTGGGCAAGCTGGCCCAGTTGCAGCTCCTCTTCCTCCACGAGACCGGCCTGGCGGGCCGATTCCCCCCGGAACTGGTCTGGCTCACGCGGCTGCAGAACCTGCGTGTCCAGGGCCTTCGGCTCTCCGGATGCGTGCCCAGGCCCCTGGCCCCATGGGTCGACCAACTGCCTCCCTGCCACGACACCGCAACGATACTGGCCACTCTCCACGGCGATGCCGACCCCGGCCTCACCCTCGAGTTCTCTCGCGCCATCTCCGGCCGCCGCCCCGACTACGTCTGGAGCGGCCGCACCGACAGGGACGGGAGCCTGCTGCTCACCATGACCTCCCTCTCTCCCCCCGGCGTCACCGGTCTCTATCAGGCCCGCGCCCGCACCCCCGACGGGCAGGTAGCGGGGCGCTGGCACAGCATACCCCTCAACCCCCACCGGCGTCACGTGCTGTATTTCACCATGAGCGGCACCGTCCGCCTGGATACCGTCGAATCCCTCGCCGCCGCCAAACCGGCCGCGGCCCCGGCGGGGCCCGCGGCCAGCGGCCTCGACCCCTCCTTCCCCAACCCCTTCAACGCCGGCACCCTCATCCCCTACCGCCTGACCGAGGCCGGTCCGGTGCGCCTGGAGGTCTACAACCTTCTCGGTCAGGTCGTGCGCACCCTGGTCGACCAGGTCCAGGCCTCCGGATGGCACCGCGTCCACTGGGATGCCCGGGACGAACGAGGCCAGGCGCTGGCGGCCGGGGTCTATCTCGCCGCCCTGCGCTACCCTGGCGGGCGCCAGACACGGCGTCTCGTGCACCTGGAGTAGATGGTTGGTACGTTCACCGAGCACCGGAGGCAGACCCGATGGCTCCTCGGAGAATCAATGAGCCCCTGGGCCGGGGCCAGATGCTGCTGCTCGACGGCGGCACCGGCTCGGAGTTGCAGCGCCGCGGCGCCGATGTGCTCAAGGAAGCCGGGAACCGGCTCAAGGCGTGGTCGGCTACGGCCAACGTGGAGTACGCCGACGTGGTCCGCCAGGTGCACTCCGACTACCTGCGGGTCGGCGCCGACATCATCACCAGCAACAACTTCTGGACGACGCCGTCCCGTCTCGACACCATCGGCGAGAGCCGCGCCTGGCGGACCTACGCCGCGGCGGCGATCCGCAACGCCGTCGAGGCCCGCGACTCCATGGGCGGCTCGGGATACGTGGCCGGCGGGATCGCCGCGCCCTGTCTCCAGTGGCCGATGCCGGCGGATGTCCCCTCATCGGACATCCGCGTCATGGGCCTGGAGCCGTACCGCCGAGAGTGGGCCGACCACGCCAGGCTCCTGGCCGACGAGGGGGCGGACCTGATCCTGGCGGAGTACGTGGGCTTCGTCGAGGACTG
>JAJDTN010000439.1 GCA_022827165.1 Candidatus Latescibacterota bacterium
CTCAATCCCGCGGGGGGATTCCGTGAGCTGGAAGACCGAGACCACCGCCACCGACGAGCAGGTCCGCTTCTACCGCGACAACGGCTACCTGACCTTCGGCCGCATCTTCACCGAGGCGGAGCTGGAGGGGCTGCGCGCCTACGTGGACGGCCTCATCGCCGCCCTGCCTCCGGACCGGCGCCCCGAGTCGCTGGACGTGCCCCACTTCGAGCACCCCTTCCTCTTCCGCTACCTCGCCCACCCGCGGGTCCTCGACGTGATCGAGGGCTTCGTCGGGCCCGACATCGTGCTCTGGTCCAGCCACTTCATCAGCAAGCGCGAGGACGACGGCCTGGCCGTGCCCTGGCACCAGGACGGCGTCTACTGGGGCGACCGGCTCGAGCCCATGGAGGTGATCACCATGTGGCTGGCCGTCGACGAGTCCCGCGTCGACAACGGCTGCATGCGAGTCGTGGCCGGCAGCCACCTCCAGCGCGGGCTGCGCTACGAGGCGGTGCAGGAGGAGGGCTACCTCTTCGGCCGCGAGGTGGAAGCGGAGGAGATCGACGCGGCACGGATCGTCGACCTGGAGCTGGCCGCCGGCGAGTGCCACTTCCACGACGCCTTCACCCTCCACGCCTCCAACGCCAACCGCTCGGCCCGCCGGCGCTGCGGCTACACCATGCGCTACTGCCCCGCCCACGTGCGCCACGCCGACAACGACGACCGCCCCGGGCGCCACCAGATCTACCTGGTGCGCGGCCAGGACCGCACCGGCGGCCACAACCTCTACACACCGGTACCCGCCATCGAAACGAGGACCGCATGAGCCCGGACCCGCTGCGCATTCTCGTCGTCGTCGCCCATCCTCACGACTTCACCCACTGCGCCGCCACCTGCGGCATCCACGCCGCCCGCGGCGACTCGGTCACCGTGGTCACCGTCACCAGCGGCGCCCGCACCCACAACGAGCGCCTCCACGACGAGCTGCTCAAGCCCGAGTCCGAGCGCGACCCCGCGGTCCTGGCCCAGGGCCCGGAGGAGTACGCCCGCATCAAGGCCGACGAGGTGCGCAGCGTCTGCGGCCTCTTCGGAGTCACCGACGTGCGCATCCTGCAGTGGCCCCAGCCCTTCCGCCTGGAGAGCAGCCCCGGCGCCGTCGACGAGCTGAGACGGATCTTCCACGACGTGCGCCCCCACGTGCTGATCACCCAGAAGCCCTACTACGACGCGCGCCACGGCATGGCCAACATGACCCGCGACGACCACGGCGAGACGGCGATCGCCGTGCTCGAGGCCAAGGGACTGGCGGCGATGCCCGACCACGAGACCCGCGAGCGGCCCCACACCGTGGCGGCGACCTTCTACCTCGGCATCTACTTCACGCGCGAGGAGATCGACTTCTACGTGGACATCTCCGGGTGGCGCGACAAGCGGGTGCAGGCGGAGACCCTCTTCGCCAGCCAGGGCCAGTTCGAGGAGTTCGCCCGCAAGCGGGTGGAGATCGGCGCCGGCACCGCCGGCTGGTACGCCCAGGTCGCCTACGCCGAGGGCTTCGTCCGCGCCGAGGCCGAGACCCTGGGCCAGCTGCGCGTGCCCGAGCTGGCCCTGCTGCGGGCGGAGGAGCCGCGCCAGGAGAGTCTGCGGCGCAAGTCCGGGCTGTCTACATGAGGCGGGCTCCGGACCCGGAACTTCCATAGCCCCCGGGCGACTGACAACGTACGCGGGCAACTCATTCAGACTGGACGGAGCATGAGCGACCACAAGAAGCCCCATCCCGAGCTGGCGCGGTTCATGGAGGGCCTGGAGGTGCGCAACCCCGGCGAGGAGGAGTTCCACCAGGCCGTGGGCGAGGTGGCCGAGACGCTGCTGCCCTACATCGACCGAAATCCCGCCTACCGGGAGTACCGCATCCTCGAGCGCATGACCGAGCCGGACCGGATCGTCTCCTTCCGCGTCTCCTGGCGGGACGACGCCGGCGAGATCCGCGTCAACCGCGGCTACCGCGTGCAGATGAACAACGCCATCGGCCCCTACAAGGGGGGCCTGCGGTTCTCGCACACGGTGACGCCGAGCGTGCTCAAGTTCCTGGCCTTCGAGCAGACCTTCAAGAACAGCCTCACGGGCCTGCCCATGGGCGCCGGCAAGGGGGGCGCCAACTTCAACCCGAGGGGCAAGTCGGACGACGAGGTGATGCGCTTCTGCCAGGCCTTCATGACCGAGCTCTACCGCCACGTCGGGCCCAACGTCGACGTGCCCGCCGGCGACATCGGCGTCGGCGCGCGCGAGATCGGCTTCATGTTCGGCCAGTACAAGCGCATCACCGGCACCTTCGAGGGTGTGCTCACCGGCAAGGGGCTCGAGTTCGGGGGCAGCCTGATCCGCACCGAGGCCACCGGGTACGGCGCGGTGCTGTTCCTCAAGCACATGCTCGCCGAGCGCGGCGAGGGGATCGAGAGACTGCGCGCCAACATCTCCGGCTCGGGCAACGTCTCCCTCCACGCCGCCGAGAAGGTGCTCCAGCTCGGCGGCCAGGTGCAGACCCTGTCCGACTCCGGGGGCTTCGTCCACGACCCCGACGGCATCGACGAGGAGAAGCTCGCCTTCCTCAAGGACCTCAAGGAGGTCCGCCGCGGGCGCATCTCCGAGTACGCCGACGCCTATTCCGGCGCCGCCTTCCACGCCGGGGCCCGCCCCTGGGGCGTGCCCTGCGACGTGGCCCTGCCGTGCGCCACGCAGAACGAGCTGTCGGGTGACGACGCCGCGGCGCTCATCGGCCACGGCGTGCGCGCCGTCTGCGAGGGCGCCAACATGCCGAGCGAGGCGGACGCGGTGGAGCGGTTCCGGGAGGCCGGCGTGCTCTTCGGCCCGGCGAAGGCGGCCAACGCCGGGGGCGTCGCCGTCTCCGGCCTGGAGATGAGCCAGAACTCGGCCCGCCTGTCGTGGACCCTCCAGGACATGGAGAGCCAGCTGGAGCAGATCATGGCCGACATCCACGGCCGCTGCGCCGAGCACGGCCGCGGCGAGGACGGAACCATCGACTACCTGGCGGGCGCCAACATCGCCGGCTTCCGCAAGGTCGCCGACGCCATGCTCGCCTTCGGCGTCGTCTGAGGAGGATCATGGGTGACCACACTTTGAGGGCCGCCGTCATCGGCGGCGGTCTCGGCGGCTACCACGGCTACGCCTATTCCCGCTCGCCGCGGTACGAGCTGGCGGCCGTCTGCGACATCGATCCCGCCGTCATTCCGCGCTTCTACGAGCGCGCCGAGGTCCCTGCGGGCGGCATCGGCGAGTACACCGACTACCGCCTCATGCTGGAGCGGGAAGATCTCGACGTGGTCAGCGTCGCCACGCCCGATCACCTGCACGCCGACGCGGTCTGCCATGCCTCGGAGGCCGGCGTCCGGGGCATCCTCTGCGAGAAGCCCCTGGCCACCACCCTGGAGGACGCCGACCGCATGGTCGCCGCCGTGGAGGCCAACGGCACCTGCCTCTCCGTCGACCACACCCGCAGCTGGATCCCGCGCTACCAGCAGATGCGGCAGGCGGTGCGCGACGGCGCCCTCGGCCCCCTGACCCGCATCCTCGCCCACATGGGGGGCCGGCGGTCGATGCTGTTCCGCAACGGCACCCACCTCGTGGACGCGGTCTGCTACTTCGCCGAGGCGGATCCCGTCTGGGTGATCGCCGCCCACGAACGCGGCTTCGAGGAGTACGGGCTGGTGTACGACGGCAAGGGGGGCCGGGACCCGCAGTACGACCCGGGGTCCACCATCATCGTCGAGTTCGCCAACGGCGCCCGCGCCCTGATCAACAGCGCCAAGCTGACGCCCCAGCTCTTCGAGTTCGACCTTCAGGGGCCGGAGGGCCGCATCGTCGTCAGCGACCAGCTCTGCCAGGTCTGGACCACGTCCGAGTCCCAGGGAGCCCCGGTCCCGGTCTCCTCCGAGACCGGCTCCGCCTACCCGGACCCCTTCGGGACCGCCCTGATCCCCGCGGTGGAGGAGCTGGCGGAGATGATCGACGGGAAGGCCGAGAGCAGCTCGCCGGCCCGGAGAGCCCGCCACACCCTGGAGATCATGCTCGCCGCCCTGCACTCGCAGGCCCGGGGCAACGCCAGGATCGACCTGCCCCTTCCGAGGGATCGGGCACTGCAGGCATAGATATATTATATCTATCAGCCCAAGCTATGAGGTACTCAATGGGAACGAAGTCCCGCATCGCCAAGTGGGGCACCAGCCTGGCAGTTCGCATCCCCAAGCCCATCGCCGAGCAGTGGGGAGTTCAGGAGGGCTCTGCCATCGAGATGATCTCGCAAGGGGACCAGATCGTGATGCGCAAGGGCTCCTATGACCTGGACGACCTGCTGGAGCAGGTTACGCCGGACAATCTCCATCCGGAGGTGGACAGCGGCCCTGCCCAGGGCCACGAGGCATGGTAGAGGGGGGATATGTCCCAAGCAGAGGGGACATCGTCTGGCTCACCTTCACTCCCCAGGCCGGGCGTGAGCAAGCCGGGCGCCGGCCCGCCCTGGTTCTGAGTCCGCAGAGCTACAACCAGAAGACCGCCTTGGGGCTCTTCTGCCCAATCACCTCCAGGGTGAAGGGCTACCCCTTCGAAGTTTCCCTTCCATCGGCCAGTCCCGTCACCGGCGTCATCCTGGCCGACCAGGTCAGGAGCCTGGACTGGCGAGCACGACGAGCCCGCTTTGCGGCTCGAACCCCGTCGCACGTGATGAGTGAAGTCCTCGAGAAACTGACGGTCCTTCTTTCCGGATGAGAGCCATGCCCGCAGCCCTCGGCGGCACCCGCGCCGTGACCATCGACCAGGCGCCGTACGTGCAGTGGCCGATCTACACCGAGGAGGAGGTCGAGGCGGTGGCGGATCTCATCCGCCGCCACGCCCTCTCCAGCTCCCAGGGGGAAACGGGGCCGATCACCGAGCTGGAGGAGCGGGTCGCCGAGACCTGGGGCGTGCGCCATGCCCTGGCCCACTCCAGCGGCACGGCGGCCCTGCGCTCGGCCCTCTTCGGCGTCGGCGTGGTCCCCGGCGACGAGGTCATCTGCCAGTCGGCGGTCCATCCCTTCGGCTGCCTGCCGATCATCGGCTGCGGTGCCGTGCCGGTCTTCGCCGACATCGACCCGCTGACCATGACCCTCGACCCCGCGGACCTGGAGTCCCGGATCACCGAGCGGACCCGGGCGATCATGGTCGTCCACTGGAACGGCATCCCCGCCGACATGGACGCCATCATGGAAGTCGCCGGGCGCCGCGGCCTGAAGGTGGTGGAGGACTGCGCCGTCTCCCAGGGGACGACCCACCGCGGCCGCATGGGCGGGTCGATCGGGCATGCCTCGGCCCTCAGCTTCCAGCACGGCAAGCTGACATCGGCGGGCGAGGGCGGGGTCTTCCTCACCGACTCCGACGAGATCTACCAGCGCGCCGCCGCCCTCGGCCACTACGAGCGGCTGCGGGACCTGCCGGACCCCAGGTGGCGGGCGGTGAGCGGCTTCAGCTTCGGCGAGAAGTACCGCATGGCGACGCTCACCGCGGCGATCGGCGTGGTGCAGATGAAGCACTGGCGCGGGCGCATCGACCAGCGTCACGAGAACGCCGACAAGCTGGGCCGCGCCGTCGCCCGGATCGACGGCTTCGCGGCGCCGGACTTCCCGGACTACTTCCCTTCGCCCTTCCACAGCGGGCGCGTCACCTTCCAGCCGGAGAAGCTCGGGGGCATCACCCGCGAACGGCTGATCGAGGTGCTGAACGCCGAGGGCGCGCGGGTGACGTCGCCGGCCCGCAAAGACACCCGCATCCCCCACACCGACCTGCAGCGGATGCTCCACAAGCACCCGGTCTTCGCCGGCGACGACCACGGGACCGAGGAGATCCTGTGGGAGGTCCTCGGCCCGGCGGTGAGACGGATCGACTACAAGAGCCTCACCCTCCCGGTCACCGAGGACCCGGAGGTCCCCTGCGACACGATCCAGCTGCCCACCTTCACCCGCCCGGCGGAGGAGCTGATCGACCAGTACGCGCAGGCCTTCGCCAAGGTCGCCGCCCACGCCGGCCGGTTGGCGCAAGCCGGCGGGTGATCGACTTCCACACCCACCTGGGCCACGGCGGCCGCACCCTCGACGGCGTGCGCCGCCACATCGACGCCCACGGCGGCGGCCTCTCCGTGCTCCTGCCCATCGAGGCGGGACCGACCTCGGCCCTGGGGGACGACGAGTCCTGGTCCACCCGCGGCGCCCTCGAGGCCCACGAGTCCTGCCCGCGGGAGACGATCCCCTTCGGCAACGTCGACCCCATGAGCCCGGACGCCCTCGAGCGGCTGCGGGACCTGCACGAGGCCGGCGTCGTGAAGGGCTTCGGCGAGCAGAAGAACCGTCTGCCCGTCGACCACCCCCGGTGCCTGGAGATCTACCGCCTGTGCGGCGAGGTCGGCTGGCCGGTGCTGATCCACATGGACTACACCGGCGTCTTCGGCTCCAACTTCCCGGCCCTGGAAACGGTGGTCCGCTCCCTGCCGGAGACGACCTTCATCGGCCACGCCATGGCCTGGTGGACGAACATCAGCGCCGATGCCGTCACCGACCCGCGGGACCCGGACTTCGCCGACTATCCCGCGGGCCCGGTGAAGCCGGTGGGGCTCACCGACCGGATGCTGAGCGAGTGCCCCAACCTCTACTGCGACCTCTCGGCGCGCTCGGGCTACTGCGGCCTCCACAGGGACACCGACTTCGCGCGCGGCTTCCTCCGGCGCCACCGCTCGCGGCTGATCTGGGGAACCGACTGCCCCTGCATCGACGGGCGCGGCAACCTCCAGGACGGCAGCTACCGCCCCTGCCTGGCGGCGCTCATGCTGCCGCTCCTGCGCGACCTCTGCGACTCGGAGGACCACTTCGACGACATCACCCACGACAACGGAGCGAGGCTCCTCGGCCTCGTGACGTAGCAAGGAGATCCGCCATGCCGCGATTCAGGGTTCCCCAGCCGGAAGGGGTCCACGCACCGCCCGGCAAGTACTCCCACGCCGCCAGGGTCGAAGGCCCCCTGATCGTGGTGGCGGGACAAGTCGCCACCGACATCGACGGAGAGCTGGTCGGCGCCGACGACGCCGCCGCCCAGACGCGGCAGATCTTCCGCAACATGGAGGCCGTCCTCGCCGGCGCGGGTTCGTCCTTCGCCGACGTGGTGGAGTTCACCTACTACATCGTGGGCCGCGAGAGCCTGCCGGGCTTCATGGACGCTCGAACCGCCGTGTTCGACGAGGTCTACCCGGAGGGCGACTACCCGCCGGCTACGCTGCTGGTGGTGGGCGGCCTGGCGAACGAGGACTTCCTGGTGGAGGTCTCGGCCCTCGCGGCGCCGTCCTGAGCGGCACGGAGAGCATGCCGGCGCCCCCGCGGAGCCTGGTCCTGGTGCGCCACTGCCGGGCCGCGGGCCAGGAGCCGGAGGCCGCCCTGACCGAGGAAGGCCTCGCGCAGGCTGAAGAGCTGTCCCGTTTCCTGTCGGACCGGGAGATCGACTTCCTCGCCGCCAGCGGTTTCCGCCGGGCCCGGCAGAGCCTCGAGCCGTACGCGGCCAAGGCGGCCCTGCCCATCCACATCGACCGCCGCTTCAACGAGCGGACCCTGTCGGCCGAGCCCCTCGAGAACTGGCAGGCCGTCGTGCGCGAATCCTTCGACGACCCGGACCTGCGCGCCCCCGGAGGCGAGTCGGCGCGGGAAGTGCTGCATCGCGCCTGGGCGGGGCTGGACGAGGTGCTTGGAGGAGGACACGCCCTGCCCCTGGTCGTCACCCACGGCAACCTGATGGCCCTGGTCCTGCACTCCCTGGATCCCGCCTTCGGCTACGAGGGGTGGAAGTCGCTGACCAACCCCGACGTGTACCTGCTGAGGGAAGAGCAGCCGGGCGCGTGGTCCTTCGAGAGGCTGTGGCCGGCATAGCTTCATGGGACCGGATGCGCCGGGACGCGCCGGGTTCATGGGCAGCCCCAACGTGCGACCCCGCATCCTGAACCGGCTGCCGAGGGCGGGATCTGCTTCGAGAACCGCCTGCTGCGCCTCCCCGTCGGCTCGCTCGCCCGACCGACCGCCCGAGCGAGCTGGCTCACGGCCTCTATCTCCACCCCGGAAAGAGAGGCGTGGTGCCTGGACGGATGAGGTTGGGCGGCGGCGGCGCTGTGCCGGACCCGGCAGCGGTCAGGGCAGCCGTCGGGTCCTAGTACACGACTCGGTCCGCCTTCTCCCGCCACTCCCGGAAGACGGCCAACGCCTCCTCCCGCAGCAGCTGCCGGGAGGGGATCCGCCGCTCGGCCGGCGGCCGCTTCAGTTCCTGGTGCATGACCTCGTCGTCGAAGCCGACCTCCGCGGCGTCTTCCGAGGTGCACGCGAACCAGATCCTCTCGATCCTGGCCCAGTAGATGGCGCCCAGGCACATGGGGCAGGGCTCGCAGCTGGCGTAGATCTCGCATCCTTCGAGATGGACGGAGTCGAGCCGGGAGGCCGCCCTGCGGAGGGCCACCACCTCGGCGTGGGCCGTGGGGTCCTTGCCGGCGAGCACCTCGTTGTACCCCTCGGAGATGATCTCCCCGTCCTTGACGACGACCGCCCCGAAGGGCCCGCCTTCCCCCGCCCGCATGTGGGTGCGCCCGAGCTCGATGGCCCTGACCATGAATTCCTGGTTCATCCAGCTACCCTCCCGCCCGCCGTTCGAGGATCTCCACCGCCGCCGTGGCCCCGCTGTACTCCGCCCACCCGAGAGGCGTGCCTCCGTGGGCGGCATCGACGACCGTGGGATCGGCCCCCCGGTCGAGGAGCAGGTTCAGACAGTCGACGGCGTCGTGCTGCGCCGCAAGGTGCATGGCCACCGCCTGCACGCCGTGGCCCTCGCCTCCCCAGTCGTGGCGCAGGTCCGGGTCGGCGCCGTGGTCCAGCAGCCAGGCGGCGGCCTCCACCTTGTCGCTGTAGCAGGCCCAGAGCAGGGGCGTGCCGCGGAAGGGGTTGGCGTTGACATCGGCCCCGAGGTCGACGAGGGCCTGCATCGATCCGCACTGGTTGTTTCGGGCCGCCCAGCACAGGGCCTCGTCGAGGACCTCCTGGCGCTCGAAGGTCCGTTCCAAGGCCGGGAAGAAGACGGGGGCGTAGAAGTCCAGCCCCCCGAGGGCCGCCGGCGTGAGGTCGCCGCCGCGGCCGACGAAGCGGTCGAGGCCGCGGCCCAGGGCGGCGGCGGTCCGCAGGTTGTCGGGATAGACCGGCGCCAGGGCCTCGGCCATGTAGGCCTTGGCGTAGAACAGCGCGTAGGAAAGGGGGGAGCCGCCTTCCTTGCCGTGGGCGTCGGCCCTCACCGAAGCGCCGGCCCGGACCAGGCGGCGCGCGAGGTCGAGGTGGCCGGCCATGCCGGCGGTGTGCAGCGGCGTCCAGCCGTCGTCATCGGCGGCCGAGGGGTTGGCGCCGGCGGCGAGGATGCGGTCGACGGCAGCGTGCTGCGCCGGGGTGCCGGGCACGAGGGGAATGGCGATGTCGCCGGTGGCGGCCCGGCAGGCGAGGTCCAGCAGCGTGCGGCCGTGCCCGTCCCGCGCCGCGATCACCTCCGGCGACTCCGACAGAACGCGATCCAGGTGGTCCAGATCGCCTGCGCGGGCGGCGGCGGCCGCCCGGTTCAGGAGGGACTCGGCCACGCTGGGTCCCCTTGATTCATGGTAAGAGGCCCACGGTCCTGCATCGCAGTCAGCGGCGGCCGTCCCAGACCAGGACCCACCGTCATGCGGGAGTCCCGCTCTCCTGGTGCATGTGTCGTGTCTCGCCCGATACCGGCTCGCGCCCAATAGAATGAAGGAACAGGGCCGCGGGGTTCCCGGGAAGGTTCCGTTCCGTGAGCAGCCGCGCGTCGGCGAGATTGAGCGCCGCCCGGGGCAGGACCGACTCCGCCACGCCGGATCTCCCGTTCTCCTGTCGCCTCCCGGTCTTCCCCGGTTCAGGTCAACGGTTCATCGGGTGGCGCCAATTCCGCATGGCGCCCGATAGAATGAAGGAACAGGGCGGCGGGGTTCCCGGGAAGGTTCCGTTCCGTGAGCAGCCGCGCGTCGGCGAGGTTGAGCGCCGCCCGGGGGCCGTGCTGCAGGATGAGCTGGGCCGCGGCGCAGACCTCCCCGAACCCCGGATCGCTCCGGGCGGCTTCGCAGCCGGCACCGCCTTGCGCCGCGGAGATCAGCGCGCTGGCCAGGGCGGGCAGCGGCAGGGGCTCGAGCTCCATCCCCAGGCCGCGCAGACCGTCCAGCACCTGCGCCGCGGGCAGGGGTTCCATGGCGAGGTGGCGCACCGGCCTCTCCCTGGACGGTCCCGTCTGCAGGCCGGAGATCAGCTCCCGGCAGATGGCGTCCACCGGGGCGAGCTGCCAGCTCCAGTCCCCCTCGGGGAACACCCCCGCGGCGGCGAAGACCCGAACCGCCGCGGTCAGGCGGCCGGGGGAGCCGCCGTCGACCCCGCCGGAGTCAGCCAGCAGGTGCGGGACCCGCACCACCGACACCGGCAGCCGCCGCTCGAAGGCCGACCACAGGAGCAGCTCCGCCCCGAGCTTGGAGAGGGAGTAGCCGTCGGCGCCCGAGGCTTCGAGGTGCGCGCCCAGGGAGCGCATGGCCCCCAGGCCGAAGGTCTCCTCCGGCCAGGAGGTCTCCAGCGGGAAGACAGCGCTCGAGGAGACGTGGTGGACCGGCGCGCCCCGGCGGAAGGCGAGGCGCAGCACCTCCCGCGTGCCGCCCACGTTGGCGGGCGCGAGGTCGGCGTACGAGGCGAAAGCGTCGAGGTCGGCGGCCAGGTGGAAGACGGCGTCGACCCTGTCGGCCAGGGCGGCGAAGGCATGGGGGGCGAGCCCCATCAGAGGTTTGGAGAGATCCCCCGGTATCGCCCGGAGTCGCCCCGACGGGATGTCCCCGGCCTCGGCCCCGGGCAGGGGTCTCGACGGATCGGGCGGAACCGCCGTCGGACTCCCCGAATGGCTCTCTCGTTCAGCAGCGCCAGGCCCGGGAGTAGAGCGATCGCCCGAAACCGTCTGCGGGTGCACCACAACGCTTGCCCGTCCCACAGTAGAGGATCCGGGCCTCGACGGGTCTCCCGGGGCCGCCTGCGGCCGCTGGTCCGGAGCCCGCGCATCCAGGCCGGGCCTCGACGGATCTCCCGGGGTCGCCTCTGGCCGCTGGTCCGGAGCCCGCGCATCCAGGCCGGGCTCCTCGTGCCGCTCCAGCGCCCGGTCCAGCCGCCGGCGGGCGAGGCCCTCGTCCTCGGCCCGTACCAGGGCGAGAACGTCCACCGAAGTCGTGCGCAGCAGCGCCTTCACGAGGGCCACCCCGAGAGACCCCGTCGCGCCCGTCACCAGCACGGTCCGCGCCGGAGTCCGGGGTTCGGCGCCAGGGGCTGGAGGAGCGTCGATCTCCAGCTCGGGCGGGGTCCACTTCGACGGCGGTTCCATGCCCTGCTGGTCCCGCAGGCAGCGGGCCAGATCCAGCGGGGTGGGATGCCGGTAGAGGTCGGCGACCGCCACGCGGCGCCCGGTGGCCTGGTGCAGGATCCCGCAGAGCCGGACCGCCCGGAGGGAGTGGCCGCCGCTGGCCTCGAAGTCGTCCCGCGGGCCGATGGCGGGATCGTCGAGGGCCTGCCGGAAGGCGGCGAGCACTTGCTGCTGCAGAGGATCCGTCTCGGAGCGCGGGTTCGGCGATGCGCGAGAGTTCCGTGCCGTCAGGCGCAACCGGCGGCGGTCGACTTTTCCCGAGGGCAGGAGCGGCAGCTCGTCGACCGGGATGAAGCGGGCCACGGCCTGTGGCGGCAGCCGGGAAGCGACGTAGGGGCGCAGCTCGCGGTCGAGGTCCGCGGCCTCCGCGCCCTCCGGCCCCGGGACGACGTAGGCCTCCAGCTCCGTCTCCCCCCGGTGGCCGGTCTCCGCCGCGACGCAGGCCCGGCGGACCAGCGGGTGCGCCTCGACGACCTGCTCGATCCGCGCCGGCTCCACCCACGAGCCGCGGATCTTGAGGCCGCTGTCGCAGCGCCCCAGGATCTCCAGCTCGCCGCCGGCGTGGAGCACCCCCAGGTCGCCGGTGTCGAAGACGCGCGCCGGGCGGAAGCTCCCGTCGGCCGCCGGCAGGTCCACATCGAGAAAGCCGTCGCCCTCTTCGCCGGCGGAACCGTGACAGGCGCGGGCCAGGGCACCGCCGCCCACCAGGATCCGCCCCGGGCTGCCCACGGGCACGAGGCGGGAGGGATCGTCCGGCTCGCAGAGGTGGACCTCGGCGAAGTCCGCCACCACGCCGCAGGTGATCTCCTTCCCCGGCCGCAGCTCTCCCCCGGCGACATCGTGGCACTCCGCCGTCGAGTAGAGATTGCCGATCCGCACCGCCGGCAGCTCCTTCCAGGCGCGCTCCACGATGGCCGGCGCGGCGATCTCGCCGCACAGGACCAGCAGACGCAGGCGCCGCAGGGCCTCCACCCCTTCCCCGCAGTCGAGACATGCGCCCAGCAGACTCGGCGTCATCATGATCCGCGTGATCCCGAAGCGGACGATGGCGGAGGCCAGGGCGAAGGGGTCCCGCATGGTCTCGTCGCGGACCAGCACTACCAGATGCCACGGCACAGGGCCGGCACCACGTCCCAGATCCCGAAGATGTTGCAGCCCACCACATCCCTCGCCGCGTCGAAGGGCCAGAGCCGGCCGCGCCAGGCGTGGGAGAGCATGGACCCCGCGTGATCGGTGGCCACCATCCTGGGGACGCCCGTGCGGGTGCCGGAGGTGAAGGCGAGGTGCGCCGTGCGCCGCGGGTCGGGATCCGGGAAGGCGGCGCCGGCGCTGTCGGGTAGCGGGTCCGCCTCGTCCTCGATCCAGAGTCGGGGTGCCCCTTCCGCCAGTGAACAGGGCAGGTCCGCGGCGATGCGCCGCGAGGTGACCAGCGCACCGAGGGGCGCCAGCCCCGGCACCTGCTCCGGGAGCACCCGCCGACCCGGCTGCAGCGGCACGTAGGGGAGGCCCGCTTTCAGGCAGGCGAAGTAGGTGATCACCTTGCCGGCGTCGTTCTCCAGCAGGACGCCGACACCCGGCTGCCCCGGGCGGCCTCGGCAACGCTTCAGCAGGGCTGCGGCAAGGGCGTCGACGGCGGAGCGTAGTTCCGCATAGGTCAAGTACCCGCTCTCGTCGACCAGGATGGCCCTGTCGGGGGACCGGCGAACCTGACGCTCGAAGGCGGAGTGGATGCACTCAGCGGCGGCGCTCGCCTCGGTGCGCGACGGGCGGATGTCCTGGTACCAGGGGAGGGCGGTGCTGGAGAGGGGCGGGGGCATCGTGGTGGGTGGGAGGTACGTCGGCCGGCCAGTCCCAGAGAGGGACTCAGGCCTGCAAGAGGCGCCGCTGCAGCAACGTCTGCATGTCACGCCGCCCATCGGCGATCACGAGGACATGGACGTTCTCTTCCATCACCCGGTAGATGATGCGGTAGGGCCTGGAATGGACCTCGCGGTATTCCCGGACCCCGACGTCCAGCAGTTCCCTCGGGTGATTGCCGCGCTCGGGATACTCGGAAAGACGGCCGAAAGCCTTCTCGATCTGCTCCAGCACATGATTCGCCCGACCCGGCGAGTCATGCCGATCGATGTAGTCGCAGATCTCCTCCAGGTCGTGCGCCGCGTCATCGGTCAAGTGGACCAGGAAAGACATCACCCGGCCTGTCGCTGCTCCCGGAGTCGAGCGATCACGTCGGCGGCCGGCTGCACCTGACCCGCTTCGATCTGGCGGTTCCCCAGCGCGAGGATCTTGAGCAACGCCACGGTCTCCTGCATCCGCTCGTAGCTGTCGATGTCCTGCACCACCACCTTGGCTTCGCCACTCTGGGTGATGATCAGGGGTTCCTGCTGCTCCCCGAGGGTTCGCACGATCTCGGCAGCGTGCGCCTTGAGGTAACTGATCGGCTTGATCTGACTGGACAGCTTCATGGGCCACCTCCTTGTCCGGACCGAATATGGACCATCAACAGGTCAAGTCAAGGCCCGCCGGTCCCGAGAGCAAAGAAAGCACTTGCCCAAACCCAGGCAGGTCAGTATCGTATCACTGTATTATCTCACTAATACAGCAATGCCGAAACCGCTACGGATCGTAACCGCGGAAGGACCTGATCATATGGGAGCGTCCCCATCCTCCACCTGACCCTGGACCCCTCCAGCGGGGTCCCCATCTACCTGCAGATCATCGAGCAGGTCAAGTACCAGATCGCCACCCGGGTGCTCCGGCCGCACGACGAGCTCCCGTCGGTGCGCGCCCTGGCCGGGCAGTACCTGATCAACCCGAACACGGTGGCGCGGGCCTACCGCGAGCTGGAACACGGCGGGCTCATCTACAAGAAGCGGGGCATGGGCACCTACGTGGCCGAGAGGAAGGTGACCATGAGCCGGAAGGAACGGTTCGCGATCGTGCGGCAACTGCTCGACAAGGCCCTGGTGCAGGCCGTCGAGCTGGGGATGAGCCCCGCGGAGATGCGCCAGGTCTTCCGTGAGCAACTGCACCAGTTCGGTGAAGAGAGATGACTGATGCCGCCATCGCCATGGATGGCCTGACCCACCGGTTCGGAAAGACCGCCGCCCTGGAGGATCTCGACCTCGAGGTTCCCACCGGAGCGGTCTGCGGCTTCCTGGGGCGCAACGGGGCCGGAAAGACCACGGCCATCAGAATCCTGATGAACCAGCTCCGCCCAACGGCCGGACGGACGGAAGTGCTGGGACTGGACCCGGCGCGGGA
>JAJDTN010000226.1 GCA_022827165.1 Candidatus Latescibacterota bacterium
TCCCGCGCCGGGCGGCCAGGTTGCGCACGCGGATCTCGGGATTGTCGATCCAGTCGAGGGAGCGCATGCGGTACGTGCGGAGATCGGCCTCCGACTCGAGCAAGCCAACGCGGGGGTTGTTGCGCAGACCGATGGCCACCGTCTCTTCGATGGTCAGAGTCAGCTCCTCCCTGCCGCCGCCGCCGGCCCCCGGGTCCTGGCCGCCCTCGCTCGGGGCCGCAGTCGAGCAGAGGCTGACGCCGAAGGGGACCAGCACAGCCGCGAGAGACCGGCCGCCGCGCCTCATGGGCCCGCTCTCCCGAGCACGGAGGATCGATCGATGAGGCCCACGCGCACCGACTCGCCGGGCAGCAGAAGGTGACCGGCCTCGAGGACGACGCGGACCTTCCGGGCCCACAGCATCTGCCCGCGAAGCCACAGCCGCTCCGGCATCGGTGAGTACCCTGGATGGACGAAGTCGATCCGCCCCCGGGCGTCGAAGTCGCCCGACCGTCTCGACATCACTTCCACCGCCTGGCCGACCTGCAACTGCAGGTCCTCCGTCTCCGGGACGTAGACTTCCACCACGGAGGCCTGGGCGCTCTCCACGGTGACGATGGGCAGGAAGGCGTCGACCGTACTGCCCGGCAGAGCCAGGATCCGGGAAACCAGGCCATTGGAAGGCGACCGGACCGTTCGATACTCGATGCGCTGGTCGATGAGCGTGATCGACTGACGGACCTCGTGGATGCGCTGCAGGCGGTCTCCGAGAAGTGAGGTCAGGATACTGTCGCCGAAGGCGGCCGAATCGTCGCTGCCGAGGTGCACCACTTCGGGCCGGATGAGCGCCGACTGCTCGGCGACGGACCGCGCCAGGACATCGCGGCGAATGGTCATGCGGGTCAGATCGCGGTCATGGCCCAGGCCGGCCTTCTCCGCGGCCACCAGCGCCTCGATCTCCCGGCTGAGGGCATCGAGCTCGGCTTCCTCCGCCCGTACCTGGGCGTATCGCTCGGACACGCGCAGCCGCAGCAGGTCGTACTCGACGTGGTAGCGGCGCCGGTCCGCCGCCGCGATCGACTCCAGGACGGCCAGCTCTTCCGCACGCAGTCGCCTCTCCGCCGACAGGTCCGACACGTCCAGGCGAGCCAGGACCTGTCCGGCCGCGACGGCCTCGCCCACTGCGGCGTGCATCTCGTGGATGGTTCCCCCCTCGCGGGCCCCCACCGACTGCACCGTGGACACGACGGTGCCCACCAGGTACGGATCGACCTGCCACTGCCAGTAGCCGTAGACGGCCGCCATCACGGCCACCGCCCACAGGGCACGGAAGGAGTTCCTCGTCAGCCAACGCTTCATGGGCTACACCTCCACTGCAGAGGTGTGGTTCATGAAGGTCAACCCGCGAAGGCCCTCGATCCGTCCCAAGGCCTCGATCAATCGCGTCGAGTCCGCCTCCCGGACGAGCTTGACCTGGTATGTGCAGTCCACGAGATCGCCCTGGGCCACGTCGCGCATCGTCACCAGGCCGAAGGTCCGCGGTATCTGCTGAAACACCTGGGCTACCTGAGCGGCGAAGTCCGGCGCCGCCGGGATCTGGAAGCGCACGAGTCCATCGAACTTCATGCGCGTGCCGAAGAGAGAGGAGTGCATGAGCACGGCGGTGGTACAGAACAGGGCGGTGGCGAGGGTGGCAGCGATGTAGCTCTGCACCCCACTGGCCACGCCCGCACCGAGAGCGGCGAAGAGGAACACCAGGTCCCGGGGATCGCGCAGGTTGGTGCGGAAACGGATGATCGCCAGCGATCCCACGATACCGATGCCCCTGGCCACGTTGTCGCCGATGGCGATCATCAGCAGACAGGTGACGAGGCTGCCCAGCACCATGGTCTCCATCAGACCCCGCGACCAGGACAGGCCATGGAACGTCCACTCGTACACCATTGCGATCGTGCTCGACAGGCAGAAGGCGAATACCAGGGAGAGCAGCACCGTATTCCAGTGGAGCTTGATCGTCCCGAAATCGAGCAACAGACTGTCCATCAGCTGGTCTCCTTTGGCGTCGTGCCACGTGTGGCATGCAAGAATTGTGCCGTCCACGGGGCCGCCTGCCGCAGCACCCGCCACCGGCCAGTCTCTGCCTGCACCCCCGACTGTGGGCCTGCAGAGGCAGGGCGCATCGGAGGTCTCCGGCTCTCGGGACAACCGCCTCTTCCGCTTTCCTGGACGGGCACTCGGCCCAGTGGGGGGTCAGTCCGATTCTCCGGACCGGTGCTCTTGACCCATCCGCCAAGGGACGCACCCAGCTGGAACGGGGCATTGAAGACCGCCAGCCGCACCGGTCCGGCGCGGCCAAGGGCAGGAGATCAGGGTGCTGGCGCTATCGGCGCGCGTGGCCGCCGCACGGCGGCAACTGCACGTACGAAGGAGAGCGCCGAGCGCTTCTCAAGAGGCGAGCACTCGCGCCGAGGGGCGTACGAGGAACCAGCTTCACGGCATGCATGGGGCTGCAGGAGGACAAGCGGGTCGAGGACGACGCAGAGGTCGCGTCTCCCCGGGACTGGCGCCAACTAGTCCCGGGAGGCCGGGACCACCTGGAGGAGCTGGCGCTGTCGCAGGTCTCCATCCTCCAGGTACACACAGACGTACAGTCCAGGGGAGACCAACCGCCCCCCGCGGTCGGTTCCATCCCAGGCGAGGGTGCGGCTCTCCGGACCTGCCGTCAGTCTCTCCACCAACTCGCCGGCCGTGTTGAAGATCCGTATCTCGACTCTTCCCGAGCCACGGAACCAGAAGGTCGTAGGCTGTCCCCGGGAGACCGGATTGGGATAGTTGTAGACCGCGATCTGCTCGTCGATCACCTGCGCCGTCAGGATCACGGTCCGGGTGCCCCCGTCGCCGGTCAGGCTCAGGACCTCCTGAACCTTCTCCGACTTCCCCGATAGACCGTCGTCGATGGCCGACCTGAAGAGGACCCACACCTCCGCCGTGTCCCCGGATGCCAGGCTGAGGGACGACATTTCCGCGGCGAACTGGCGGGTCCCTTCGACCGTCGGTGGATCCAGGTTGAGCCGTGCATCGCCGCGGTTGTGCACCGGCAGGGCCTTCCACAGGGAGTCGCCCACGGAGACGCCGCCGAAGTCCAGGGTATCGGCAAGCACTTCCAGCACCGGCGCCACGCCCGTGAGCGTGAAGGAGACCTGGATTGTCGGTTGGTCGGGATCATTGCTCTCTATGGTCAGGATGCTCACATGCGGGCCGAGCCGACCGGGAGAGACGGGGATCGTGACCTCGCTGCTTTCCCCGGGTTCCAGGGGCCAGGGAAAGCGGTCTTCCAGAGCCTCCATAGGCTCACCGTCCCAGAGGAGTTCCTCGATGACCAGCTCCGCCTCACCCGCGTTGGTAAGGGTCAAGATCACCGGGACGGCCTCATCTGCCCTGACCTCGCCCAACTCCACCAGGCGCGGCTCGACTTCCAGGCGCGGCTTGATTCCACGCCCCCTCAGCGGCAAGTCGAGGAAGCTGTTGTCAGGGTCGTTGCTGGTCAGTCCCAACGATGCCTCCACGGTACTGGCGTCGCGAGGACTGAAGGTGATCACCACGGTCGTATCCCTCCCCGGTTCCAGGTCAAAGGACTGAGGCGATACCCTGAATTGCTCGTCCGTCGTGGCTGCGTCCACACCCAGCAGACCTGTGCCGCTGTTTTCCACGACCAGAGTCCTTTCGGCGGACTTGCTCACGGCCACTTCTCCGAAGAAGACCGTGTCGGAGACCGATACCTGGATCTGCGGCTTCTGGCTGCCGGCCTTGAGATCGATGATGATCACCGGCGCATTGGGATCGTTGGTTGTGAGCACCAGCGCCGCCTCAATCCTCGGGAAGTTGGTCGAGGGATCGAATTTCAGCTCCATGACCAGACTGTCACCCGGACTGATGCTGATCCCGGGGCCGGGGCTCTCCACCTCGAACTCCGGTTTGGTCGTGATGAGCTGATTGATCACCAGATCGGCCTCGCCCCTGTTGTAGAGCACCAGTTCTCTGTGGACAGGGTCGCCGGAAATGCCGAAATCGACGCGATCGGAGGACAGATCTATCTCGGGGATCAGCTGGGACATGACAATGCTCACGCTATCGCTCTTGAGCCCCGGGGCGGAGGCCTTCACCGTGGCGATTCCGGGCAGCGTGCCCGCTGTAAAGGAGACGCTGGCCATGCCCTGCACTACTACGGCGCTGGATACCTCCAGGTGGCCCAGATCCTCGGGACCTTCGACAACCGCAAAGGACACCTCCGTGCTGTTGTCGGTCTTGAGCCGCCCCCCGAGGGAGTCCTGCACCACGGCGGTCAGGATCGATCTGTCCTCGCCGTTGGCTCTGATGCTCGCGGATGAGGCCTCCAGGACGATCTTGAACCGGCTCAGGACGATACCGAAGACCCCTCCACCAACGGTGCCGGCGTAGACTTGCCGGGGGCGAGAGCGCCCCATGGCCACGGTCAGCACATCGGGGTGGGTCAGACCCGGCTCGACGGGCTGCCAGCTGTCGCCGCGGTCCAGGCTGCGGAAGACCCCGCCGCGAGTGCCGGCGTACAGGTGCAGTGAATCGGCCGGGTCCACGGCCAGGGCGCGAATCGACGAAGGGGTCAGCCCCGCGTTGATCTCCTCCCAGGTGAGGCCGTGGTCCAGGCTGCGGAAGATCCCGCCGTCGGTGCCGGCAAAGACGGCACGGCCCGCCGCATCCAGGGCCAGGGCCCGCACCGACAATCCCCCCATGCCGTCGCTCGAGGGCGTCCAGCTCGAGCCCCCGTCGCCGCTGCGGAAGACCCCCTCCCCGGTGCCCGCAAAGACCAACTCCCCCCCCGGATGCAGCGCCAGGGACTGCACCGACAGGGCAGCCAGCCCCTGGCTGCCGGACGACCAGCTCAATCCCCCGTCGAGGCTGCGATAGACCCCCTTCTCCGTGCCCGCAAAGACGGCCGTCCCCGTCGCCCCCACCGCCAGGGCTTGCACGGACAGAGTATCGAGTGCCTCGGCGGCTGACGACCATGTCGAGCCGCCATCGAGGCTGCGGTAGACCCCGGCATGAGTGCCGGCGAACATCCGTGGAGGCGAACCCGGGTCGACCAGGAGCGCATGGACTTCCAGACCGGCCTGACTGCGCGTCCAGGAGGCGCCTCCGTCGAGGCTGTTGAAGATCCCGGATTCGCCCCCTGCGTACAGGCGCAGCGCATCGGAAGGATCCACGGCCAGTGTCCGCACCGACAAGGCGGACAGACCTTTGTTGGCCTCCTCCCAACTCGTCCCCCCATCGTGGCGGAAGACCCCGGCCCGGGTACCCGCAAACAGCCGCGAGCCGTCGAGCGGGTCCAGCCACAAGGC
>JAJDTN010000452.1 GCA_022827165.1 Candidatus Latescibacterota bacterium
CAAGGCGGCCAGCTACTCGGGCGAGACGATCCTCGCCGCCCACGTGGTCGACGCCGACGGCGACCGCCTCCCCGGCATCCGCTTCGCCCTGCCCGGGGAGGTGGTCACCGCCGTGGCGGCGCCGCAGACCGGGGCCCTCCCCGAGAGCCACGCCCTGCTCGGCAACTACCCGAACCCCTTCAACGCCTCCACCCACCTGCGCTTCGCCCTGGCCGCCCCCGCCGAGGTGCGTATCTCCGTGTACAACGTGGCCGGACAGCGGTTGCGGCAGCTCGTGGAGGGACCGGCGCCGGCGGGGGTGCAGGAGGTAGCGTGGGACGGCCGCGACGACAGCGGCGCCAGCGCGGCGAGCGGGGTCTACGTGGCGGTGATGGAGGCGGGCGGCGGCAGCGGGTCCGCCTTCCGGCAGAGCCGGTCGATGGCGTTGCTGCGCTAGGCCGGGGCGGGACTCAGGCCGGCGGCGTCAGGGGAGCCGCCTTGCGGCAGAGGGGCCGATGGTTCTGCTGCGCCAGCTGGGCCCACTTCCAGGCCGGCTTGCAGCCCATGGCCCGGATCACTTCTTGTTCAGGATTGCGCTACGGATCTCGCGCACATCTTCATGCAGCGAACTCAGCCGATTGTCCAGGCCGGCAATCCTCTCTCCAATCTGAGCATGGGCCGCGTCAGCATTGTCCTTGATTCGCTTCTCCATGGCTCCCAGTTCCTTCTTCAAGTCCTCCCGGATGGACTTCCCCTCACTTCGAAAGAGAGTCGTCAAACCAATGGCGGCGACAATGATCGCCGCCATGGCACCGATTACAGTCCACTCTCCTGTCACTTGCGCTCTCCTTTCAGTTCAGGCTCTCAAGGGCCTCATTCACCGGGGAGCTCCCTGCCGGATGCTCAGGTCGGACAGACCCTGAGGGGGAATCTACCAGCAGACTCTCGACGGAGTCCAGGACCGTCGAGCTTGGCCCGGCATTCAAGGGTCTGGTTACTCCGGCTGCAGCCCGGCGTAGGCGGCCATGACTCGCTTGGTCGTGCCGCCGAAGCGGATGGAAAGCTTGGTCTTCTCGCCGCGGCCCTCGCGCTCGAGGATCTGCCCCCGCCCCCAGTCCGGATGGACGACCCAGCGGCCCACGGCCAGGGGGTCGCCGTCGGCGTCGAAGTCGTCCCCGGCGGGGGAGTCTTCGTCCGGCACGTAGTGAACGCCCTTCGGCGGGGCCTGGACGGCGGGCTTCTCCCGCGCCGGAGGCGGCGGGGCCCCGGACCGCCGACGCTTGCGGCGCTCGGCGCCGGCGGGTGAGCCCCAGGCGAGCTGGGCCTCGACCTCCTCCTTCTCCAGCAGCTCCTCGGGGATCTCGGCGAGGAACCGGGAGGGCAGCATCTCCCGCGCCTGGCCGAAGAGGTAGCGCCAGCGCGCCCAGGTGAGCAGCAGGTGGCGGCGGGCGCGGGTGATGCCCACGTAGCACAGCCGCCGCTCCTCCTCGATGGCGCCGGCGTCGGTGCGCGCGGCCTCGATGGCGCGCATCGTCGGGAACAGTTCCTCCTCGAGGCCGCAGATGGCGATCACCGGGTACTCCAGTCCCTTGGCGCCGTGGAGGGTCATCAGCGTCAGGGTGCCCTGGTCGCCGGCGGCCAGACCGGCCTCGTCCTCGGAGGTCATGAGGGCGACCTGCTCCAGGAACTGGCTCAGACCGGCGTCCTCGTCCTCGTGCTCGGCGGCGAACTCGGCCATGCCGTTGATCAGCTCGTCGAGGTTCTCCCGGCGGGCCTGGGCGTCGGGCGTGTCCTGCGCCTCCAGGGCGTCCAGGTAGCCGGTGCGCTCCATGACCTCCCGGGCCAGCTCCGGGAGGCTGAGACCGCCGCCGCCGGCGGCCCGGGCCAGGGACTCCATCACCCCGGCGAACTCCTGCACCGCCCTGGCCGACCGCCCCCCGAGACCGGGGACCTCGGCGGCGTGGAGGGCGGCCTGGATGAGGTTGGTGTGGCTGCTCCCGGCGTGGGCGGCCAGCCGCTCCACCGTCCGGTCGCCGATGCCGCGCCGCGGCGTGTTGATCACCCTCAGGAGGCTGATGTCGTCGGCCGGGTTCACCAGCAGCCGCAGGTAGGCGAGGATGTCCTTGATCTCACGGCGCTCGTAGAACCGGATGCCGCCCACCAGGACATAGGGGATGCCCCGGCGGCGCAGCTCCTCCTCGAGGACGCGGGACTGGGCGTTGGCGCGGTAGAGGATCGCCGCGTCGGACAGGGTCAGCCCCTCGTCGCGGCAGCGGGCGCCCACGGCCTCGACGAGGTGGCGCGCCTCGGCGCGGTCGTCGCCGCACTCGGCCAGCCGGATCGCCGGCCCTTCCTCGCCGCGGGTCCACAGGCTCTTGCCCTTGCGCGCGAGGTTGTGGCCGATGACGGCGTTGGCCGCGGCCAGGATGCGGCTGGTGGAGCGGTAGTTCTGCTCCAGGCGCACGACCACGGCCTCGGGGTAGTCGGCCTCGAAGTCGAGGATGTTGCGGATGTCGGCGCCGCGGAACTGGTAGATCGACTGGTCGTCGTCGCCGACGACGCACAGGTTGCGGTGCTCGGCGGCCAGCAGCCGGGTGAGCAGGTACTGGGGGCGGTTGGTGTCCTGGTACTCGTCGACGAGGATGTGCCGCCAGCGGTCCCGCCATTTCTCCAGGACCTCCTCGTGGCGCTGCAGCTGGCGCACCGGCTCGACGATGAGGTCGTCGAAGTCGAAGGCGTTGTTGGCCCGCAGCCCCTCTTCGTACGCCGAGTAGACCTCGGCCACGCGCCGCCGGCGGGGGTTGCCGTCGGCCCCGCGGGTGAACTCGTCGACGCCGATCATGGCGTTCTTGGCGCGGCTGATCTCGCCGTGGACCTGCCGCGGGGGGAAGTCCTGCTCGGCCAGGTCGAGGCCGTCGAGGACGCGGCGCACGAGGGTGCGGGAGTCCTCGGCGTCGTAGATGGTGAAGTCGCCGTGGAGGCCGAAGGCGTCGGCCTCGTAGCGCAGCAGGCGGGCGCAGATCGAGTGGAAGGTGCCGATCCACAGCCTCCCGGCGCAGTCCTGTCCCACCAGGCGCTCGATGCGTTCGCGCATCTCGCCGGCGGCCTTGTTGGTGAAGGTGACGGCGAGGATGTGCCAGGGCGCCACCCCGGCCTCGTCGACGAGGTGGGCGATGCGGTGGGTGAGGACCCGGGTCTTGCCCGAGCCGGCGCCGGCCAGCACCAGCAGCGGGCCCGAGGTCCGCTCGACAGCGCGGCGCTGGTCCGGGTTCAGCCCCTCGAGATGCTCGCCTTCCATCAGTTGAGCCCCGCCGCCCCGGCGGCGGCCCGGGCGGCGGCG
>JAJDTN010000292.1 GCA_022827165.1 Candidatus Latescibacterota bacterium
GAGTCATTCGGGGAAAACGCCAGGGATCGTATGCCAGGGTACCCCAATGACCCTCCTTGAGCACTGCCCATCGAGGTAGTGGTGACGGCTTGCGTCTCCACATCCACGGTTTCCACCTGGCCATCAATCAACCCGACGGCCAGCATGGAGTTGTCGTGAGAAGGCGCCATGGCTGTCACGATGTTGCCAAACCCGGATACGGATTCCAGATGCTGAGGCATACGATGAATCATCACCTCCACCGACGCGGTGTTGTCGGAGAGGTCATCCTCCGACTCCGACGACTCAAAGGAGACGCTGAACTCATGCAGTCCAGGCTCCAAGGTCTTGACGAGGACCGCGACGGAGAAGTACTGGCCCCCCACGGTGCCGCAATGCTGGACTCCTTCATCGACTTCCAATACACCGAAAGTACCACCGGCCTTCTCGCAAGAGCTGTACCCCCCACTCTCAACCACAGCCGGATTGGAAGTCCAGGTAAAGACGACATTGGAGACTTCCGGCACATCGAATTCCAAGTATGCGGTCAATTGAAGGCGCTCCCCGACATAGGACACTTCCCCGGAGCCAGTCTGCTGCACGGAGCGGATCCCCCCCTCGTCGGAGAACACTTCCACGGAGGATTGCAGGTGGGCGTACTGCAGGTCTACGTCGGTTGGGCGTAGTGGGCCCTCGCATCGCAGATCCGATGTCAGTGGATCTCCGGACACATCCGTGAAATAGCAGGTCATCATGGTGAGATTGTTGATCTCGCTGAGATTCAGAGCCTCGGCGATGAAGTCATCCAGGCGAGCGTTCAAGTGCTCATTCAGCTCACCTCGATCTCCCGAAAACGCAGGGTCGGCCGGCAGGGAACCACTGCATCGGAACCTGCTCTCATGCGGGGTGACGTGAGGCTCACAATTCAAGCTCAAGTCGGGGCCTGCTGCCTGCAGAGCCCTCTCGATCTCATCTGCACGATCACTCATGAGTGAGGGGGGAAGGATGAAGGAGTACGGAGCCTCAAACGTCGAAGAGCCTCTGGCATCGAGATGCTCCACCAGGAATCGGTCGAAGTCTTCTTCCATCTGAGAGTCACTACGCCAGGCCGAAATCACCGTTTGATATCCAGGGGAGTCCTCGTCGCCAACCAAGTCCAGAAGCTCCATCAGTTGAGTCCGGCGCTCCTGGTGCATGAAGTGGAACCACAGATTGGAGTAGAGATAGAGGTTTGCTATGGTAAAGGAATGGCCTTCGTAGGAGACAAAATCGAAGACCTCGGATGGGCTCAAGCGGGGGGACCCATCGATCTGCCAGATCAACGCGGCCGGATCGGAATGGAGGAACTCCGCCAGTCCTTCATCGAACCAGGGATCTCCAATCGTCAGTAACCCATACCGGTCGGCCAGGTAGTGGCCATACTCATGGAGAAAGGTGTCTTCAAGCGTCGTATTCTGGTCCTTCTTGTCATAGGAAGCCATCACACCTTGGCTGTAGTAGCCTCCCGCGTGAATGCCACGAGTCTCGACCCCAGGGGCCAGGTATCGCTCAACCTCGTAGTAGTCCTGGTACGAACCATAGGCCCTGACCCGGAAGGTATCGAGATGGGTCTTCCCCTCATCTGTTTGCGTCAGCCGGTGAAAGCGAGACTTGATCTCCCTGGCCCCTTGGGCGAAGCGCCTCACGGCGGCGATATCCAGAGGCGTGTGGATCACCAGATCATCGTTGAGTTGGTAGGTACGTGGAAGAGCTCGTTCGTAGAGCTCTGCTTCCAGGATGTCTCGGCAGATGTTGTAAGGAGAGCATTCTACAAGATGTTCCAACCGGTCGGCGGCCAGCAGGAAAGCCCCATTCAGGCGCTCCTGCCACTGGACCACCTCGATCAACGCCGCAGTGGCGGCCTCCGCCGAGGCATCAAGCTTCGATAGCTCGACGATGGTGTTTACCACGACTTCCAGAAGCCGCAGTCTCCATCGAAAGGGATCGATCTCTTCCTCGAAGAAGTAGAAGGAGTCATGGAGACTCGCCTGGAGAAGGGCTTCGAGGAATGCCGGATCTTGAGAGGCAGCCGAGATGAATTCAGGCATCCTGTCGCTGGAGTAACGGAACGCTGCGTATGTGCGGGAGACGACTCTATCGAATATGGATAGACTCTCTGAAGCGTACCAATTGGATATGGTTAGACTCTCGTCGAGATCGTCAGGGTTGAATTCGGATAGCGCCCGATTGATCGGAGCCAGATGGATCTCTTGCAGGCCAGCCGCATACCCGGTCTCGAAGTATTCGTAGAAGATTCCACTGGAGTCCAGAAGATGGTCGCTGGCTCCGAAAGCGTCCGAGGCATCGAGAAACGCCTGGACCGTCGCATCGTTGAACGGCCCTACGCCAGTCCCTGGAAACCATCTGTACAGCCCGTAGCCCGACCTTACAAAGAACCACAGATTGAGCATCCCCGAATCGTCGGTGCCGTCATACGAGAAAGCCAGCCTTTCGATCTCAGCAAACACCGACTGCATATTGGCATCGCTGAAAACGACCGGCCATGCTCTCCGATAGTCGGGATCGCGGGAAAGAAGCGACTGTTCGACGCAGTGATGCGAAGTGGAGCGCAAGTAGTCGACCAGGGCGTCTGCCTGAAGGGATGGGATGTCCATCGAGGGACAGACCTCCAGGCTCTTGGCAGCACTGCGGCGATCCGGCCACGGTCCGTCCAGAGGCTGAATCGCCCGATGCACAGGCGGGATTCGGCTATAATGGACAGGGGAAGCCTGTTCCCCAGACGCCGCTGCGGAAAGCGCGGGGAGCAAGGGAACCTGCAACAAGGCAATCAGCAGGGGGATCGACAGACTGCGCATGGGCGAGCCCCTTTGGAGGACCGACCTATGGGGCAAGGGGGTAACAGGCGGGAACACAGGTTGGTGCCGAAGGTGGGACTCGAACCCACACGGGGTTGCCCCCACTGGATTTTGAATCCAGCGCGTCTACCAGTTCCGCCACTTCGGCCAATCGACCGTTACCAGCGCCACTCCTCGCCCCGGTCGGCCTTGCACGGCCCCAGGATCTCGGCGTAGACCACCGCCTGGCGCGCACGGTCGGGCGTCAGCCTCCACGGACTCCGCCCCCGGGGCCGGGCTTCACCCGGTGCTCCCGCCGACCCCAGCTGGCGCATCCGCGCCGCCATGCGCTGGCGGGACTGCTGGATCTCCTGGGCCCGCTCGCGGGCGCGCTCCTCCTCGTCCCGGGCGCGCTGCTCCGCCTCCTGGGCCTGACGCTCCAACTGCTCCAGCAGCGACTGGCCGTCGGCCGGCGCCGCCGACTCCAGCACGACCACCTCGCCTTCGTCCGGCTCGGCCCGGGCCGTGGGGGGAGGAGTGGGTCGGGGCTCGAAGGGATCCCCTCCGGGAAAGGGCCACCCGCCCCACTCCTCCTCTTCCTCCTTCTCCTGCTCTGCCTGGGGGACCGGCGCCCCGTCCTCCGTCTGCTGCTGGCGGCGCTGGGCCTCCTCCATCTGCCGGCGCCGCTTGCGCCGCTCCAGCAGCGCCGAGATGACGCTGAACAGCAGGAACAGGATGAGTAGCAGTTGCTCCACGGCTCGTCCGCCTCAGCTCCGGTCCTCGCCGCCGGACTCGCCCTCGCCGGTCTCGGAGATCGACGTCCGCATTTCCGTATCCGACTGGATGTTCCGCATCCGGTAATAGTCCATGATCCCGAGGTTGCCCGTGCGGAACGCCTCGGCGATGGCCCGCGGCACCTCTGCCTCCGCCTCCTTCACGCGCGCCGACATCTCCTCCACCAGCGCCCTCATCTCCTGCTCTCGGGCCTGGGCCATGGCGCGGCGCTCCTCGGCCTTGGCCTGCGCGATCTTGAGATCGGCCTCGGCCTGCTCGGTCTGCAGCTTGGCGCCGATGTTGTCGCCCACGTCGACGTCGGCGATGTCGATGGACAGGATCTCGAAGGCCGTCCCCGAGTCGAGCCCCTTGCCCAGCACCGTCTTGGAGATCGAGTCGGGGTTCTCCAGCACCTGCTTGTGCGTGTCCGCCGAGCCGACGGTGGTCACCACGCCCTCACCGACGCGGGCGATGATCGTCTCCTCGCCGGCGCCGCCCACCAGGCGGTCGATGTTGGCGCGAACCGTGACCCGCGCCGTGGCCTTCACCTGGATGCCGTCCTTGGCCACGGCGGCGATGAGTGGCGTGTTGATGACCTTCGGATTGACGCTGACCTTCACCGCCTCGAGGACGTCGCGCCCCGCCAGGTCGATAGCCGCCGCACGCTCGAAGGTCAGCTCGATGTTGGCCTTGTCCGCCGAGATCAGGGCCAGGATGACGGCGTCGACGTTGCCGCCGGCGAGGTAGTGGGCTTCCATCCGTTCCAGCGCCACCTCCAGGCCCGCCTTCTCGGCGCTGATCTTGGGGCGCACGATGGCGCCGGGCGGCACCTTGCGCAGCCGCATGCCCACCAGGTCGCGGAAGATCCCCACCTTGACCCCCGCGAAGTACGCCGTGATCCAGAGCCCGACTGGCACGAAATAGGTGAACAGGCTCAGGAAGATGATGATCGCGAAGAGAATCGCGATGTAGAGCAGAGCCTCTGGCATTGGGATCTCCTTTGGTTTCCGCTACTGTGCGCGTTCGTGGACGACGACGCGGTTGCCGTGCACCTCCAGCACCGCCACGGCGGCGCCTTCGGCGATGAAGGCGCCGTCGGTCACCACGTCCACAATCTGGTTGCCGAAGCGGGCCCGGCCCGCGGGCCGCAGCGCCGTGAGGGCGACGCCATCCTGTCCGACCAGCCCCTCCTGCTCGCCCGTGGCCGAGTCGTACCCCGAGGCGCGGTCGGTGCGGTCCTCGCGCACCATCCGCTGCCAGGCCCGGTTGCGGATGAGCAGCCACACCAGTGCGCCGGTGCCGCTGAAGCCGAGGACGCCGATCACCGCGGCCGCCTCGGGCCCGAGCCGGTTGTAGGCGAAGAGGACGCCGAGGCAGACGGTGCCGAAGCCGAGGATCCCGAAGATGTTGAACCCCGGGACGACGAAGATCTCGAGCAGAACCAGCACGAGGCCGAGGACGAGCAGGCCCACGCTGTAGATCCAGGGAAGCGCCTCGGCGCTGAGCAGTTCTTCCACGGCTCCTCCGGCTAGATGGCCTGCACCACGACGCGGCTGCCGCGGGCCTGGACGATGCGTACCGTCGTCTGCTCCTCGATGTACTCTCCCTCGGCGATGATGTCCAGGCGCTTGCCGGCGAACTGGCCCACGCCCACGGGCCGCAACTCTGTGAGGGTGACGCCCTCCATGCCGACCAGTTCGTGGTCCTGGTCGGTCGACGCCGACACGTATCCGTCCGAGGCCGAGGTCCGGCCCGCCAGGATCAGGTGCCGGAAAGCGGGCACCTTGGGCAGGGACCGCAGCAGGACCAGGGCGGCGACGATACCGATGATCATCGACAGGGCGAACTGGCCGACGACGCCGCTGATCTGCTCGATGCTCCAGAACTCGAAGGCGGGCAGCCGGGTCAGCAGCACACTGGCCAGCATGCACAGGAACCCGGCCACGCCGGCCAGGCCGAAGCCGGGGATGAAGGCGATCTCGGCGAAGATCAGTCCGAGGCCGACGAAGAACAGGAGCAGCTCTTGCCAGTCGGCGAGGTGGACGATGAGGTGGCTGCCGAAGAACAGGGCCAGGGCCAGCAGCGCCATCGAGCCGCCCAGGCCCCAACCGGGGGTGCGCACCTCGGCGATGAGGCCGAAGAGGGCCACCGAGAGCAGAATGGAGGTGACGATGGGATGGGTGAGGAGGCGCACCACGCGCTCCGCGAGGTTGATCTTCACGTCCACGATCTCGGCATCGGCCAGGTCGTAGATCGCCAGCAGCTCGGGCAGGGACTGGGCGGTCTCGTCGGCGAGGCCGTACTGCAGGGCCTGGTTGGTGGTCAGCGTAGCCGGCCGGCCCACCTCGTCGCTGAAGCCGGGGATGTAGATGCGTTCGTCGACCATGGCCTCGGCGATCTCCGGGTCGCGCCCGGTGCGCTCGGCCGTGGCCCGCATCTCGGCGCTCATGACCGAGACGTACTTGTCGCCGGCCTTCTCGCCGGTGCCGGAGACCGGCGTCGTGGCGCCGATTGTGCCGCCCTTGACCATGACGATCTTGTCGCAGGCGAGGGAGATCAGGGCGCCAGCGGAGATCGCCCGCTTGTCGATGAAGGCGATGGTCAGGGACTCGGCGTCGATGATGGCGTCGCGGATCACCGAAGCGGCGTCGACGCGGCCGCCGAAAGTGTCGATCTCGAAGACCAGGGCGTCGACACCGGCCTCGTCGGCGTCCTCGACGACGCGCTCCACGTAGGCGGTGATCCCGGGGTCGATCATGCCGCCCTCGGTGTCCACCGTGCGCAGCCGCAGCAGGTGGATCAGCGGCTGGCGGACCTCCTCGGGGGCCGCTCCCGCCTCGCCGGCAGGGGCCTCCTCGCCACCGAGAGGAAGAGCCGCGAGGGCGAGGAGCGCCGCCGGCGGCAGCAGGCGCGTCCATCGTGGCTTGAGGAGGGGAGTAGGGGGCATTCTTCTAGACCGGGGGTGAGAGCGCTAGATCTTACCCCAGGGGCTCCGTCCTTGTCAATCGACCCGGGGCCCCTCTACCCTTGGCGCCGGAGGAATGCGATGAAGATCCACGCGGCCCCGGTGCGCTGGGGCATCATCGGCTGCGGCGACGTCACCGAGGTGAAGTCGGGCCCCGGCCTGCAGAAGGCCCGCGACTCGGAGCTGGCCGCCGTGATGCGGCGCGACCGCGACAAGGCCCGGGACTACGCCCGGCGCCACGGGGTGCCGCGCTGGTACGACGACGCCGGGGCCCTGATCGAGGACGAGGGCGTCGACGCCGTATACGTGGCCACGCCGCCTGACTCCCACCCGGAGTACACGCTGCGAGCCGCCGCCGCCGGCAAGCCCGTCTACGTGGAAAAGCCGATGGCGCGCACCGCCCCCGAGTGCGAGGAGATGGTGGAGGCCTGCCGCCGCGCCGGGGTACCGCTCTTCGTCGCCTACTACCGCCGCCGCCTGCCCGTGCACATGAAGGTGGCCGAGTTGCTCGACGAGGGCGCCGTGGGCGATGTCCGCACCGTCAGCATCCGGCTGTTCAAACCCGCGGCAGGGGCCCCGAGCCGGCGCGGCCGGCCTTGGCGTGTCGATCCGGCCATCGCCGGCGAGGGCGGCCACTTCCACGACCTCGGCTGCCACCAACTCGACCTCCTCGACTTCCTGCTGGGTCCGATCCGTGAGGCGGAGGGAGTGGCCCTGTGCCAGGGCGGCCTCTACCCCTGCCGCGACACGGTGACCGCCTGCTGGCGGCACGAGTCGGGCGCCGCCGGCAGCGGCGCCTGGTGCTTCGTCGCCGACGCGTCGAGCCGCGTCGAGGAGATCGAGATCACCGGCGGCGACGGCCGCCTGCGCTTCGCCGCCTTCGACCTGGAGCGGCCGGTGCGCCTGGAGCGCGGTTCCGAGGTGGAGGAGTTCGCCGTGGCCGCTCCCGCCCACGTGCAGCAGCCCCTCATCCAGAGCGTCGTCGACGACCTGCTCGGCCGGGGTGCCTGCCCCAGCACCGGGGACAGCGCCCTGCGCACGGCCCGTGTGATGGACCGCATCCTGGGGCTGGAACAGGGCAGGGGCCGGAGGCTCAGCCCCCGGCGACGGCTTCCCGCTTGAAGGCGTCCATGGCGCCGTACTCGTGCAGCTTGTTGCGCAGGGTGCGGGTGCTGATGCCGAGCTGGGCCGCCGCCTCGGTGCGCTTGCCGCCGAGGGCTTCAAGGGTGCTCATGATCAGCCGCCTTTCCATCTCGTGCACGGTCAGGCCCACCTGCGAGGCCAGCTCCCCGGGAGAGCCGTCGGGCCCCTCCACCAGCTTGCGCGGGAAGTCCGCCGCCTTGAGCCGAGGCCCGGGGGAGACGACCACGGCGCGCTCCACGTAGTTCTCCAGCTCGCGCACGTTGCCTGGCCAGGGGTAGCGGCCGAGCAGCTCCAGGGCCTCTTCCTCCAGACCCTGGATGCCCTTGCCGTTCTCCTCGTTGAAGCGCTCGATGAAGGACAGCACCAGGGCCGGCACGTCCTCCGGACGCTCCCGCAGCGGCGGCAGTCCGATCTCGATCACGTTGAGGCGGTAGTAGAGGTCCTCGCGGAAGTTGCCCTCCTCCACCTCCCGGGCCAGATCCCGGTTGGTGGTGGCCACGATGCGCACGTCGACCTCGATCGTCTGGCTGCTGCCGACGCGCTCGAACTCGCGCTCCTGGAGCACGCGCAGCAGCTTCGCCTGCAGGGCCGGATCGATCTCGCTGATCTCGTCCAGCAGCAGGGTCCCCCCGTGGGCCATCTCGAAGCGTCCCCGGGTCTGGCGGATGGCCCCGGTAAAAGCCCCTTTCTCGTGGCCGAAGAGCTCGCTCTCCATCAGGTCCCTCGGCAGGGCGGCGCAGTTCAGGCGGATGAAGGGACCGCCCGTCCGGGGGCTGTTGTAGTGCAGGGCCCGCGCCACGAGCTCCTTGCCCGTGCCGCTCTCCCCCGTGACCAGGACCGTGGCGCGGCTGTCGGCGACGGTGCGCACCAGGTCGAAGACCTGCACCATGGCCGGCGACTTGCCGATCATGCTGCCAAAGCCGTAGCGGCTGCTCAACTCCGACCGCAGGCGCCGGTTCTCGCGCTCCGTGTCCTGCACCTTGAGGGCCTGCTCGACGACGATCTCCATCTCCTCCGGCGCCGATCCGTCCCCCTTGAGGACGTAGTTGTAGGCGCCGTTGCGCATGGCCCGCACGGCGTCGTCGATGGCGCCGTAGGCGGTCATGAGGACCACCGTGAGCTCGGGCCATTGGGGCACCACCTTCTCGAGCAGCTCCAGGCCGCTCATGCCCGGCATCTTGATGTCGGACAGCATCAGATCGTACTCCGCGCCTTCCAGCGCCTGCAGGGCGGCGGCGGCGGAACCCGCCGTGTCCACCTCGTAGCCCTGGCGCAGGAGGATCTCCTCGGTGCCGCTGCGCACGTACGAGTCGTCGTCGACTACGAGGATCCGCTTTGCCGTCATGAGTCCTTCCCTGGATTCGCCTGCCTGGGCAGGGCGATGGTGAAGCACGCCCCTTCCCCGGGGACGCTGTCCACGGTGAGGCGGCCGCCGTGGGCTTCGACGATCTTGCGGGAGGTCACCAGGCCCAGGCCGGTGCCGTCCTCCTTGGTGGTGAAGAAGGGGGTGAACAGCTTGTCGAGGATGTCGGCGGCGATGCCGGCGCCGGAGTCGCGAACGGAGACCCGGGCCCAGTCACCGTCCTGCCCGCGCACCTCGTCGATCTTCAGGTCGATGGCGCCGCCTTCCGGCATGGCCTGGGCGGCGTTGAGGAGGAGGTTGAGGACGACCTGGCGGAAGCGCTCGACGTCGACCTGGCCCATGCAGGTACGGCTCGGGAAGTCGCGGCGGATGGTCACGCCGGGACTGCGGTCCTCGGCGTCCACCTCGAAGAAGGCCGCCGCCTCCTCCACGGCGACCGCCAGATCGACAGGCTGCGTGTTCAGGTTGAGGGGACGGGTATAGCTCAGCAGGCTGCTGACGATGCGGTTCAGCCGGGCCACGCCCTCGGTGATCTTGCCTACCAGGCGCCGGTTGGGGTCGTCCGGCGCGAGGTCGCGCTCCAGCAGACTGGCGAAGCTGGCGATGCCGCCCAGGGGATTGCGGATCTCGTGGGCCACTGTGGCGGCCATCTCCCCGAGGGCGGCCAGGGTGTGCATGCGGCGCACCTGGCTCTCCAGGCGCTTGACCTCGGTCAGATCGGTGAAGACCTCGATGGCGCCCAGGACGTCGCCGTTGCCGTCGCGCACCACGGAGGTGCTGAAGCCTAGAGGGATCGAGCGGCCATCGGGGAGGCGCAGGTCCTTCTCCCGGTTCTGCAGGCTCTCGCCCTTGTCGAGAGTGTGGAGGACCGACTCCTCCCTCTCTTCCGGGCGACCCATGACCTCCTCGTAGGCGAGGCCCAGGACCTCGTCCTGCGACCGGCCCGTGATCGTCTCGGCGGTGCGGTTGAAGAGGGCGATGCGGCGGTCCAGGCCGAGGACGAGCAGGCCTCCGGTCATGCTCTCGAGGATGTTGTTCAGAAAGTTGCTGACCCGATCCTTCTCCTCGAGGCTGTCCCGCAGCTCCCGGTTGGTCTCCTCCAGGCGCATGTTGAGGAACTCGAACCGTTCCTCTAGCTGCCTGTAGGCCTCCACGTAGCGGCGCGCCGTGTCCTCGAAGAGCGAGGACGAAGCGGCGAAGGCCTCCTCGAGAGGCATGTCCGCATGGAGCTGGAGCACGCTCTGGGGGGCGGGATCGGACGAGGCCATCGCGCTCCTTGCCATCCGCCGGCGGAGGGACCGCGGCCAGCGGCTCGGCTGCTTCTCCGCGGCGGCCCGGAGGGGCCGTCGCGGCGCCGGTGCAAAGGGGATGGCCGGGCCCGGGGGAGGGGCCCGCTCGCTGCGAATGGGAGGGCTTCGGTAGCCCTCCGGCCTTCAGCCCTCGGGGGTGGAGGGCGGCTCCGCGGGGCCTTCCTCGTTGACGACGATGCGGCCGTCGGAGTAGTCGTTGAGGGCGCCCACGGTCGGGTTCGGCGTGTCGATCTCGGAACCTTCGGGAACCTGTCGGAAGCGGCTGTTGATCTCGCGCGCCCGTTGGGAGAGGGCGCGGCAGGCGGCGTAGGAGTTGTCGGTGCCTTCCAGGCTGAAGTCGACCTCGCGGTTGAACATCGTGCGCTGCGCGTCGGGCATGCGAATCTCCCTTGTGTGAGTCAACAAGATGCTTCCACTGTTGAACTTAGGGCCATCCGCATCACTTAGCAAGATCGGGACTAGCAAGATCGGGACCAGGATTCCGCTCGCCGGCGCGGACGGCGAAGGGCAGCCGGTTGTGCTCCGGCGGCAGGGGGCAGATGTACTCGGGATTGTAGGCGCAGAACGGGTTGTAGGCGCGGTTGAAGTCCAGCACCCAGGTGCCGGCCTCGTCCGCGGCGACCGGCACGTAGCGGCCCGCCCCGTAGGTCTGCACGCCGTTGGTCTCGTCGGTGAAGAACACGCTGAGGCCGGGGTCCTGATCGCTGCCGTAGACCTCCAGCCGGTACGACCGTCCTCCGTGCTCGAAGAGGAAGCGCCCGATGCGCTGTACCACGGTGGTGGCCCCGGCGCTGTCGGGCATCGGCAGGCGCCGTACTCGCCCGTAGCGGTGGAACTCCCCCGGGATGCGCCATGCCGGGTCCACCGGGAAGTAGCGCAGGCCGAGGAAGGAGGCCGCGTCCTCCGGCCGCAGCGGCGATTCTGGACCGTGGCGGAGAAGGCTGTCCTTCCGGGCTCGCGTCGCCTCGATCTCCTCGATGAGGGCCTCTCCGCCACCCGGGGCCGCGCCGGCCCCACCGGCGCCGGCGAGGACCAGCCCCAGAAGGACGAGGAGCACCCACCGCTCCGATTGACGCTCGTCGGACGCGGGGGTTAATTCGCCGCCGCCGGCAGCCGGAAAGGGGATACGCATGAAACTGGAGGATCGCGTCGCCATCGTTACCGGAGGCAGCTCCGGCATCGGCCGGGGGATTTGCCTGGAGTTCGCCCGCGAAGGAGCGCGCGTGGTGGTGTCCGACCTCCGCGAAGCCCCGAAGAAGGGGCGGTACCACGAGCAGGACACCACGACCCCCACGACGGAGGAACTCGCAAAGATCGGCGGGAGGTCACATTTCGTCCAGACGGACATGGCCGACGAAGGCGCGGTGCGGAACCTCGTGGACGAGGCGGTGAGCACCTTCGGCAGCCTCGACATCATCGTCAACAACGCCGGCATCCACATCCCCGGCGACACCCAGGGGCTCGGCGCCGCCCAGTGGGACCGGGTGGTGGCCGTCAACCTCCGGGGCCCCTTCCTGCTGACGAAGTACGCCGTGCCTCACTTGGAGCGGTCGCCCGCCGGCCGCGTCATCAACATCGGGTCGGTCAATTCCTTCGCCGGCGGCGGCGGTCCCGCCTACGCGCCGGCCAAGGCGGGGATCGTCAACCTCACCAGGGACACCGCCGTGGAGCTCGCCGGCCGCGGCATCACGGCCAACGCCGTCTGCCCCGGGTACATCGAGACGGCGATCCAGGACTACCTGACACCGGAGCAGATCGAGGCCAGCCGCCAGGCCACCCCGCTGCCCCGCTTCGGCCGGCCCCGCGACATCGGCCGGGCCTGCGTGTTCTTCGCCTCCGACGACGCCGAGTGGATCACCGGCACGGCCCTGCCCGTGGACGGGGGCTGGCTGGCGCCGATCTGACACCTGCCCTCCCCTGCAGATCGAACCCGAGCCCCCGTAGTCCCCCCTGCCGACTGCGTCAGGCGCCTTGTACACAAACCCCCGGCAGCCGATGTTCGGCTGCTTCTCGGAGTTCTTCCGGAAACGTCCGGTGAGGGTTGGCCTCCCCCGCATGGTCCCCCCCCAAGCCGACGCCGAACCCGGATTGACACCGCCGACCCGGGGTCTACATTGGCCTGTCAGTCGAAGGGGACCGGCATCCGTCCCCGCACGCTCCCCGGCGCACGACCGACGAGCCGCCCATGATTCTGGTGAACCGGCACACCCGGGCCGGTGAAGCCCCCTTCCGGGCCACTCTCCGCATCGAGCCCGCCTCCCGCGTCGACCTGATCGACGTGAGGGGCAAGCTCCGCGAGGAGTTCGGCTCCGAGTTCACCCGTTTCCCCCGGGCCCTGTACATCTCCGATCACACCACGGCCGGCTACCTGGACCAGCGCCTGGCCGAGGTCTTCGACCACGACGGCGCCACCATCCAGGACTACCTCAAGCTCTTCCAGAAGCTCTTCCCCCCAGACGCAGGCTACGTCCACGACGAGCTGCACCGCCGCACCGAGCTCTCCGACAAGGAGCGCGCCACCGAGCCCCGCAACGCCGACTCCCATCTGACCTTCATGGGAGGAGGGCTCCACACCTCCACCTCCTACGAACTCAAGGGCGACGAGCCCGTGTGGTTCGTGGAACTGGACGGAGTCCACGTTGGCGGCACCCGGCAGCGACGTACCACGGTCATCGCCTACAAGGGCGAGGAGGAGGTGGCCCGCATGCAGGTGCCGGTGGCGGCCTCGCCCCACGCCATCGACGCCCAGAACCTGCGCGACCCCGCTCTCGGCTTCATCGGCCAGCTGGAGAGTCTGGCGCGCGACCACAAGGTCTCTTTCGGCCGCTTCGACATCTCCCTGCCCGCCGGCGACCGCGACGCCGGCCTCACGGTGAACGAGTACGAGACGCTGCTCATGACCCACGACTTGCGGGAGGTCCTCGCCAACCCCTTCCGCTACATGGCGCGCATGGGCCGGGGCGCCCTCCAGGTTCCCCGGAGCATACCCGCCAAGGCCCTCAACTACGCCCAGTACGACGCGGTGCAGATTTTCAACACGCTCCTCGACCGCGCCGGCATGCGTCACTCGATGGTGGAGAGAGTGGTCAACCGGGCGCTGGCGGTCCCGGTCTCCCATTTCCTGCGGATGAAGCGGGGGATCAGCCTGCCGGTCCTCGACCGCAAGTCCACCGGCGCCGGCGAGATCGGCTGGGGCACCTACCAGAGCCCCATCCTGGTGCAGTGGAACGAGCCCGGGGGCTCCTCGCGGGTGCTGGACGTGCGGTTGTTCCGTTTCGTGTAGAGCCTGCCGCCTTCACGGCTTCACCACCGCCCGGGTCACCGCCGTCGCCCGGTCCCGCCCGAACCACTCCGCCCTCTCGAAGGCGGTGTTGATCTCCTCCAGACCGAAGCTGTGGGACATGAGATCGGCCAGCGGATACCGGCCGCGGGCGCGCTCCAGCATCTCCAGTGCCGCCGGCAGCAGGCGCGGGCTGTAGAAGGAGACCGGGACGATGTACTTGATGCCGTGGAGCACCCGGTTGATGTCGATCTCCACCATCGAGTGCCTGGAGATGTTGCCGATCTCGATGTAGCGGCCCCCCGGCCGCAGCATCTCCAAACCCTCGGGCACGACGCCGGGGAAGCCCACCACTTCGACCACGGTGTCGGCCCCCGAGCGGCCGCCGCCGGCCCACTCCTTCACTTGGGCGATGCGGTCCTGCGGGTCGGTGATCTCGTTGATGTCGATGGTGTAGTCGGCGCCGCACCGGCGGGCCAGCTCCAGACGCGGTGGCTGCCCGTCGATGGCGATGATGGGACCGGCGCCGCGCTCGCGGGCATAGGCGATGCCGTAGAGGCCGAGCCCTCCCGCCCCCTGGAAGACGACGGCGTCCCCGGCCCGTGGGTTGGAGCGCTCGATCCCCTCCATCACCGTGGCGGCGGCGCAGTTGACGGAGGTCAGGGCGTCGTCCGGCAGGTCCGAGTCGACGCGGAAGACGAAGCTCCCCGGCCTGACGTACCAGAAGTCGGCGAAGCCGCCGTGGCAGTAGGGCCACTCCTCCACCGGACGGACGATCTCGAAGTTGTGGAGGCAGTCGGTGAACTCGCCGCGGATGCAGTGGTAGCAGCGGTGGCAGGGGGTGAAGTAGCTGAAAATCACCCGGTCTCCCTCCTTCAGGGGCCGCTCCAGGTGATCGGTGGAGACCCGCGAGCCCAGGGAGTGGACGCGCCCCACCAGCTCGTGGCCGTGGACGCAGCCGTGCATGCGTATGTCCCCGCGCCACAGGTGCAGGTCGGAACCGCACACGCCGCATCCGGTAACTCTCACCAGGATGCCTCCGGGCTCGACCTCGGGCGCCGGCAGCTCCCGGATCTCGAAGCGGTAGTCGTCGACGAGCACCGCCGCCCGTCCGCGCTCAGCCACGGGTCGCCTCCGTGAAGGAGGCCTTGATACGGCCCCAGGACTCCGTCGCCACCGTCGGCTCTTCACCGCTCTCCGAGCACTCTCTCACCAGGGGGTCGCCGGCCCATCGCCGGATGCGCCACATGCCGTCCTCTTCCTGGCGCAGCTTGAAGGTCATCACCTGATCGACGAAGAGCCCTTCGTCCGGCTTTGTCAGCAGCAGCAACTCCACCCGCCCTCGAAAGACGAGCCAGTCCTCCTCCGGATGGCCGTCCGGATCTCCCTCGAAGGCCGGGGGCGAGTCAGCCCCCGGCTCCTCACGCCTGTCGTCGGCCCAGAATCCGAACTCGATGGTGCGAAAGACGTCGAAGATCCCCCGCGGCGAGTCGCGCCCGCCCATGACCTCCAGCTCCACCTGCTTGCCATTGTGATACCGGACCTCGCCCAGACAGTCCGCCTCGGTGAACAGGAAACCGTCGTCCAGCAGCCTCTCGTAGAGGTCCGGGTCGCGCTCCCCGAAAGCGTGTTGGAGATGGTCCATGGCGGCCTCGGGGGTGCAGGCGAAGCACTCCTCCACATCCGCACCAGGCGGGGCGGGCGGTCCGGCTCCACGGTCGGCGCACTGGACGGATATCAGGGCCACCGCCAGAACCGCGGGGGGTACGCGGTCGAGTCTCACGTGGCGGGGGTTCACGCGCGGCGAGGCAGGGCCTCGCACTGGGTCTCGATGGCAGCCAGCAGCTGGTCAAAGGGCTCCACGAAGAGGCGCACGCCGTCCTCCAACAACTGGTCGGTAGCATGTTGCATCGAGATGCCGAGCCCCTCGAGGGCTGCCATCACCTCGCGGGCCTCGTCCACGCCCTTCTCCAGGGTGGCCTCCACGACCCCGTGATCGCGGAAGGCGTCGAAGGTCGCCTCCGGCAGGGTGTTCACCGTGTCCGGGCCGATCAGCTCCTCCACGTAGAGCACGTCGCGGTAGGCCGGGTTCTTGACGCTCGTGCTCGCCCACAGCAGGCGCTGGGGGTTGGCGCCGGCGGCTGCGAGGCGGGACCAGCGCTTTCCGGCGACGAGGTCGCGGTAGTGTTGATAGGCGAGCCTGGCGTTGGCGATGGCGGCGCGGCCCTTCAGGGAGCCGAGGGCGACGCGGCGCACGGCGTCGCCCTCCTCGGCCAGGCGCTCGTCGATCCGCGTGTCGATGAGGGTGTCGATGCGGCTCACGAAGAAGCTGGCCACGCTGGAGACGGCGGCTACGTCACCGCCCTTCTCGAGCAGGCTCTCCAGGCCCTTGAGCCAGGCCTCGGCGGCGGCGGCGTAGCAGTCCCGCGCGAAGAGCAGGGTGACGTTGACATTGACCCCCTCCCCGATCAGCCGCTCGATGGCGGGCACGCCCGCCCGTGTTCCCGGCACCTTGATCATGAGGTTGCGCCGCCCCACCTCTCCGGCCAGGCGCAGGGCTTCGTCGACGGTTCCCCCCGTGTCGTGGGCCAGGTGCGGCGAGACCTCGAGGGAGACGAAGCCGTCGCGGCCCTCCGACTCCTCGTACACCGGCAGCAGCGCGTCGGCCGCCCACTGGATGTCCTCGACGGCGATCGCCTCGTAGATCTGCAGGGGCGAGAGACCGGCGGCGGCGTGACGGCGCAGCACCCCCCGGTAGTCGTCCGACCCGGCGATGGCCTTCTCGAAGATGGCGGGGTTGGAGGTCATCCCCCGCAGGCCGTCCTCGGCGATCAGCCGCTCCAGCCCGCCGCTGGTGATGAGACCCCGGCGGAGGCTGTCGTACCAGACGCTCTGGCCCTGCCGGCCAAGATCGGAAATCGGATTGGACATGACCTGAACTCCCATGGGGAACGGAGTGTGGAAACGGCGGATAATATATCCCCCCGAAGGCCGCCTGCCTTGCTCCTCCCAGGTGGCCCGGGTAGGTTCTTGCGCCGATGGCTACCATCGTCGACGGCAAGAAGCGCATCCCCTTCATGCGGGGGATGCTCGTCCACCATCTCCTCCAGCGCGGTTTCGATCACGACGAGGCCTACGGCATCGCCGACGAGGTGCGTACCGAGGTGCGCCGGCGCAAGGAGGTGGAACGAGGACAGATCCTCGATCTGCTCGCCAGCCTCCTCGAGCGCGACCATCCGGACCGCCCCCTCGGCAACCTCCTGTTCTGGGAACCGTCGCCGACGACGATCACCGTCGACCGCGACGCCGGCCCCCGTCCCTTCTCGCGCGAGCTGCTGTCCCACTCGATCCAGGCCGCCGGCCTCTCCCCCGACCGCTCCTACGAGCTCGCCCGCACCGTGGAGGAACACCTCCTCGACAAGCGGACCGGGCGCATCGGCCACGGCGAACTGGAGAACCTCGTTCAGGAGGTCATCCTCGAGAGATGCGGCGAGAGCTCCGCCGAGCTCTACCGGACCTGGCGGGACTGGAGGGATCTGGACCAGCCCCTCGTGATCCTCATCGGCGGCGCCACCGGCGTCGGCAAGACGACGCTGGCCGTCAGTCTTGCCAACGTCCTCGACATCCCCCGCGTCGTGGCCACCGACGACATCCGGCAGATCCTGCGCCTGACGCTGGCCAGGGACTTCATGCCTTCCATCCACGATTCCTCTTACGACGCCGAGGCTGCCGACATCCAGGACGGTCTCGACCCGGTGGTAACCGCCTTCCACGAACAGTCCCGGGTCGTCGGCGTCGGCGTGCGCGCCATCATGTCCCGTTGCATCGAGGAAAATGCGAGCGCCATCATCGACGGCGTGCACCTGCTCCCCGGGGTCTCGCGGTGGAAAGCCTTCGAGGAGAACGCCATCATCGTGCCCATCTGCCTGGCCCTGACCGACCGCGAGGCCTACGAGACGCGCTTCGCCAAGCGGGAGGTCCAGGCCCCCGCCAGGACGCCGCGCAAGTCCCTCTCCGATCTGGATCGCATCCTCCGAATCCAGGAACACATCCTCAGGGGCTGCGAGGACGAGGACGTCCCCGTCATAGAGATGACCGCCGTAGAGGAGCCGACCCAGGCCGCCGTGCTCGCCGTGGTCGAGCGGCTTCGCGCCAATGGCAGAGTCGAAGGCAGAAAATCCAAGAAAAAGAAGAAGTGACCGGGCTTCTCGCGGCCCTTTTCCCGTCCGCGGCCCGGTCCTATATTGGCCGCCTGATGAGCAGAGTGTTCGACAGTTTGGGCGGCTTGCCCGGTTTCACCGGAAGCAACCGGAGGACAGACAAGGCAATGCTGGGCAAAAAGGAAGAGAACGGCGGCGGCGAGACCCTGAACACGATCGTCGGCCGCGGCACCACCTTCGAGGGAGTCATGAAGGTGGACAACAGCGTGCGCATCGACGGCACCTTCAAGGGCGAGCTGTCGTGCACGGGAACGCTCACCATCGGCCAGTCGGGAGAGGCCCATGCCCAGCTCGACGGCCGCGATGTCTACATCAATGGAGTCGTGCACGGCAACGTGCGGGGCGACAAGGTTCGCCTCGACAGCCAGGCACGGGTCGTGGGAGACATCAACTCCAACGCCCTGGCCATCTCCGAGGGCGCCGTTTTCCAGGGCAACTGCTCCATGGATGTCGACGAGAATGAAGGTGTGGACGCCATGGGGGCGGAGGCGCCCGAGCCCGTCGAGGGCGGGGATGAGTCGGTGATCCCCATGGACA
>JAJDTN010000153.1 GCA_022827165.1 Candidatus Latescibacterota bacterium
CGTCGTTGTGCAGGAGGAAGGTGGAGCGGCGGTCGAACCAGAGGCCGGTGCCGTCCGCCCGGGCCGGGTCCTCGCTGCAGCCCCGGATGATCTGTCCGAGGGCGGCCCCCCCCGGCCGGGTGAGGTCCAGGTGATCGGAGAACCGGCCGAGGTCCTCCTCGTCTCCGAAGGGGCCGAACCGGTGGACCGCCGGCCCGGCCATGGGAAAGTACTGGACCGCGAGGCGGTGACGCCGCGGACCCGGCGGGGTGACGTATCCCAGGGAGCGAAGCTCCCGGAGCTTCTCCGCGGTCCGGTCGGCCTGCGACCGCTGCCGGGCGTTGAAGATGGTCAGGTTCCTGTTGTAGTGCCGCTGCATTTCCGCGTAGAGCCTGGAGGCCGCGTCGGCCTCGGTCTCGAGCAGGTTCCGGGTCTCCCCGGGATCTCGGCTCAGGTCGTAGAGCTCCTTGGAGTCCCGCAGCCTGTCGAGAATCAGCTTCCATCTCCCCTCGCGGATGGTCTGGATCAGGGTGCCCACCGGCCGGTTGGAGTAAAAGGTGCCCTCCGAGTAGATCGGCCGGGCGTCCGTCACCGGGGACCCCGCGGCCCTGGAGAAGGGCCACAGGGACCGGCCCTGGACCTGCTCCGGCACCGGCATCCCGGCCCGCTCCAGCAGGGTGGGGAGCACGTCGATGAGGCTCACGGGGCGCGAGACCCTTCGGCCGATGCCGTCCTCGGCGGGGTCGAAGAGGACGAGGGGGACATGCAGGCCCACATCGTAGCCCGAGTTGGCGTGTCCGAAGAACCCGTGTTCCAGCAGCTGCTCGCCGTGATCGGAGGTGACCAGGACCACCGTGTTGCGGTCCAGCCCGTTCCGGCGCAGGGCCTCCAGGATGGCCCCCACCGCTTCGTCCCAGTAGGCGATGGAGGAGTCGTACAGGTCCGAGTAGTCCTCGAAGTAGCGGGCGATTTCGCCCGCGTCCTCCCCTTCGCCGCGCCACTTCTGCACCGTGGACCACCAGGCGCGCATCACCATGGTCTCGAGGAGCAGGGTGTCCTGCATGTCGAAGACGAAGGCGGAGGGGTCGGCCATCCGGCTGAACTCGGCGGCCGGAATCCGGTGCGGGTCGTGGACGTCGAGGAAGTGCAGGTACGCCAGGAAGGGGCGGTCTCCCTCCCGGGAGTGCCTGCCGATGAACTCCGTGGCCGCCTCGGACAGCTCGAAGGCCGAGGCCCGGTTCTTCTCGAAGTGCTCGTGGAACCCCTGGTCCATCCGGTACTTCCGGCCCGCCAGGCCGTTGGCGATGAAGGCCGCCGTGGTGTAGCCGGCGTCGCGGAAGATCTCGGCCATGGTCAGGTTCGCCTCCTCGAGCACGTAGTCCGAGTTCACGTACCCGTGGGCGAGGGGGTATTGGCCGGTGAAGAGGGAGGCGGTGGAGGCCTGGGTGTAGTCCGAAGGAGCGTAGCAACGTGTGAAGAGGGTTCCCCTCTGCGCCAGCTGGTCGACGACGGGGCTGGTGGACTTTCCGTATCCGTAGCAGCCGAGACGGTCCGCCCTCAGCGTATCCATGAGGAGGATGAGGATGTTCGGCCTCGGGGCCTGCGGGGCGGTGCAGGCGGTCAGGGTGCCCAGGGCGGCCGATGCGGCGACGAGGAGGGGAAGGATCAAGGGAGCGGGGAAGGGGGTTTCTCGTGCCATCGGGTCATGTGTCGAGCCGCGGGACTCATCCGCTCTCCCGGACGCAACGTCAACGGGGTACCTTGAGTAAGGTATGGCCCGAAGGATATCGAGTCCCGCGCGCCTGCCATGGGCCCGCATGCTCCTGGTCGGGGCGGCGGTCTGTGCCTGCGAATCCGGCCCTGCGGACCGGCAGCAGCGATTCCGTGCCCGCTACCCGCTGGGAGCCGCCGGAGCCGGGTCGATCGCGGCCTTGCAGGCTGCGGTGGACCGGGGCCGGGCGTCGGCGGACGACCGCTGCGACCTGGCCGCGGCACTGGCCGCCGGGGGACGGCTGAGGCCCGCCCTGGAGGTTCTGGAGGAGGCCCGCGGGTTCCATCCCGAAGAGGTGAGGGTTCTGTACAACTTGGGCGATATGCAGCGCCGCCTCGGCCGCCTGGACGAGGCCGTGGAGACCCTGACGGGGGCCGTGCGCCTGGAGCCGGATTACGCGGACCTGCGCCTCAGCCTCTGCGGGGCGTACGCCCACCGGGCCCCCGTCGCCGCCGCCGGATCGCCGGAGCGGGTGGTTCAGGCCGATCTGGACAGCGCCCTCGCTCACTGCGGAGCGGCTGTCGACCTGTGGCCCCAGGACCCGTTCTACCGGCACAACCTCGGCCGGGTCCTGTACCTGTCCGCCAGGTATGGGGAGGCGGCCGAGGCCTTCGGAGAGGCCTTGAGGCTCGACACCGGCCGCCAGGACACCCGCCTGTACCTGGGGAAGTCCCTGGTCGTGGCCGGCCGATTCGAGCCCGCCCTCGAACATCTGAGCGGGGCCGTGGCAGCGGCGCCGAAGGATGCCGAGGGACACTACTTCAGGGGCCGGGCTTTCGAGGGGCTCGGACGGCTCCCCGAGGCGGCCCGGGCTTACGAACGGGCGGTGGCCCTGCGGCCCGAGTACGCCGACGCTCTCTACAGCCTCGGCCGCGTCCTCCACCGGGATGGGCAGAGGGAGGAAGGGGACAGCGTACTGGTCCGCTTCGAGTCCCTCGAGGCCCGGGGCGAGACCGGACTGACCGCGGCCCGGGCGGCGGTGCAACGGCAACCCCGGGACCTCCTCTCACGCCGGGCCCTGGCAGCGCGGCTGATCGCCCTCGGCCGGCTGTCGGAAGCCAGGGAACAGCTGCTCGTGGCAAGCGCCTTGGATCCCCGGCACGCGGGGGTGCTCTTCGATCTCGGTCTGGTCCTCGCGCGCCAGCAGGACTGGCCGGGCTCGATCGCGGCGCTGATCGAAGCGGTCCGGATCGAGCCCGACTCGGCGGCCTACGGCGTGCGCCTGGCCCAGGCCTACGCCGGCGCCGGGATGACGGCTGAGGCCGTCCACACCCTGAGCCGGATCCTGGAGTCGCATCCAGGGAACGGCAAGGCGCGGCTGGAGATGGCCCGAATCGAAGAGAGCCGGGGTCGTCCGGGGGAGGCGGAGAGGCTGCTGAAGGACCTGTTGCGCGTTCCGGCCAAGGGAGCCGATCCGGAGGAGGTCCGGTTCCACCTGGCCGTGATCCTCCTGCGCAGCGAGCGTCCGGCCGAGGCCAGGCATCTCCTCGAAGAAATCGTGGCGAGGGATCCGGCCTTTCCCCGGGCTGCGGAACTGCTGCGCGCCATCGAGCGGCGCCAGAAGGAGGCGGCCGGATCGTGAAGGCGGTCCCCTGTTTTCGAATCGTCTCCAGCGCACTTATCTATTCTATTTACTCGCGGGCTCCCGGACATACCCGGGACCTCACAAGCAGATAGCAGGAGTGAGCCCTCCATGCCGTCCTCAAACCGAAAGACTCACCCAGGATGTCCTGTGCGCGCCACCCGGGACCGGGGCTTCCCAGGGACCTGTCCCGCCTTCTCCGGGAGGGCGGCGGCCAGGGTCGCCGCCGGAGTCCTGGTCTGGGCGATGGCAGCCCTCCCCGGCTGCGGCGAACCCGAGCGTCCGCTGCTGCATCCCACCGAACTGATGGGACGCACTCCGGAGGCGCTCATGGCCCGCCTGGGGGCTGCGGACATGCACATCGAGGAGACGCCGGCGCGGATCGGCTTCCTGCGCTGGAACGACCTCGGCGGCATCCGGGTCCTCGTCGCCTACACTGACTCGACCACCAATTACGTCACCTACCGGTTGCCCGAGGAGGGGCCCTTCGACGAGGAACAGGCCTTCCGCACCCTTGGGTTGCGCCGGCCTTCCAACCCGGGCCGGCCCATGGAGGGGAGCCCGGCGCGGGTCTGGGATGCGGACGGCGACTTCCCTCGCATCATGGTCAATCCCTTCACGAGGCTGATTTCAGTGGGCCCCTTGCCCGACTGGGCCAAGCAGGGCATACGCCACGCAGAAGCCTCTGGACCCCTGGAAATGCCGCGTCGCGAGGCCCCCGCCGAGCGGTGAGAAAAGGCTTGACTTGCCGCTCGATGTGGTCGTATAGAATACCGATGTCCCCCTGACGGGCCCGCAGAGTCCCGCGAGAGCCAGATGAATAGACAGGCTCACAGAGTCGCTCATCCAGACTCCGCAGACCGGCCCGATCCGAAGCTGGCCGGCCTTCCAGGGCCACACCTCTCCCCCCCGTCCAAGCTACCCTCGACCATCCAATCCCCCAGCAGGAGGAAATGGCACATGCGTGTATCTCGATGGCTCACGGCTGTGGGCCTGGCCGCCCTTCTCGCCGGTCCTGCCTACGCCCAGACCACGTACTACGGCGACCCGGACTTCACCGTGGAGAGGGACTGGCGCAGCGGCATGCCCGTCGTGCTGACCGCCAGCACCCAGAACGTGGGGTACGAGTTCGACGGCAGTACCCTGGAGATCCCCTTCACCATCACCGGCACGCGGGCTACGGTCTACCTGGCGGTCTACACCAGCGGCGCCAACCCGCAGTACGGTGGCGACCCCTTCGGAGTGGGCGGCATCGGCGGTGCCGCCCTGAGGGCAGCGGGCATCGACACCCTGGTGTCCCTGTCCGCCGGGGAGTCCTTCAACGCCGGATCCCACACCATCGCCTGGGACGGCCTGGACCACACCGGCGCTGCGGTGGCCCCGGGCAACTACGACTTCTACCTCATCGCCATGGACGACGTCTCCAAGCCGACCTGGACCGGCCGCGGCTCCTATGTGTGGAGCAGCCGGGCCTACGACTTCCGCTTCGACCCACCCGTGGTGTGGAACACCGCCGGGCAGGGTTCCAATCCGGAGGACGGCACCAGCTTCGAGCAGCGGCTCGAGCGGGGCCCGATGGGCGTCGATCTGATCGCCAACGGTGACGTGCCCACGAACTTCCTGATGCCGTGGATGGTTCCGCGGCTGAAGGAGATCAACGCCGAGATGAACCCGGACCAGTGGGACCTGTCCTTCGTCGAGATCGACCCTCAGGATCCGAACGTGGCGTACGTGGGCAACTACGGATGCTGCGCCGGCATGCCGGGCGGCTTCTGGAAGGTCAACATCGACCTCGACAACGTCTCCACGTCGCCTGAGGAGAGCTTCGCTGATCGCGGCCACATCGTCTGGGAACAGCGTGTCTTCGACGCGGCCCTGATGGCCGAGCACACCAAGGAGTGGCTCAGCGACGATGGTCTCATCTATATGAGCCACATGGACCGCGAGGAGCCCTTCACGCCCCAGATCGTGATGTTCGATCGCGCCACGGGTGACATCGCCAACGTCATGGACCTGACGGACCTGTACGTGCAGACCCGTCCGGATACCGACACGCCCGACGCCCCGTACGTGCCGGGGCCCTCCGGCATCGATGTGGACGACACGGGGATCTACGTAAGCGCCTACTGGATGCAGGCGCCGCGGGCCTTCCCGACGAAGTACACCCAGGATGGCGACATCATCTGGCAGAACCAGAACGGCGACGGGTTCATCGACCGCTACACGGGCGAAGAGGCCGAGGCCCTCGGTATCGTGGTCGTCGACCAGATGGTCAACACCGACATCAGCGTCACGCGCCACGGCATCTCGGTAGCCGGCGGCTACAACGACCCGGCCTGGGGCTACATCTTCGGTCCCGATGGTTCCGGTCTGCTGCGCCTGGATCTGCCTCACATGGGTCCCGATCTCGGTGGCGAGGTGGTCATCATCGACCGCGGCGGCGAGTTCGACGGGTTGTATATCCCGGTCTGCTGCAACCGCGCCGTGCAGTGGCCCTTCGACATCGTCAGGGCCAGCATCTCCGAGGGCACCACGTCGGTGGCCGAGGTCGAGGGCGCGGCCGTGCCCGGCGCCTTCAGGGTGAGCGATGCGGCGCCCAATCCGTTCAACCCGGAGACCAGCTTCCGGGTGTCCATACCCGAGACGGGCGGCGACGTTCACGTCCATATCGCGGTCTACAACACCGCCGGGCAGCAGGTGGCGGTGCTGGCTGACGAGCAGATGCGCTCGGGAGTCTACGAGGCGACCTGGGATGGCCGGGACATGAACGGCCGCCTGGTGTCGAGCGGTGTGTATCTCTACACCGTCCGCGCCGGAGCCGATTTCGTCGAGTCGAAACGGATGACGCTGCTGAAGTAGCCCTTGTCCACAGTGGTCCAGAGTAGAAGGGTCAGGTAGGTCCCATAGATGCGGTCTGGACCTACCTGACCTTTTTGCTTCCCCGGGCAACTCCGGAGCCAGGTGCGGGAAGCACGATCCCGCTGCTTCGCAGATCATCAGGGGGGAGGGGGACGTGACCCCGAGCAAGGATTTCGCCAGGATGCTCCGCGCATTGGCGGTGATGGCCGTGGCCTGCGGCACTGCGGTCGAGGCCGAGGATCATCTCGTCGACCTGGAGCGGTGGCCAACGGCGATTCACTACCGGAACACCTTCGCCGCCGAAGGAGCCCGTCCCGGGACGCTGTACGTCGCCGCCGTGGACAGCTTCCAGGTCTGGTTCAACGGTGAGCCGGTCGGAGCCGCCGCGGAAGCCCGGAGGGCCGCCGAGATTCCGGTGGAGGTGGCCAACGGCGGCAACCACATCGCCGTCCGGGTCGTGAACCACGGCCTTGGGGGGGGGCACGGCATGGTGTCCGTCGTCGCCGCCGATACGCTGGCGGGCGTACATACCACGACGGACCGCAGCATCCAGAGCTGGTACTGGAGCGATGCGCCCCAGGACGACATCGACTGGACCACGGTTGAAGCGGAGGACCTCGAGTGGAGCCTGGTCCAGAAGGGCAGCTTCGACCTGGCGGGCGTGGAGGGCCTGCCCGCCGGGGCCCGATCCGCCGTGGCCGGGTTCCCCGGGGGGATCGATTCCGGCCACCCCGAAGGGGGGCTGCGTCTGAAGCAGATCGACGGCCAGAACCTGGCCGTCGGCACGCCGGCCAACCGCATCGAGGTCGTTGACGGCGATCTGAACACCTCTTGGGATCCCCCGGTCAACGCCTTGAACTTCACGGCCAGCCTCGACC
>JAJDTN010000246.1 GCA_022827165.1 Candidatus Latescibacterota bacterium
ATCAACACCCATGGCAAAGAGGAAATCCGGATCTACCCGATGGCTGGACCCGCGGTGGTCGAGTGCAAGATTCCCCAAGAGATGATACAACAGGCAGGGGCGGCCATTGATCGCTATGTCGTCGTCACAGGAAAGAAGATCTACAGGTCCGGCGAAGTGTTCCCTCATCGCATTGAAGTGTCCGACATGCAAGTCCTGGAAACCCCTCCAACATGGGAGGATCTCCGAGGGAGCGCCCCGGGAATGACGGGCGGCAAGCCATCTGAAGAGTACGTCAGGGAACTGCGTGATGCAGGAGAGTAGACCGAGGCGTGTCTATTTTGACTCATGTGTGTTCATCTCCCACTTGCAGGATGGGGAGGATAGGCCAAACGAAGAGGAAAAGAGAGTCCTGGCATCGGTTGGATCGGAGGTCCGGAAGGGCAGAATCCACATAGTCCTGTCTACCATCGTGTACACCGAGGTCATACGGAAGAGTGATCGGAGTGGTATGGCCGAGTTCGGCCGCTACATCGAGACGTCACCCGAGACGTCCGAGGTTGAACCAAGCGCCAGGATATGTACGAAGGCAGGAGAAATCCGTTTGCAGTATGAAGTGGAGGGCAATGACGGGCAAGCAAGAACAATGGGCACACCGGACGCCATTCACTTGGCTACGGCGATCTTGTGGGAGGTTGGTGCCTTCTTCACCTACGAAGGCCGCCTGCTTCGCCTGGACGGCAAAATAGACGGCCTGAAGATCGAGAAGCCGAACGTCCCTCAAATGGAACTGGATGTGTGACGGTCCCCCGCTGTTAGGTAAACGAGGGAGCAATCGCCATGAACCGCAGATGGGAGATCTACCTCTCCGGGGAGATCCACAGCGACTGGCGCGAACGCATCCGCGCCGGCGCCGAAGAGGCGGGGCTGCCCGTCGACTTCACGAGCCCGGTCACCGATCACGGCGCCAGCGACGACTGCGGGGTGTCGATCCTCGGTCCGGAGGAGAAGGCCTTCTGGAAGGACCGCAAGGGCGCCGGCCTCAACGCCATCCGCACACGCACGCTGCTGCGCCGGGCGGACGCGGTGGTGGTCCGCTTCGGGGACCGCTACCGGCAGTGGAACGCCGCCTTCGACGCCGGTTTCGCCGCGGCCCTGGGCAAGCCGCTGATCGTCCTCCACGACGCCGGCCTCACCCATCCCCTGAAGGAGGTCGACGCCGCAGCTTTGGCCGTGGCCGAGGAGCCGGAGCAGGTGGTGGAGGTGCTGCGCTACGTGACCGCGGACTGAGGCCGGCGCCAGCGGCTCAGAGCCCCGGGAGGCGGCGCAGGTCCCGCCCCCAGGTGAAGCCGATGTAGATGAACTCGCGGCCCATGGCCAGCCGCGCGCCGATGGCGTTGCCCGTGGGGGAGGGGAAGAACATGCCGATGGTGCCGTACAAGGTGCGCGGGTCCTGGCCGCGCCAGCCCGGGCCGAGGTGGAGCACCCCCGGCCGGTCGGCGACGTAGACCATCTCCACCGGCAGCAGACTGAGATCGACGGAGAAGGAACGCAGGGTGTTGGTCTTGCCCCGGCAGAGGCGGTAGGGGACCAAGTCTCCGGTCACCGTGTCGAGGCAGACGTCGTAGCCCCGGTAGAAGCGGGGCCGGTAGCGGATCTCCTTGGACTGCAGCAGGGCGAAGTCGGCGACGGTGACCGTGGCCATCACGTGGTGGCGCGGGGCGAGGGCGGTCAGGCCGAGAGGGATGTCGAGGCCCGTGCCGGGCTCGAGATCGACGACCCCGAGGCCGGCGGTGAGGAAGAGCCCGGCCGGCAGGGACGGGTTCTCGACGACGAGGGGTTCGGCGCCGCCGGCGGTCGGGCCGAGGAGGAGGAGGGCGGCGAGATGAAGCACCCGGCGCCGCATGAACGGCCGGGGCCCTCCGGGCCGAGGGCGGCCCGGGCTCGCGCTGGGTCTTGTTGATTCGATCAGGAGGCTGGCTTGTCGCGGGGCCGGGGAGGGGGCCGGGACGCGGTGCCCGGATGGGGAAGTACGATACTCGGCCCCCTGGACGCGGGCAAGGCGGACGGCCGCCGACGCGGGGGCGCGTCTCATCGACGCAGAGCAGCCATCATCTCCCGGTAGCGGGGCCCCTGCCGGCGCTGCGGCAGATCCCCGCCCATCCGGTCGATGCGCCGCTGCAGGCGCTCGATGCGCTCGGCCGTGGCCGGGTGCGTGGCCAGCAGCCCCCCGAGGGGGCGGGACGAGCCTCCTTCCACCGACTGCAGGCCCTGGAACATGCGCACCATGCCGCGGGGGTCGTAGCCGGCCGCCGTGAGATAGCGCAGGCCGAGGTCGTCGGCCTGGAGCTCGTCCTCGCGGCTGAAGCTGGCCATGAAGCCTCCGGCGCTGAAGTCCGCGAAGATGGCCGCCAGCGCCTCGGGATCCTCTCCGAGGGCGATGTTCGTAACCACCTGAATTCCCCACCTCGAGGCCAGCTGCTCGGCCGAGTGGCGGGCCACCACGTGGCCCAGTTCGTGTGCCAGCACGCTGGCCAGTTCGGACTCGTCGCCGGCGAGGAGCATGAGGCCGGTGAAGACGTAGGTGGGGCCGCCGGGGAGGGCGAAGGCGTTGACTTGGTCCGGGTCGTCGAGGACGGTGACCTGGTAGTCGATGCCGGGCCGGTCGCGCCAGGCCTGCTCGATGAGCGGTTTGGCCAGGAACCGCACGTAGCGCTGGATCTGCCGGTCCCGCAGGACGCGGTGCTCGGCCTCGATCCGGGCGGCCAGTCTGCGCCCGAGATCGACCTCGGTCTGCACCGGCACCAGGGTGTCCCCCAGGAACTGCCGCAAGGAGGCGCAGCCGCCGGAGCCCGCGGCGGTCAGGATCGCCGC
>JAJDTN010000037.1 GCA_022827165.1 Candidatus Latescibacterota bacterium
GTCGTGGCGAAGGATCCCCCGCACCCGGCCTTCGAAGCTGACCACCGGCAGGGAGGAGAGCTTGTGGGCCTCGAGCAGCTCCACCACCTCCTCGCGGGAGGCCATGGCCTGCACGCTGACCGGCGGTCTGCGGGCGAGTCCGCCGAGGCTCTCCCCGGGCTGGGCCACGGCGACCTCCTGCAGGGGCAGCACGGCGGTGAGCCGCCCGGCGCCGTCGATCACGCACAGGTCGTGGACGCGCCGCTCGGGGAAGGAGCGGATCCGGTCGAGAGCCTCACCGGCGGTCTCGTCGGCGCGGAACACGGTCACCGCCGTATCCATGAGCCGGCCCGCCGATCCCGCCGGATAGCGCATGAGCTCCTCCATCTCGGCGGCCAGCTCGCGGGGCAGGGCGGCCAGGCGCGGGGGCCGGGCCCCGGGGGCGAGCCGGGCCAGCAGCGCGGCGCCGACGCCGGGGTCCATGGAGGTCCAGAGCCGCCGGAACAGGGCCTCGTCCATTTCCTCGAGAAGCTGGACGGCCCGGTCCGGGTCGAGGCGCTCGAAGACCCGGGCCGACTCGGGCCCGCCGCCGGCGTCGAGCTGGCCCAGGGCCTCGGGCACGGGCGCGGTCCCGAGGGCCCGGGCGGCCTCGGCGGGATGGAGGTGGAAGAAGGCCTGGATCAGGGCCCGGGAGGCCTCGGAGCCGTCGTTCATGGGTTCACCTCTTCTGTGTCGCTTCGGCGTTCACGGATGACCAGGGCCAGGGCTCCCGCGAGGCAGACCCCCGCCAGCAGCAGCAACCCCTTCCTCAGGGGGGACAGGCGCGCCCGGATGGCGATCACGTGCTCGCCGGCCTCCAGCGGGACGGCCAGGAAGCGGCCGGCCGTCTCCATGGGCCGCACCGGCGCTCCGTCGACGGTGACCTCGAGATAGGGCCAGTACCCGTAGGCCAGGCGCGCGAAGCACCTGGCCGAGACCGCCACCCTCATCTCCACCTCCTGGTGGTCGACCCGGTGGTGGAGGACCCGCGCCGTGGGCGCCGTCCCCAGATCGCGGTGGCCCTCCAGGCCGCGGACGAGGATGCGCTCGCAGGAGAGGCCGCTGCCCGGGTGGAGCCCCGTCCCCAGGATGATCCACAGCATCCGCGCCTCCCGCTCGTCCAGGTCCTCGCCGAAGCGCGCGGACAGGCCGGCGCGGTCCACGGCCCCCTCGTCGTAGCCCTGCAGGCGCCCGGAGACGACCAGGGGAGTGTGTTCCATGATGAAGGCGAAGCCGGTGGCGCGCTCGTTGGAGGTGGTCACGACGAAGCGCGTGTCCAGAAGGCGGAGGCCGTCCATCAGGGCCTCGCCGCCCGGGTGGTCCGCCAGCGGCTGGAGGGAGTCCATCTCCGGCAGGACCTGTATGGCCCAGTCGGTGAAGGGCGCGGTGAAGGTGCCGAGGGTGCGCAGCTCCCCGGGATGGAAGGACTCCGCAATCGGCGTCGCCCCTTCGCGGAGCATGCTCGCCCGCCGCTTGTAGGGGTAGACGCCCGCCGCGATCCAGTGGGCCCGGTAGGCGGGCAGCTCGCCCCGCTCCTCGAAGGGCCGGGCGGCCTCGGCCGCCTCGGCGAAGGTGTCGTCTCGCCATCCGGAGGGCAGGTAGCCGCTGCCGAGGTAGGGCTGCTGGAAGGTGGTGGGGAAGAGATCGACGCCGATCGCCAGGAGCAGGACCGTGCACCATCGGCTGCGCCGGGAGGCCGCGGGAACCCGCTCGAGGAGCAGGTGGGCGCCGAGGCCCGCCGCCAGGGCCAGGAAGAAGGAGAGGAAGAGCAGGTAGCGCGATGCGTTGAAGGAGTGGATCAGGGGCAGCGAGCTGATCGGCGGCAGGCGGTAGGCGGCGACCACCAGCAGGCTGAGGATCAGGCAGACCCAGCAGGCGGCGAAGCGGCCGTCCCGCCGGCGCAGCAGGAGCACCCCCCCGGCCCCGGCCAGGGCGCACAGGGAGATCCCCAGGTAGCCGCCGTACCAGTGATACGGCTGGGGGGGGATCAGCCAGAAGCGCATGTTCGACCAGCCCAGCAGGTGCCGCCAGGTGGGGTCGGAGACGCTCGACAGGTCGATGGCGAAGTCGTGCATCCCCGTGTAGGCGCGCTCGAAGTAGAGGCCCACGTTCATGTAGGACCCGAAGGCGATGCCGAGGCCGAAGAGCAGGAGGCCGGCGCCAAGGATCGCGCCGCCGTCGGAACGGCCGCGGCAGGACCACAGGCGCACCAGGGCGTAGCCGCCGGCCAGGGTCATGGCGAAGGCGCCGTACCCGGGGTGGGTGAAGGCGAGCAGGGCCAGGCTCGCCCCGCCGAGCAGGGCCGCCCGCATCCTGCGCGGGGAATCGACGACCTCCTCGATCCAGTAGAAGGCCCAGGGCAGGACCGCGTAGAACAGGGACAGGGGCAGGCGGCCCATGAGCAGCACGTGCTGGGTGTGCCAGAAGCAGAGGGCGTATCCCAGGCCGGCGATGAACCCGGCGGCGCGGGAGCGGCAGAGGCTGGCGGCCAGGTGGTACATGCCGAGGCCGGAAGCAAGGTGGGCGGCGAACATGACCAGCTTCAGGGTCAGGGAGAGATCCCCGAGGACCCGGTCCACGAGCCCCGCGAGGTAGAAGAAGGCGAAGCCGTAGGTCTGGAAGACGGGGGAGCCGGTGCCGATGAAGAACGTCCAGACCGGCAGCTGGCCGTCGGCGAT
>JAJDTN010000326.1 GCA_022827165.1 Candidatus Latescibacterota bacterium
GGGGGTCTCCTTCTCGTCGGCGAGGCCGAAGTTGGGGCTCGAGGCGACGAAGCCGCGCAGGCCGCGGGCCTCGGCGTACTCGTTGGCTTCCTGCAGGCGCGCGGTCGTCCAGTTGGAGCCGCCGAAGGCGCGGATGCGGCCGGCCTCGAGGTGCTCGTTGAGGGCCTCGACGATCGGCCCTACGGGGACCCGCGGGTCGTCTCGGTGCAGGCAGTGCAGGTCGTGGTAGTCGTGGCGCTGGCGGGCGAGGGAGTCGGCGAGATCGGCGGCGATGTCGTAGGGGGTCACGCGCCGGCGGTCTGAGTTGTGGTGGCAGCTCTTGCCGAGGACGAAGGCCTGGTCGCGCAGGCCGCGGTCCTCCAGCCACCGTCCGAGGACGCGCTCGCAGGTGCCGCCGCCGTAGAGGGCGGCCGTGTCGAAGGCGTTGATCCCCGAGGCCCACACGGCGTCGAGGAACTCGAAGCCCTCCTCCTGCTGGTCCTCGTGAAGCATGATCGTTCCCTGCACGATGCGGGAGACCTTGTTCTCCGTCCAGGCCGGCTGTCCGTATTCCATCGGTTCATCTCTCCGTCGGGTAGACGAGTCCCCACTGGGCCCGCAGTCGGTCCATCAGCTCCATGAGAGCCAGGCTCTCGTCGAGGGGCATGGTCTCGCTCTCCAACCGCCCCTCGCGCAGGCAGCGCTCGACCTCCAGGGCCTGGTAGTTGTAACCGTTGCCCTCCACGGGGATCTCCAGGCGCTCCTCCTCGTCGCCCCGTTTGAGGGTGAGGGTGGAGCACTTGAAGAACGGGCTGTGGAGCAGGAGGGAGCCCTCGGTGCCGAAGATGCGGGCCTCCCCCGGGGTGCTGGTGCGCACGGCGCAGCTGAGGACGGCCAGCTCGCCCCCCGGCCAGCGCAGCGTCATCCCCGCCTGCTCGTCGACGCCGGTCTCGCCGAGGTGGGCGGTGGAGGCCACGTCCCTTGGGCGGGGGCCGAAGACCATGCTCGCCAGGGAGAGGACGTAGATGCCGATGTCGAGGAGGCCGCCGCCGCCGAGGTCGGGGTTGAAGAGCCGCCCCTCGGGGTTGAGGTGGGCGCGGAAGCCGAAGTCCGCCTGCACCATGCGGGGCTCGCCCACGGCGCCGGCGGCGATCAGCTCGCGGACACGGGCCACGGCGGGGATGTACCGCGTCCACATCGCCTCCATGAGGAACAACTGCCGGCGGCGGGCCTCCACGATCACCCGCCGCGCCTCGGCGGCGTTGATGGTGAAGGGCTTCTCGCACAGGACCGCCTTGCCGTGCTCCAGCAGCAGGAGGGTGTTCTCGCAGTGCATGGGGTGAGGGGAGGAGACGTAGACGACGTCGACCTCCGGGTCGGCGGCCAGGGCCTCGTACGAGGCGTGGCGCCTCGGGACCCGGAACTCATCTCCGAAGGCGTCGGCCGTCTCCTGGCGGCGCGAGCCCACGGCAACGAGGTCGGAGCCGGCGTCGGCCAGGCCGCGGGCGAAGACCCCGGCGATGCGGCCGGTGGCCAGGATACCCCAGCGAACGGGATCGGTCATGTGGCGAACTCCTTTGCGTTTTCGAACATCCTGAGCCAGGGGCTGAACTCGCGGTCCTCCCACTCGGGCGGGCGCCAGCTCAGCTGCACGACGCGGAAGACGCGCTCGGGGTGGGGCATCATGATCGTCACGCGGCCGTCGGCGCTGGACAGGGCGGTGACCCCCTCCGGCGAGCCGTTCGGGTTGGCCGGATAGGCGGAGGCCGCGGCCCCGCGGCCGTCTACGAAGCGGGCGCTGACGCGGCTCCCGGCGGCCAGGCGCCCCAGGTCGGCGGGGTCGTCGAACTCGGCGCGGCCCTCGCCGTGGGCCACGGGCACCGGCAGGCGGGCGCCCTCCATGCCGCGCAGCAGCACCGACGTCGACTCCAGGATCTCCACCGACGACAGCCGCGCCTCGAACTGGCCGGAGCGGTTGTGGGTGAAGCGCGGCCAGCCCTCGGCGCCGGGGATCAGCTCGGAGAGCAGCGACAGCATCTGGCAGCCGTTGCAGACGCCGAGGGCGAAGCTCTCGCCGCGGGCGAAGAAGGCCTCGAACATGCGGCGCAGGCCGTCGTGGAAGAGGATGGTGCGCGCCCAGCCGGCACCGGCGCCGAGGACATCGCCGTAGCTGAAGCCGCCGCAGGCGGCCAGGCCCGCGAAGTCGGCCAAGTCGGCGCGGCCGGCGAGCAGGTCGGTCATGGTCACGTCCACCGAGCGGCAGCCGGCGGCGTCGAAGGCGGCGGCCATCTCCACCTGGCCGTTGACGCCCTGCTCGCGCAGGATGGCCACGGGGGGCCGGGCCTCGACCACGGCCGGGGCGCCGGACTCCGGGGGGACGCCGCGCGTCGGCCGGGGCCCGCCGGTGTCGGCGGTGCTCGCGGGCTTTCCCCGTGCATGGCCCGAGGATCCGGACGCCGAGGGGACGACGCCCGTGCGCCCGGGGCCGCCGGTTTCGCCGGTGCTCTCGGACTCCTCCCGCGGTTGGCGAGGGGCACCGAACTCGAAGGGGACGCGGCAGGTGATCCCGGGGTCCCCGCGGTCGGCGATGGCCTCGTGCTCCTCGCGGGCGCAGTCCGGATCGTCGCGCTGCTCGGCCATGCGGTAGCTCAGCTCGGCCCAGGCCTGCTCCAGCGTGCCCAGGTCCTCGCGGTAAACCGGGGTTTCCGCGTCGCCCAGGCAGACCTCGAAGGCGTCGCCCTCCACCGGGGATCCGATGTCGCGCACGCACTCGCCGAGTCCGTGGGCGGCGAACTCCTCCCGCACCCGCTCCGCGTCGCCCGCGCGAACCTGCATCAGGACGCCGATCTCCTCGCTGAACAGCGCCGCCAGCGGCTCCGCCCCCTCCGCCAGGCGCAGGCGAACGCCCCGCCTCCCGGCGAAGGCCATCTCCGCGGCGCAGGCGAAGAGGCCGCCGTCGGAGCGGTCGTGGCAGGCCAGCAGCAGGCCCTCGGCCAGCAGCGCCTGCAGGGCGGCGAAGAGTCCGCGCACGTCGGCGGGCTCCACGTCGGGGACCTCCTCGCCGAGGCGGCCGTGGACCTGGGCCAGGCAGGATCCGCCGAGGCGGTCGCGGCCGCGGCCGAGATCAACGAGCAGCAGCCGCGTCTCCGCATCCGGCTTCAGCTCCGGGGTGACGATTCCGCGCACATCGGTGACCGGCGCGAAGGCGGAGACCACCAGGCTCAGGGGGGCGGCCACGGTGTGCTCCTGGCCGACGCTGTCGCTCCACACGGCGCGCATGGAGAGGCTGTCCTTGCCCACCGGGATCGACACGCCGAGGGCGGGGCCAAACTCCAGGCCCACGGCGCGAACCGTGTCGAAGAGGGCGGCGTCCTCCCCCTCCTCGCCGCAGGCGCACATCCAGTTGGCCGACAGCTTCACCTTCTCGATGGCGCCCACCGGCGCGGCGGCGAGGTTGGTCACCGCCTCGGCCACGGCCAGCCGCGCCGCCGCCGGGCCGTCCACCACGGCCACCGGGGTGCGCTCCCCCATGGCCATGACGGCGCCCGTGTGGCCGCGGAACCCGGTGAGGGTGGCGGCGCAGTCCGAGACCGGCACCTGCCAGCGGCCGACCATCTGGTCGCGGGCGATGCAGCCGCCCACGGTGCGGTCGGCGATGGAGATGAGGAAGCTCTTGGCCGCCACCGCCGGGAAGCGCAGCACGCGTTCCGCCGCCTCGGCCAGATCGACGCCGTCGAGAGCGAAGCCGCCGCCGCCCCCTGGCCGCCGGCGGACGTCTCGCACCATGCGCGGGGGCTTGCCCAGGAGGGCCTCCAGGGGCAGGCCGTCCACGGGGCGGTTGCCGAAGAGCGGGTCCTCCAGGGTGAGGCGGCCGTCGCCGGTGACCCGCCCGATGACGGCGATGGGGCAGCGCTCGCGGCCGGCGATCTCGCGGAACCGCTCCAGGCGGCCGGCGCCGACGACGAGGACGTAGCGCTCCTGGGCCTCGTTGCTCCACAGCTCCATGGGGCTCATGCCCGGCTCGTCGTTGGGG
>JAJDTN010000062.1 GCA_022827165.1 Candidatus Latescibacterota bacterium
GGGGAGTTGCTTGCCCGGGGCCTTTCTTCGTTCTGGGGATCAGCGCCGCGCCAAACTGCTTGCTGCGCACGTAGTCCAGCACGCCGCGGACGACCTTCTCCGCTTCCCGCTGCCGGTGCTGCTCGAAGCGCAGGGCCCAGGCGTGATCGACGTAGGCGAGGTTGGCGACCTCCACCAGGACCTTCACCGAAGCGGGATTGCCGCGCAGGACCGCCAGGGACTGACCGCGGGTCCGGCCGCCGGCGCCGAGGGCGGGCAGCAGGGCGCGGGCGAAGCGGCGGGAGGCATCGTCGCGCTTGCCGTGCCGTTCGTAGTAGAGCACCAGGGGCGCCTGGGGGGAGTTGGGGTCGTGATCGGCGTGGAAGGAGAGGAAGATGGAGCGCCCCCTGGGGGCCTTGCGCAGGGCGTCCCACGTGATCTGCACCCGGGCCTTGAGGCCCCTGGAGTTGCCCATGGGCCACTGGCGCGGGTGGTCGGCGCGGTTGAGGGCGAAGCTGTTGAAGACCTCGTTCTGCTGGTGCACGAAGGTCTGCGTCGGCGGCTCCGTCCGGCGGATGAGATGGTTGGGGCTCAACAGCGTGACGTCGACGTTGGCCCCGTGCAGCCGAAGCAGCACGTAGGCTCGCAGGGTGATGTCGTAGACGTACTCGTCCTCGACGATGTAGAGGCGGGTGCCGTCGCCGGCGATGGTCCGCACGATCGCCCCGGGATCGATGCCCCCGTGCCCGGGGTCGAGCACGAAGTGCCACCCGGCCAGGTCGTTGCCGAGGCGGCCGAGGCGGCCGACCTCGCCCTCGAACCGGTCCCAGAGCTTCCTCGCCTGCCGGTAGGTCCGCAGGGGGGAGGGGGGGTGTTTCTCGGCGTAGTTCCGGCTCGGCTGGCGGCGCGCCCGGGGGCGCTGTCCGTAGTACGGACCGTTGTCGCGGGCGATGCGCCGGAGGCCGGCCACGTCGATCAGGAGCCGATCCCAGGGGATCCGGGACGGGTCGAGCTGGGACGGGTCGGACCGTCCCGGTCGCCCCAGCAGCGGCCGGACCTTCAGCTTCTGACCGGGGTGGATGACCATGCTGGAGAGATCGTTGAGACGCCGGAGCTCGGCGACGCTCATCTGGTGGAGCTGGGCGATCTCCGACAGGTTGTCGCCGCGGACGACGGTGTAGCTGGCCAGCCGCGGCCTGCGGTCCTGTCCCAGGAGCAGCCGTTGCCCCGGATAGATGCTGTCCCCCTGGAGACGGTTGAGGGCTTTCAGGTCCGCCACCGACAGGCCGTAGGCGCGGGCGATCTCCCAGAGGGCGTCGCCGCGCTCGACTACGAGCACCGTTGCCGGCGTCGGGCGAAGGTGTAGCTTCTGCCCAGGCCGGATGAGGTCGCCCTCGAGGCCGTTCAGGTGGCGCAGGCGCCCGAGATCGATCTCGTACAGGGCGGCGATCTGGTAGAGGGTCTGGCCGGGCAGCACCACGTGGATGCTCGCCTGCTTGGGCGAGGGCCGCAGGCGCAGCCTCTGGCCGACCCGGATGCGGTCACCCTCCAGGTCGTTGAGCTGCCGCAGCAGCCCCAGCTGGACATCGAAGCGGACGGCGATCTCGGAGAGGGTGTCGCCGCGGCGGACCACGTACTTTTCCGGGGTCTTCGAGGCCTTCGGGACCTCTCCTGCGAGGCGCAGGGACTGGCCGGCCCGGATGGCGTCACCGCTGATGGCGTTTAGACGGAGCAGCTCGGCGGTGGTCGTGCCGTGGGCGACGGCGATCTCCGAGAGGGTGTCGCCCGGGCGCACCACGTACCTGGCCGGCCTCTCCGGCTGCCGCCGCAGGCGGAGCACCTGGCCCGGGCGGATGCGGTCGCCTGTCAGGTTGTTGAAGCGTCGCAGGTCGGCGGAGGTGAGGCCGTGACGATGGGCGATCCGGGAAAGGCTGTCGCCGGGCCGCACGATGTAGGAGCTGGCGGGGGCCGAGACCTCCAGCCGCTGGCCCACGGTGATGGCATCGGAGGAGAGCCGGTTCCAGCGCCGCAGGTCTGCGAGGCTGACGCGGTAGCGCTGGGCGATTTGCGACAGGGTGTCGCCCGGCCGCACCATGTGCACGTCCCCGGCCGTGGTGACCGGGGCGGCGAATAGGCACACCAATGCGAGCAGCAACCGGCACAGGTGCAAGATGGAGGGTCCGTGGAAGCGGACGGGGAGAGAGGCGGTGGGACGAGAGCGATGGCGGACATCCGGGAACGGCGCCGCCGAAGTGGGGGTAAGGGCAAGTATACCACCCACTTGGACCGTACGCAATCAGCTCCGCCCCCGGACTTTCGGGCGGTTGCTGCAATGGCTGGGGCCGGCGGGAGCCGCCGCGGCGATGCTCGCTTGCGGGGGCGGCGGGACGGATGTCGTCGATCCGGACAACGGCGCCCCACCGGAGGACGGATCCGTTCTGGTCGACAACCGGACGCCGTTTGCGGTGGAGGTCGCCTACCTGCGGGCCGGAGAGCAGGACGAGGCGGACATCGTCCGGGCCGTCGTAGGGCCGGGGGAACGGCGGGACGTGGGCGGGGGAAGCCTGAGCGCCGGCACCGAGCTGAAGCTCGACCTGGTGCTCAGGGTCCCGCCGGAACAGGGGCTCCGGGTCCGGCGCAAGGCATCGGTCGTCCTCGACGGAGACATGGAGGTGATCCTGGCCCTGGAGGATCCGTCGGATCCTTTCAGCCTGCAGGTCACGGTGCAGGAGGCAGGAGGGGTCTGATCGCGGCCCTGCAGCCGCTTGCAGGACAAGGGCGAGACCGGTTATATTGAAGGCTACCCCCCCTGTGAAAATGCGGTTCGTTCCAGCCCTCCCCGGGTATCCACCACGGTCGCCGGTTCCTCTTTGTCGCGCCGGCCGTCAGGCAGTGGAAGGATCATGTACGACTGGGACATTCCGGTGGTTCCCGGGCCACCGATGGCGGACCTCAAGCGCCGCATGCTGGAGGAGTGGCGGCGCAATCCCTTTCTGGACGACGACGTCAAGGCCCTCGGCCTTCGCCTCGGCTCACCCGAGACCGACACGGCGGCGGCCCTGGCCGGTCTCCGCGAGGCCGGCTTCCTCGAGGCCGCCGGCGCCGGCTACGTCCTGAGGCCCGGTGCGGACGAAGCCCCGGGAGTGAAAATCCCCGCCAACGAAGGCCCTGCACCCGCCGAGGTTGACGCCGCCCCGGCCCGGGGATTCCCGCACGCCCTCACCGAGTTGATCGCCGGCGGCCCCCTCGACGATCCGGGAATCCTCGACGCCCTGCCCTTCGGCCTCCTCGTGCTGCACTCCTCCGGGGCCGCCGAGGTGGTCAACCACCGTGCCGCGGAGATGCTCGGGGTGCCCCTGGCCGACCTCGATGGCAAGGCCTTCGAGAGGATCGCCGGAGTCGATCCCGTGGCCGCCCTGGACAACGGCGAGCCCCACTCCTTCTCCCTCATCGAGCCTTCGGCGCTGGAGATCACCCTCCACCGCCGCGAGCTGCCGTCGGGCACGGCTGTCCTCATCCTGCTGCGCGACGTGTCGTTGCTGGAGGAGGTCTCCCACATCCAGGCCGAGGCCCAGGAGGAGCTGTACGGCCGCCTCCGGGAGGGGCTGGTCCAGCCGCTGGCCGCCATCGAGGAGTTCCTCGAGGATCCCGGGCGGGACGGTCTGGTGCGGTCGCGCCTGGCCATGGAGCAGATCAACGGGTTCCTGAAGGAGTTCTTCCTCCAGGGAGGCGGCGCCAACCCTGCCGCCGCCCGGGGGCGTTGAGCCATGGTCTTCGACGTACGTCACCTGCATCCCGGCGATCCCGGGGAGGAAGGGTCCGCCCAGGACCAGGAGCATCCGGAGCCGGCCGCCGAGGAGTCCCATCCGGACCTGGAGGCCCTGGTCGCTGCCGCCGCCGGCGCCGGAAGTCCCGCGGAGCGCATGGGCGCCGTGGCCCGCCTGCGAGTCCTGGTGCCCACGGAAGAGGGGGTCGAGCGCCTGTGCCGGATCGTCGAGGACCCGGCCGACTCCCGCCGGCTGGTGGCCATCCAGGTCCTCGGCTTCCACCGCCAGTGGCTGTTCAGCCGCTCCTCGGTTCAGCGGGTCCTCGGCTGGGCCCGCGCCGAGACCGATCCGGCGGCGGCGGCGTCCCTCGTCTGGGTGCTGCGGCACCGGGACGTGGTGCAGGAGTTCCTGCGGCACCCGGCCGCGTCCGTGGTCCGGGAGGCGGCCCTGGGTCTGCCGGTCAACCCCGAGACGCTGGAGGCCCTGCTCGACGCGCTTCTGGCGGGTGCCGGCCCCGAGGCCGGCCGCATCCTGGCGGCCAAGCTCACCGGCATGCACCCCAACCTCGCGCCCCGGTCCGTGGACCACCTGCTGCGCGTGTCGGCCTCGACGGACGATCAGGCCTTGGGGAAGGTCCTCTCCCGCTTGCCTCAGCCCTCGGTCTTCGATCTCCTCGTGGACGGGCGAGGCCGCACCGCCTGGACGCTGGACGCGAAGCCCGGGGAGTCGCGGCGCAAGCAGGAGGAGAGGCGGATGTCGCGCCTGGCGGCCGAGTTGCTGCAGCAGCGGCCGGGGGCGGATCTGATCCGCTTCCTGGTCAACCGCAGCGTCGCCGACGAGGCCTTCGGCCGGCGCCACGCCGCCTTTCTGGAGAAGGCGATGGGCAACACCCGCGAGAAGATCGGCGCCGACGTCCTGGACGATCTGGAGCGGCTCACCGTGGGCGCCTCCGAGGACCGGGTCGAGCTCATGGCCAGGCTGCTGATGAGCCTCGGGGACAAGATCTCCGGGGAGGACAGCCGTTCGCAGGCCTCCGACCTCATCGAGAAGTGGAAGGGCATCTCCCCCGCCCTCAAGCTGAAGATCTTCCATCTCCAGCAGGGGCTCACTTAGCCGGGGGCGTCACCGCCTCAGGTGTGGGCCCGGCGCAGCAGCAGGACCGCCATCGCGCCGTAGACCAGGTTGGCCAGCCAGGCGCCGAGCGAGGGCGCCAGAATCTCGTTCCACCCCAGGGCCTGGCCGGCCTTCACCGATCCGTAGAAGGCGAAGCAGATCAGCACGCCGAGCCCGAAGTGGCGGTCCCCGCCGCCGCGGCGGGCGTCGGCCCCGAGGGGCGCCCCCAGGAGCAGGATGACGAGGCAGGTGAAGGGGAAGGAGACCTTCAGGTGCAGGTCGACGAGGAGCCGCGTCACGTCCTCGCCGTTGGCGCGGGCCCTGCGCACGTACCCGGCCAGCTCGGAGAAGTCCATCTCCTCCGGCTCCCTCTGCTGGCGGGCGAGGTCCTCCGGCAGCAGGGTCAGGCGGGTCAGGGCCAGGCTGTCGAAGAAAGCGGCGGCGGTCCCCGACTCCTCGAAGAGCTGGCGTTGGCCCTCGTGCATCATCCAGCGGCCGTCGCCGGGGCGCCAGGAGGCCGAGCGGCCCGTGGCGCGCTCGAGGGTGCGGCTCCCACGGGTCCTTTCCCAGGTGACGTCCTCGGCTCTCCGGCGGCGGTGATCGTAGGAGCGGGCGAAGAGGAACTGGCCGTCCACGTCCTGCAGCAGCACCTGGCGCCGGGAGCCGTCCGAGCGGCGGTACGAGCGGATCTCGTCGCGGGTGCTGTTGTAGTGCCAGGTGGCGGGGGGGACGACGAGATCGGTGAACAACAACGTCGCTCCCGCCATGACGACGGAGAACGCGTAGAGAGGCGCGAGAAAGCGGTGCAGACCGATGCCGGCGGCCTTTGCGGCGGCGATCTCGGAGCGGCGAGCCAGGCCCGAGAGGCAGAACAAGGTGGCGAGGAGTGTGGTGACGGGAAGGGTGAGCAGGATCCAGTAGGGGGAGCGGTAGAGGTAGTAGCGGGCGATCTGGAGGAGCGAGGCCTGGTGGTCGATGAAGGTGTCGATGTTCTCGGTGAGGTCGACCACCGCGGCGAGTCCCCACATCCCCGCGGCGCTCAGTCCCAGACAGGCGAGGAAGCGGCGCAGGAGGTAGCGGTCGAGGAGGGTCACGAGGCCTCGGTGGGGCGCCGCAGCCGCTCGCGCAGCCCGAGCAGGGGGCGGTCGAGGACATGGGCGCGGACCAGCAGCAGCCCCAGCAGGCCGAAGAACAGGTTCGGCGCCCACATCGCCGCCCCGGGGGAGACGAAGCCGCGGTCGGCGAGGCGCTCGCCGCCGATCAGGAAGATCCAGTAGGCGAAGAAGAACACCAGGCTCAGGGAGATGGAGAGGGTGGCCCCGCGGACCCGCACGAGGGCCCCCAGGGGGGCGCCCACGAGGACGAAGACGACGCAGGCGAAGGGGATGGAGAACTTCTTGTGCACCTCCACGAGGTAGGCGTCGGCCCGTCGCTGGCGGCTGTCGTGCAGGCGCCACTGCCGGCCGATCGAGGCGGCCGCGCGCCGGGCCTGGTCCCGGAGCTGGGTGACTTCGGTGGTCTCGTCACGGGCCCGGGCCAGAAAGGCGAGGGCCGTGGAGTCGATGCCGGCGCGGGCGCGGGCGTTGTCGAGGCGCGCCGCATCGGCGGCGGCGAGCATGGCGGCCACATCCATCTCGCGGTCGGAGCGGTAGGGGGAGCGGAAGGGGGACAGCTCCCGGTCCCGGTCGCGGATGTGGACCACCTGGCGGCGGAAGCGCCCCCGGGTCGTCCGGGAGGGGTCGGCGGAGTCGACGCGGTGGACCTCGCCGTCCTCGAGGGTGAGGCGCACGTATCCGCCGCCGCCGAAGATCTCCAGCCTCCCCGCCTCGGCGCGCAACGTCGTCGGGGGACCGCTCTTCCCGGCGTCGAAGAGGGTGATGTCGTGGAGGCGGTTGGACTCCCCGTCGACGCGGCCGACCCGCAGGCTGTAGGGGCCGAGATCGCGGATGAAGACCCCCTCCTTCTTCTTGAGGACCAGGGCCGCCTTGCGCCGCTGCAGACTGGTGGTCAGCTCCCGGGTCCGGTGGTTGGAGTCGGGCAGGACACGGTCGTTGAACCACACCATGGCCAGGGTCAGCACCAGGGCGGCGAGCAGGACGGGGGCGAGGAGGTGGCCGAAGCTCACCCCCGCCGCCTTCCAGGCCAGGATCTCGTTGTCGGCGGCGATCCGGCCGAAGACCATGAGCACCGAGATCAGCACCGCCATCGGCACCGCCAGGGCGACGATCCAGGCGAGGTTGCGGAGGAACAGCTCCACGGCGACGCCCGGGCCGATGCCCTTGCTCAGCAGCTGGTCGAGCAGCTGCAGCATGACGTCGATCTCGAGGACGAAGACGATCAGGCCGAAGCCGAGGGCGAAGGCCTGCAGGTGCCGGCGCAGCAGATGGCGGGAGAGGGAAACCAAGGAGCCTCGTGACGGGTCTGCCTAAAGACCCGCCGACAGGACCCGTCCGGGGCGAGGAGGAGGGCCGCTCCGGGTGCCGTGGGTGCCGCCGGTGTGTGCGCCGGTCGTCACTGGGCGCCGTCTCTCGGCCGCCGCTCCGGCGGCCGAGACACAGGAACGGCTTTCGCTTGCTTCGGCGGGCGCCGCTGTCCGCCGGCGCGGCGGCTTCTCCGATTGCCGGATCCCGGCCCCTCCCGTAGGTTCCCAGAGGGTTATGGCGCCGTCCCGTCCCCCGACCCGCAGATCCGCCTCCAGGGCCCCCGGCCGGAGGTCCCCGCGGGGGGCCGCGCTCCCCGCGGGGCTGCCGCGCCCTCCCCGGCACCCGCCCGCCGGGCGACCCCGCTTCCAGGGGCCTGCCCCTCCCGCCACCGGAGGCAAGGGACCCGCCGCCTGCCCGTGCCCGTAACCGATCCCGCCATTCCGAGGCCGGCCCCCGGTGCCTTCCCGGGCCCCCGCCTCGCCCTTGGGAGCGCGCTCCTGGGCGCTCTCGTCCTCACCCCTCTTCCGGCCCGGTCGGGGATCGGCCTCGAGCCCCCGCCCCGGGCCCCCGTCCACCGGATCTTCCACGATCCGGCGGAGTACGGCGCCTTCCGCGCCGGGTCGCCGCTGCTGCGCGCGCGGCCCCCGGCCACGCCCCTGGTGGAGTCGCGCACTTCCTTCACCAGCAAGCAGGTGACCATCGACTCCACCGGGGCCCACTATCAGCCGCGGTCGGCCGGGTTCGACGACGGCCTGCCCCTCACCCTGTCCCTGGAGCGCTATCTCGAGATGGGGAACCGCCACCTCTACCGGACGAAGTGGCGGCAGAAGGTGCGCGAGGGAATGCGCCGCGAGTCCCGCCTCGGAGAAGGCCGGCGGGGGCGCCTGGAGTGGAGGGTGCCGATCCCGGCGCCGCCGGTGGTGAGGCGGTTCATCGGGGACGAGGGATCGCTGCGCATCAACGGCTCTCACACCGCCTCGATCGGCGGCAAGAGCAGCTGGACGGCCAACGAGGTGCGGACCCTGGCGGGAGGGTCGTCGAAGTTCCCGGCCCTGAGCATGGACCAGGAGTCGGACTTCTCGGTGGAAGGCAAGGTGGGGGAGGCGATCAACATCCGCATCAACCAGGACACCAGGGGCCTGTCCAGCTCCTTCGGCCAGAACCTGCAGGACCAGCTCGACCAGATCAAGCTCGATTACAAGGGCGACGAGGACAACATCTTCCAGGAGGTGCAGGCGGGCAACACCACCCTCTCCCTGCCGAACACGCGGTTCGTCGGTTTCAACCAGCAGCACAAGGGCCTCTTCGGGATCCGGGCCAAGGGGCGCCTGGGGCCTTTCGGCTTCACCACCATCGCCAGCCACGAGAAGAGCGAGTCCAACCGCCAGAGCTTCCGCGGCGGCGCCCAGGTCGACACCACCGAGATCCGCGACTACGAGTACGTGCGCAACCAGTTCTACTATCTCGACCGGGTCTACAAGGAGGGCCTGCCCGACTACGCCGAGGTCTCCACCGCCGACTTCCAGCCCGAGGATCCCGTCGACGAGCGCACCCTTCAGGTCTACGTCAACGACTTCAACGTCAACAACGACGCCGAGCAGCTGTCGCGCCCGGGGCGGGCCCAGGCCGACCTGGCCGACGCCGCCAACGACTCGACGGGCCATCGCGAGATCGGCACCTGGCACCGCCTCGACCCCGACAACGACTACATCCTCGACAGCGGTCTCGGCTCCATCACCCTGCGCACGCCGGTGCAGGACCGCCACGCCCTGGCCGTGACCTACCGCACCCTCGGGGGCCGCGAGGTGGGCACCGCCGCCGCCGACCGCGACTCCCTGGAGCTGCAGCTGATCAAGGCCCGCGACGCCCGCCCCGGTTTCCCCACGTGGGACCTGGAGTGGAAGAACGTGTACCGCATCGTCCGGGGCTTCGCCCGGGGGCGCCAGTTCGACCGCCAGCGGATCCGGGTGGAGATCCTGCGCGAGGTGCCCGGCAAGGAGCCGGAGACGACCCAGGGTGGACGCTCCTTCCTGCGGCTCATGGGGCTCGACACGCACGGGCAGGATGCCGGCACGCCGCCGGACCAGATCATCGACGCCGACTACGACGGCCTCCGGGACGACC
>JAJDTN010000332.1 GCA_022827165.1 Candidatus Latescibacterota bacterium
GAGGTGCCCCGGCACTTCTTCAACGGGCTGGTGCTCGACGAGCCCCTGCCGGTGAAATGGCCGTTGCACCGTCCGGTGGTTGTCGCCGGCGAGGTCCACCCCTGGGTGCGCGGAGCCCGGTTGATTCTGGCTCCGGAGGAGGGGGAACGGCGCCTGCTCCCCTTCGGCCTGGAGGAGGGACGCTTCCGCTTTCCGGTGCGCCTCACGGACGACGAACTGGGCCCGGTGCGGCTGGGCCTGCAGATCGAGCTTCAGGACGACACGAACTGGATCCTCGGCAGCATCGTCATCGAGGGGGTGGATTCGCCCGTCCCGGATCTGGAGGTGGGGGTGCTGGCCGTCTCCCTGCTGGCCGGGCAGGAGACGGGGGTCCCGCTGCTGAACCGGGGCCACGGGGCGGTCGAGCTGAAGCCGCCCCGGGTCGAAGGCCCCTTCTCGGTCGAGGCCTGGCCCGACGTGCTGGAACCCGGGGAATCGGGGGAAGTGGTGCTGAGCTACAGCGGCTCGGGGGACGACCGGGGTCTGCTGACCGTGCTCAGCGACGATCCCTTCCGGCCCCGGGTCACCGTCGCCCTTTCCGGGTTGGAGCGCCGCGAGGCGTCTTCCGACCTGGTGCACCTGCGGGCCAATGCCGAGGGGCGCCTGGAGGCCGCCGTCGATCTCCGGGAGCAGGACGTGGTCCTCGCCCTCTACGCGTCGCCGCTGGATGCGCCGGACCCGGAGGCGCTCTACGACATCCTTCTGGACCGCACCCAGGTCGGCGGCAAACCCACCCATGCCCCGGAGGCCGACCCCCTGGACACCATAGAGCTCGGGGACCGCCGGCTCGAGCGGGAGCTGGCCCTGCGGCTGCAGCAGAGCGGTCACTGGGCGGGCAAGCCGGCGGCGGTGCAGTACGAGGTCGGGGACCGCCGATCCTTCACCTTCGACAGCGACCTGGATTCCCTGGACCAGGAGATCGAGGCCCGGGTCGCGGCGGTCAATGAGCGCGCCGTGGCCTTCGTCCAGGTGGACCTGCGGGAGCACCCGGACAACATCGACGAGGAAGGGATCCGGACGGTCACCGACCAGTTCGCCGAGGACTACCCCGTCCTGGTAGGGGCCTTCGGGGCCCCGTCGGACGTCGACGGCGACGGCAAGATCGCCCTGCTCTTCACCCACCTGGTCCATGATATCGACCGCGTCGTCATCTTCGACGCGGCCTCCGTGGTGCCCGCGCGGATCGGCGGGAACGGCAACATGATCGATCTGATGATGCTGACCCCGGTCGCCTCCGTGCACGCGTACCGGACTGTGCTGGCCCATTACTTCCAGCATCTCATCAACTTCAACCAGCACGTCCTGGTGCGCCGATCCAGCTCCGAGGAGATCTGGCTCAACGAGGGTTTGTCGCACGTGGCCCAGGACTTGGTGGCGGAGCACGAGAACGAGAACTACGCCCTTGTGCGCTCCTTCCTGAGGCAGCCGGGAGGAGCGGGGTTGAGCACGGGCATGGGCACCCTGGCCAAGCGCGGAGCCGCCTACCTGTTCGTGCGCAGCCTGGTCGATCTTCTCGGAGAGGAAGTCCTGCTGCGCCTGGTGCAGACCGACCGGGTGGACCGCGAGAACGTCGAGACCGCCACCGGCGAGGGCTTTGCCGACCTGATCGCCCGCTGGGGTGCGCAACTCTACGTCAGCGGCACCGGCCGGAGCGGCCATCCGCGCTTCAACTATCGCCTGGCCTCCCTGCATCCCCCGGAGGGAAGGGGTTTTCCCCCGCCGGCCTCGGTGACCTACCGGTTGGGAGAGGACCCGCCCGCCCTGGGGGTCAAGCCCTGGGGGCTGCAGTTCCTCCGCGTGGCCGGCGGCGGCACGGCCAGCCTGAGCCTGCAGACCGAGCCGCAGGCCCGCCTGGGCGCGGTGGCCCTGCCAGTGGCCAAGGCGGCCGACCCCGACGGCATGGCGGCCGACCACTTCGCCGGCATCACCTTCGATCCTCCCCTGCCCCTGGAGCTGCCTACCGGGGAGCCGCTGGTCCTTCAGGGAACCACGGCCGACAGCGTCGACCTGATCCACATGGAGTTCTTTCCCGACGACGGAGGCGTGGCCGGGCAGTTCTTCCTCCTCGTCGACGAGGGGAGGTTCTCACGGACGATCTACTTCTCCCATGAGGAGGCCGCGAGCTACTCCCTCCATGTCTACGTCGAGAGGCGCCAGCCGACTCCCTTCGCCGGCAGCTTCCATCCCATGCAGCTGACCCGAGGTCAGGGTCCCATCCAGGTGCCCACCCGCTACTTCAACCGCGTGCGGCTCGACCGTCCCCTGCCGACCTCCATCCACGCCGGCCAGCCTCTTCACATGAGCGGCGAAGTGTCGGATCCCGGCGCCACCGTGATGCAGCTGGTCCTGCATCCTCTCGACGAGGGCAACACCTCCGAGGCTTCGAGAACCCTGCCCGTGGAGGCGGGGCGTTTCGACTCCGAGCTGCGCTTCGATGAAGTCCCGACCGGCCGCTACCGGCTGTCCATGCACCTGGGTCCGGCCGGAGACCTCACCTACGTTGGGGCCGTGACCTCCTTCGAGATCCGGCCCATGGCCACGTCCCTGCACCTCGCCGCCGAGCCGGCGGCCTTCGCCCTCCACCCCAACTATCCCAACCCCTTCAACAGCCGCACCCACCTCTCCTTCTCCCTGCCGGAGGACCAGCCCTCGGTGGAACTGGCCGTCTACGACCTGCTGGGCCAGAAGCTGGCGGTCCTGGTGTCGGGGCCACGGGAGTCGGGATTCCACTCGGTGACATGGGACGGCCGCGATGACGCGGGCCGGCCCCTGGCCAGCGGATCCTATCTCTACCGTCTGCGGGCGGGGCCGTACGAGGGGGTGGGGAAGTTGCTGCTGCTGCGCTGAAATCCGCCCGGCATCACGTGGTTGAAGATGTCGCCTCTCCTTGGTATGGTCTTCCTGTCCAAGGAAGGACATATGGAACCCTCTGCAACGACCATAGAGTCTGACCTCAGAGAGCTGAAGGAGCTGCCCACGCCCGTCGCTTCCTGGCACGTTGAAACGGGCCCGGATGCCACGGACGATCCCTCCGTGTGGGTGTGGGTCATGCTGGAAGAGGAAGATGTCGATCGAGAAACGCGGGAACACCTGCGCGACATCGTTCGCAAAGCAGTTCGACGGAGGGACGCTACATCCTGGGTCTATGTTCGATTCCGTGGAGCCTCGGAGAGCATCTAGAGTGGCTACTCCCTCACTTGAACAAGCAAAGCAGCTCCTGGAAGCGGCTCAGTTCATCGCTTCCCACCGAGCGCAAGTCGCACGTCTCAGCGGGGCGAACTTCAATGTGTTCCGTGTGCTGCGTATGGAAGGGGATGAGGTCCGGTTGCATTCCAGGTTCATCGCCGAGTTGCTTGACCCCAGAGGTTCCCACGGACAGGGATCGGCCTTTCTGGAGATGTTCCTGGGGCAGGTAGATTGCACTCTGCTGGGAGACTCCAGAATCGACGTCACCGAGGCGCGAGTCGAGGCTCCGCATTACATCGGACCAACACTCTGGAAGGATGAGGACTCTACGGGCGGCTCCATAGATATCTTCATCACAGACAACGCCCGCCATATCTCCATCGAGAACAAGATTGAGAGTCCTGAAGGGCGTCATCAGGTAGATAGGTACTGCAACTACCGGCGGAAGCGCAACTTTGTTCTGTTCTTGACGCCAGATGGCGGATGCGCCAACACGAAAAAGTGCAACTACGCGCCGATCTCATACGCCGAGCACATTATCCCATGGCTGGAGTGTTGCCACAGGCACTGCACCGACCTGCCTGCTCTGAGGGAATCCATAAAGCAATATCTCTTTCTCGTAAGAGAACTGACCAATGGAGACCCATTGATGAATGAAGTCGATGAAGATGTCAAGAGACTCTTGAGGAAGAATGTGGAGGCCGCGCACCTTGTATATCGCCACTTCATGCCGACCATCTACGAAGCGGTCGGGGCATGTGGAGGAGGCGCGGCGGGCCGGATCGCCGATCCTGGACCTGGCCTGCGGCACCGGGCGCGTCCTCACACCGGCCGCCCACGCGGGAGCGACGGCGGTCGGGGTGGATAGCGGTGATTGTGTACTTTGATATTCAATGGAGTCGTTTCCTTAGTCCATGCTCGATTCGCTGTCAACTTCCTCGTCAGGTTCGCCCTCCAATTCGGCGTCGATGACGCATCCCGCGCTTGCCGAAGACGTGCTCCATCACGTCATGGTCGGACCGGTCCAGGAGGTCTCTCGGCAGCTTCCGCCGCTTCTTCTTGGGAGGTTGAGCCATGGATCTGATCACCTTGATGGACAAGTACAACTGCGATGCGAAGTGCCGAGACGTACTCGAGGGTATCCGCTGGCCGGATGGCGCGGTCTGCCCGCGTTGCGCCACGAAGAAGGTGCCCGAGATCTCGACGAAGCCCGGCGTGTTCCAGTGCGCGTCATGCAAGTACCAGTTCACGGTGACGGCGGGGACCATCATGCACGATTCCCCACCTGCCCCTTCGGAAGTGGTTCCTCGCAATCTACATTATGACGGTTTCGAAGAAGGGCGTGTCGGCCAATCAGTTGAAGCGGATGCTCGGCATCGGCTCCTACCGGACGGCGTGGTACCTGTGCCATCGCATCCGCGAGGCCATGGGCAACGATCCGCTCCGGGGGCCGGCCCTGGTCGGCGTCGTCGAGGTCGACGAGACGATGATCGGGGGCCGGCGGCGCGGCGAGAACTGGCGCGACAACAAGCACTGGGTGGCCGGGGCCATCGAGCGCGGCGGCCAGGCCCGGCTCCAGCGCATCCCCAACGTGCGCCGCAACACCCTCCATGACTTCGTGCGGCGCACCGTCGCCGACGAGGCCGAGGCCATCTACACCGACGAGCTCAAGTCCTACATCGGCCTCGAGGACGACGACACCCGCCACCAGACCGTCAACTACAAGGCCGAGGATGGGTCGTCGGCGACGTGCACACGAACAACATCGAGGGGGTCTGGAGCCTCTTCAAGCGGTCCATCGTGGGCAGCTTCCACAAGATGAGCGTGAAGCACATGGACCGGTATCTGGAGGAGCTGGAGTGGCGCTTCAACAACCGCCACAACCCGCACATCTTCCAGGATACCCTGCGCCGCATCCTCACCACCGACGCCATGCCCTACCGCGAGTTGATCGGCAAAGAGGCCGCGTGAGTGTGTGATCCGCACCGGTTCGAGTTCGATCTCGACCGCGGCATCCAAGAGCAGGTCGATGCGGCCCCGGTTGTAGGTGGCATCGAGGGATCGGGTCTGGGGGGATCGCCGCGTAGAAGTCGAGCATGAGGTCTATGAGCGGCCCGTGGGCGCCCTCCCACTCGCTGCTGAGGGGCTGATAGGTCATTCCTCGACCTTCTTCCGGCCCTTCTTGTAGCCGTAGGTGCGGAAAATGTCTCGGCAACGGCGGATTCGGTACATCATCGCAGTGTCCATTGGTCCCTGCCCGATCCACTTCTTGTAATCCTCGTCCTTCGTCATCAATACCCAAAACGAGGCCAGTGACTCTTGATCTACGTAGTTCGCTCCATAGTTTCCCGATCTCATTTCGGCGGAGGTCTTTTCCATGCCGGGTAGGATGATGCGCAGATGGTGGGCCAGCGTATCCATGTCCTCAACAACCTCGGTAGCTCTGTCCGCATCCGGCGGCCACTGCTGTGGCCGCCGGGCCCATATATCAGGCCCGAAAGCCCATGTAGCTCCCGCCAGGCCCACAGCGGTGAGAGCCCAGTCCAAGAGGCTCATCTTGTCCGCCAAGAGCTGCAGGATGGATATCCAGCTGTGGCCGTCGTCGAGATATCCAGGTATCGACAGGACGTGCAACGCTGGTTTGATCCAGCACAGGACAGACAGAAGTCTCCGCCAGCGCATTCGAGGACCCTACGGGCCCCCCGCAAATTAGTCAAGTGCATATTCACCTGGACAGCTCACCGGCGATGCTGGCAACGGCGCGGAGGAAAGTCGCCCGGCTCCCAGAACCGACGCGGCAGCGCATCGAGTTGGTGGAGGGGGACATGCGCTCCTTCTCCCTCGGCCGGCGGTTCGACCTCGTCATCATCCCCTTCCGCTCCTTCCTGCACCTGATGACGCCGGCCGACCAGCGGCAGGCCCTGGGCCGCATCCGCGAACACCTGACCGATGGCGGCCGCCTCGTGTTCAACATCTTCGATCCGCGGCTGGAGATGATCGCCTCCCACCTCGGACAGCCCGCCGCCCTGGAGAAGGAGAGCGACTTCACCCATCCGGAGACGGGCCGCCAGGTGGTCGAGTGGGTGAGGCGCCGCTTCGACGCGGCGACCCAGACGATCGACGAGGAGCGGATCTTCGAGGAGCTGGAGGCGGGGCAGGTCGTGTCCAGGACCCACGCCCCGATCAGCCTGCGCTGGGTCTACCGCTACGAGATGGAGCACCTGCTGGAACTGAGCGGCTTCGTTGTGGAGGCGCTCTACGGCGGCTTCGACCGCGGGCCCTTCCGCCACGGCGGCGAGCAGGTCTGGGTGGCGCGGAGGGCGTGAGGCCCGGGCCCGCCGGTGAACCCGCCTCTCTCCCATCGCACCAAGGCCGGCTACGGGACCGCCGACCTCGGCCTGGCCGCCGTCGAAGCGATGGTGCAGGTCTACCTCTTCAAGTTCTACAACGTCGTCGTCGGCCTGCCCGCCCTCCATACCGGCCTCGCCCTGGCCCTGGCCATCCTCTGGGACGCGGTCAGCGATCCTCTCATGGGCGGCCTCTCCGACCGCTCCCGATGGTCCGGCGGCCGGCGGCGGCCCTACTTCCTGCCCGGGGCGGCTCTGCTGGCCGTCTCCTTCATCTGGCTCTTCAACCCTCCGCCCCTCGACAACAACGCCGCGCGCTTCGCCTTCCTCCTCGTCTCCTTCATCCTGCTCAACACGGCCATGACCGTGGTCGGCGTGCCCCATGCGGCCCTGGGAAGCGAGTTGAGCTTCGACCGCCACGAACGCACCCAGCTCTTCGCCTGGCGGCGGCTCTTCGGCACCGTGGGCGCCCTCGCCGGTCTGTTGCTGCCGGCCCTGCTGCTGGCCCGGATCGATGATCCCGGCGACGGCGCAGCCCGCACCCGCGCCCTGGCCAGCTGGTGGCTGGCGGGTCCCATCGTGCTGGGCGCCTGGGTCACTCTGCGAGCCACCCGCGGCCTGGACCGGTCCGCCGACCACGCCGGCGGGCCTCTCCGTCTCCGGCGCCTCTTCGCCGACCAGAGAAGCACCCTCGCCAACCCCTACTTCCGCGTCCTGCTGCTGGCCTTCCTGGTGGCCGCCGTGGCCCGCACCTTCAACGCCTCCGTCGCCCTCTACTACTACGAGTACCGCCTGCAACTGACCGAGCAGGAGACGATCGCATCGATCCTGCTGCCCTTCTTCCTGAGCTTCATCGCCTCCCTGCCGCTGTGGATCCGGGCGGCCCGCCGCTGGGGCAAGAGGGGGGCCGGGGTCTTCGGCGTCTGCGGCCTCGGCGCCTCCACGGCGGTCGCCTATCCGCTCTTTCCGGTGGGGGAACTGACCGCCCCCCTGGTCTACGGGATCGTCGGCGGGGGACTGGCCGGGGCGGTGGTCCTGCTCGACGCCCTGGTGGCCGATACCATCGACTACGACCGGCTGCGCACCGGCCTCGACCGGGAGGGACTCTACTTCGGGGTCTGGCGCATGGGGACCAAGCTGGCCCGCGCCCTGGGGCTGGGTCTCAACGGCGTCTGCTTGTGGCTGATCGGGTTCTCCGCCGGATCGGCGGCCCAGTCCCCGGAGATGGGCTGGCGCCTGGCCCTGCTCTTCGGCCCGGTGGTGGGGGTCCTCTTCGTCGGGGCCGGGCTCATCCTGCGGTGCATGCCGCTCACCGACGAGCGGCATCAGCGCATTCAGGGACTGTTGCGGCGGCGGCGCGAGCGCTCCCCGAAGCGGTAGTGGGAAACCCACCACTCCTGCCCGCCCCGGTAGCCCCACAGCTCGGCGCAGGCCATGAAGAACATGCGCCAGCGCTGCAGCCAGCGCCCCTTGTGGGCCGCTCCGTAGCGGCTCTCCAGGATGGCGAGGACCTCGGGGCGCCGGGCGTCGAGATTGGCGAGCCAGTCCTCGGCGGTGCGGGCGTAGTGGCGGCCGTCGACCCGCCATTGCTCCTCCAGGGCCAGGTCGTCCTGGAAGTGGAGGAGCAGATCGTCGGAGGGCATCATGCCGCCGGTGAAGAAGTGGCGGCCCATCCAGTTGTCCTCTCCCTCGGACTCGAAGCCGTACGCGTAGCAGCGATGGACGAAGACGTGGATGAAGAGGGAGCCGCCCGGCTCGAGCCAGCCGGCGATGCGCCGCAGCAGCTCGCGGTAGTTGCGCATGTGCTCGAACATCTCCACCGAGACCACCCGGTCGTAGCGTCCCGGCGCCGTGAAGCGGTTCATGTCCTCGGTGATCACCTCGACGTTGGACAGGCCCAGGTCCCGGCAGCGCTCCTCGATGAAGCCGCGCTGCAAGGCCGAGTTGGAGACGGCGGTGATGCGGCTGCCGGGATACTGCTGCGCCATCCACAGGGTCAGGGAGCCCCAGCCGCAGCCCAGCTCCAGCAGCTGCTGGCCGTCGCGCAGATCGGCGCGCCCGCAGGTGAGGTCGAGCATCGCCTCCTCGGCCTCGTCGAGAGTGGCTGTCGCCGACGGGTACCAGCAGCCGCTGTACTTGAGGCGGCGGCCCAGGACCAGCCGGAAGAACTCCGGCGGCAGCTCGTAGTGCTGCTCGTTGGGGAGTTGCGTCTGCAGGGCGATGGGGGCCCGGTCCATGGCCGCGATGAAGCGGCTCCTGGCCTCCTGCTCCGCCTCGCAGTCGAGGCCCCGCTCCCGGCGCAGGCGCTGGCGGTGGAGCCGGCGGATGCCCCGGCGGATCAGGGCGTCGGGCAGCAGGCCCCGCTCGGCCCAGTCGACGGGGTTCACGGCTGCCGCCGCCGGGGGAACCATGGGACGAAGGGACGGGTGGCGCGCTGGTAGCGGCGGTAGTCCTCGCCGCGGCTGAGCAGGGCCCGCTTCTCGGTGTAGGGGATGCCGGTGACGCGGTAGAGCAGGAACAGCATCAGCGCCGGGCCGACCCAGGCCAGCCACCCCACCGGGGACCCCGCCGCCATGGCCGCGTAGGCCCACCAGTGGACCCATTCGAAGAAGTAGTTGGGATGGCGCGAGTACCGCCACAGGCCGCGGTCGCAGGTGCGCCCCCGGTTGGCGGGCTGCCCGCGGAAGGCCGCCAGCTGCCGGTCGGCCGTCCACTCGCCGGCCACCGCCGCCGCCCAGACCAGCAGAGCGGCCCCGTCCCAGGAGGTCCAGCCGGCATCCGCCTTGGCGGCCACGGCGATGAAGGGCAGTCCGAAGAGGACGACCAGCACGGCCTGGGCCTGGAACAGCCAGAAGAAGCGGGCCGGGGCCCTGTCGCCCCATTGAGAGCGCAGCATCTGGTAGCGGCCGTCCTCCTCCGCGGCGCGGAGGATCCGGTCGACGAGCAGGTACGCCGCCAGGCGGAAGGACCACGCCGCCCCCATGAGGCCCACCAGGAGCCGCCGCAGCCCCCAGCCGTCGCCGGTGAGGGCGGCGGCCACCGCCACCAGTCCGATGCCGGCGGCCCAGCCCACGTCGACGACGCCGGCGTCCCCCCGGCGCCGCTGCCACCCGTAGAGGGCGGTCATGGCGGTCACCGCCGCCGCCAGGCTCGAGGCCAGCAGGACGAGCACGGTCAGCCGCCCCCCTCCCGCACCGGGCCGTGGCCGATCTCGGGCCGCTCCGCCGGGCGGCGGTGGCCCGGGCGGGCCAGGAGCATCTGCACGTCGGAGATGTGGCCCTCCTCGAAACCGCCGATGCAGTACGAGAGGTAGAAGTCCCACATGCGGATGAACTCTTCGCCGAAGCCCAGTTGCCGCACCTGCTCCTCGGCGCCGTGGAAGCGCGACCGCCAGGCCCGGAGGGTGCGGGCGTAGTGGGGGCCGATGTCCTCCAGGTGCACGATGCGCATGTCCGTGGCCGCCGCCAGCGAGTTGCCGATGACCGCCACCGACGGGATGCAGCTGCCCGGGAAGATGAAGGCCTTGATGAAGTCGACGGAGCGGCGCGCGCGCTCGTAGGCCCGGTCGGCGATGACGATCGCCTGCAGCAGCATCAGGCCCTCCGGCTTGAGCAGGCGCGAGCAGCAGCCGAAGTAGGTGTCGAAGTAGTGGTGACCCACGCCTTCGATCATCTCTATGGAGACCAGCTTGTCGTACGGCCCGCGCAGGTCCCGGTAGTCGGAGAGGACCACCTCCACCCGCTCCTCGAGGCCGGCCTCCCGCACCCGCTGGCTCGCCAGCTCCTGCTGCTGCCTCGAGATCGTCGCCGTCGTCACCCGGCAGCCGTACTCGCGCGCCGCGTGCAGGGCGAAACCGCCCCACCCGGTGCCGATCTCCAGCAGGTGGTCCCCGGGGACCAGGGCGAGCTTCCTGCAGATGCGGTCCAGCTTGTGGCGGGAGGCCTCCTCGAGGGAGCTGTCCGGGCGCGGGAAGATGGCGCAGGAGTACATCATCTCCTCGTCGAGGAAGAGGCGGAAGAAGTCGTTGCCGAGGTCGTAGTGGGCGGCGATGTTGCGGCGGCTTCCCCGGAGGGTGTTGCGCCGGAGGGCGTGCGCCAACCTCCGGGCGGGGGCGGCCAGCCGCGCCCACCCGCGCTCGTTCCGGTGCATCGACTCGATGTTGGCCGCCGCCAGCCGGCACAGGGCCGGCAGATCGCCGCAGCTCCACCACCCTTGCATGTAGGCTTCGGCGGCGCCGAGGCTCCCCCCGAGGGCCAGGGCCCGGTAGAACCGCGGGTCGTGGACGTGGACGACCACCTCCGGCCCCTCCTCTCCGCGGCCGAGGGTGCGGCGGTCCTCGCCTTCGACGAGGTGGACGGCGCCGCGCCGCAGACGCCCCAGCTGCCCCGTGACCACCCGCCTCGCCCAGCGGTCGCCCCAGGAGCCCCGGCGGGGAGCCCGGCTCTCAGTTGCGTCCGGGAGGTCCACTCGAGACATGGTCTTCTTCCTTGGCCGACCCCTCGGGATGGGGGTGGACCGGACAGCCCTTGAGCCACAGTCTCAGGGCCTGCCAGTGGATGGCGCCGATGACCTTGGCCGTGAGCAGCGGATACAGCGCCAGGACCCGCGCCAGCGCCGCGGCGCTCAGCTCCCGCCGGCGCAGCAGCAGGGTGGCGTCGAAGAGGTGGCTGCCGTCCTGCCGGTTGTCCATGTGCACGGCCAGCGTGCGTCCCGGCGTGGTGAAGCGCCAGGTGTAGTCCTGGCGCATGGCCATGAAGGGGGAGACGTGGAAAGCCTTCGAGAACTGGTAGCGCTTGCTCGCTCCCCGCCCGCGGTCGAGCCCCTCGTGCAGGACGTAGCAGTGGCGCTCGCCCCAGGGGGTGTTGTTCACCTCTCCCACCACGGTCTCCAGGCGCTCACCGGAGCGGTCGAAGCAGTAGAAGAAACTCACCGGGTTGAAGCAGTAGCCGCCGTAGCGCAGGTGGGTGAGCAGGCGGATCGGACCGTCGGGCGGGCGTTCGCTCTCCGCCTCGACCAGCTGCCGCACGCAGTCGTCCAGGGGCTGCCGGGGCTCGCCGAAGTGGTCGGCGCGGCGGAAGGAGGCGACGTTGGGGCGCTCCCACGACCACAGCCAGCGCCCTCGGAAGAGGTCGGGCAGCTCCGCCAGATCGAGGTACATCATGAAGAGCCGGTACTCGAAAGCGTGGGCCACCGGCGCGGACCGGCGATGGCGCACGCGGCCCTCGTATATGCAGCTGTGCCGGCTCACAGCGTCCGGCCGAAACGCCGCGCCACTTCGAGGGCGCTGACCACGCCGTCCTCGTGGAAGCCGAAGCCCCAGTAGGCCCCGCAGTAGTGGATGCGGTCGGTCCCGTCGATCCGCGGCCTGTGCTTCTTCGCCGCCACCGAGGCCGGCGAGCAGACCGGGTGATGGTAGGTCATGCGCGCCAGGACCCGCTCCGGGGCGATCTCGGCGGTGCGGTTGAGGCTGACGCAGAACGGCCGCCGGCTCTCCAGACCCTGGAGCCGGTTCATGTTGTAGGTGACGGTGGCGGGGCTCCCCTTGTCGGGCGGGATGTGGTAGTTCCAGCTGGCCCAGGCGCGCCGGCGCCGCGGCAGCACCGTGGCGTCGGTGTGCAGCACCACGTCGTTGGCCTGGTACGGCATCGCCCCCAGGACCTGGCGCTCGGCGGGGGTGGGCTCGGCCAGCAGCCGCAGGGCCTGGTCGCTGTGCACGGCGAGGACGACCTCGTCGAAGCGCTCGGCCGCTCCGCCCCGGGTGCGCACTTCCACCCCCTGGCGCAGACGCCGCACCGAGGCCACCGGGCAGTCGAGGCGGATGCGCTCCCGGAAGGGGCGGACGAGGGCCTCCACGTAGCGCCGCGAGCCTCCCTCGATCACTCGCCAGGGAGTCCGCCCGCGCAGCTGCAGGAAGCCGTGCCTGGCGAGGAACTGGACGAGGTAGCGCGCCGGGAACTCGTACATGCGGTCGGGCGGCATCGACCACAGGGCCGACCCCAGGGGGACGATGTGGTGCTCGACGAAGGCCCTGGAATAGGCGTGGTCGTCCAGGTACGCCCCCAGGGTGGTCAGGTCACCGGGATCGCGCAGGAGGTCCGCCGCGGACCGGTTGAAGCGGTGGATGTCGGCGAGCATGCGATGGAAGGAGGGCCGCAGCAGATTGCGGCG
>JAJDTN010000239.1 GCA_022827165.1 Candidatus Latescibacterota bacterium
AGTCGAGCAGGTCCCGGTCCTCCATGCCGAGCAGGGCCTGGCGGACGCGGTCGGTGAAGCCTTCCCCGTAGCGGGCGTCCACGTCGCCGCGGATCGACCAGTTGTAGTCGGGGTAGGTCGGCGTGCGCCAGATGACGCGCACCTTGCTGGTGTCGACGATCCCGGCGGCGATCTCCTTCTCCCAGACCTTGTAGTTCAGAGCGCCCGCCTGGTAGGCCCCGGACTGCACCAGGGCCAGGGTCTTGGAGTGGTCGCCGCTGAAGCCGACGCGCTCGAAGACCTCGGCCGGGGGCTTGCCGAAGTGCCGGCGGATGAAGTACTCCGGCATCAGCCGGCCCGAGGTCGATCCCTTGGAGCCGAAGGTGAAGGTCTTGCCCGAGATGCCGGCGGGGAAGGCCGCCTCGGCATCCTCGCCGCTGCAGGTGCAGGCCTTCTTCTCCCGCAGGCCGGTGCTGGCGTGGGCGATGAAGTAGGTGACGAACTCCACGTCTTCCTCGCCCTGGGCGATCGCCTGCGAGCCGGGCACGCCGCGGCGCGCCTGCACGCCGGAGAGGCCTCCGAACCAGGCCAGCTGGACCTCGCCGTTCTTGAAGGCCGAGACCGAGGCGGCGTAGGACTTGACCGGCACGTACTCCACGGAGACGCCGAGCGTCGAGCCCAGGTACACGGCGACCTTGTCGAATCGCTCCTTGAGTCTCGCCGTGTCCTGGTCGGGGATCGCGGTGAAGCGGAAGAGACTCTCGGCGGCGCCCGCCGGGATCGCGAGGGAAAGCAGGGTCAGGGAAAGCACGGTGAGGGACGGAATCGAGCGTATCATGCTTTGCTGCGCTCCTCTCTCAGTGGACGTGGATGATGGACGATGGACGAGGGTGCCGCCGCGGCGGCGCCCGGAGCGGGAAGATCCGGAGCCTTCAACTGAAGACCAGGTGCACCTCCCCCTCCTTGGGCCCGACCCGGCCGACGACCGCCGAGGCCGCGGCCCCGGCATCGACCAGGGCGCCGACGGCTTCGGGCGCCTGATCCGCCGGCAGGGCGGCCAGCAGTCCGCCGCTGGTCTGCGGATCGACGGCCAGGGCGCGCCACTCCTCCGGCAGCTCCGCGGCGAACCGGGTGGAGGCCTCGACGAGCTCGCGGTTGGCCCGGTTGACGCCGGTGGACACGCCCCGCCGGTACATGTCGAGGGCCTCGTCGTACACCGGCACGGCGCCGGCGTCGACATGCAGTGCCGCTCCCGAGCCGCTGGCCATCTCGAAGGCGTGGCCCGCCAGGCCGAAGCCGGTCACGTCGGTGGCGGCGTGGACCTCGAAGCCGGCCAGGACCTCGGCGGCGGCCCGGTTCAGCGTCGTCAGCGACTCGACGCAGGCCGCCAGGGCCCCGGCCGAGACCCAGCCCTTCAGGTTGCCGTTGAAGAGCACGCCGCTGCCGATCGGCTTGGTCAGCACGAGGGCGTCTCCGGGGCGCGCGCCGACGTTGCGCCAGTAGCGCTCCGGGTGCACGAGCCCGGTGACGGAAAGGCCGAACTTGGGTTCCTCGTCATCCGTGGTATGCCCCCCGGCGAGCACGGCGCCGGCTTCCAGGACCTTCTCGCGGGCGCCGGCGACGATGCCGGCCAGCACCTCGGGGCCGAGGACATCCCCCGGGAAGCCCAGCAGGTTCAGCGCCGCCAGGGGGCGGCCGCCCATGGCGTAGACGTCGCTCAGGGAGTTGGCCGCGGCGATCCGGCCGAAGAGCACGGGATCGTCGACCGGCGGCGTGATGATGTCCGCCGTGAGCACGAGGGCGCGTTCGTCGTCGAGCCGGTACACGGCCGCGTCGTCACTCGTCTCGAAGCCGACGAGGAGGTCCGGATCGACCTGCTCCGGGAGCCCTTCCAGCAGCCTGGCGAGTCCGACCGGACTCACTTTCGCCGCTCAGCCGCAGGTCCGGGCCAGGCTCGTGAGTGTCTTGTCCTTGTCGGTCAGCGCCATTGCGTCCTCAGGTCCGTTGGTGAAGCGCCGGAACCTACTGATCCCCCGCGGGGGAGGCAAAGCGGTTCCGCCGCGAGGCCTGTCTTCGCGAGGCCTATCTTATTGAGACAACGCAAGCCGAAAGGGAGACCATGCCCGAACACCGAATCCTCGACGTCGTCACCCGCCAAGAGCTGGCCCGCTGGGTCCGGGACGCCCGGCAGCGCACCCTGGAGCTGGTCTCGGACCTCACCGACGAGCAGCTCCTCGGCCCGCAGCTGGCCATCGTCAACCCTGGGGTCTGGGAGATCGGCCACCATGCCTGGTTCCAGTCCCGGTGGGTGTTGCGCCACGCCGGCGGCCAGCCCCCCGTGCGCGACGACGAGGACGCCCTCTACGACTCGATCGCCATCGCCCACGACCGGCGCTGGGACCTGCCGCTGCCGTCGCGGGACGGGACCCTGGCCTACGTGCAAGAGGTCCTCGACCGCACCGAGAGACTGCTGCTGGCCGACCCGCCCGACGACGGCGTGATCTTCCACGCCCTCTACTCCGTGCTGCACGAGGACATGCACACCGAGGCCCTCACGTACACCCGGCAGACCCACGGCTGGCCGGCGCCCCCGTTGGGCGTGCCCCGCTCCGACGAGGGCATCGGCGGCGGCGACCTGGAGGGAGATGTCGAGATCCCCGGCGGCCCCTGCCGCCTCGGCTCCGAGCGCGGCGAGCCCTTCGTCTTCGACAACGAGAAGTGGGCCCATCCCGTGGAGCTGACGGCCTTCCGCATCGACCGCGCCGCCGTCTCCCAGGGGCGGTTCGCCGAGTTCGTCGACGACGGCGGCTACGCCGACGAGCGCCTGTGGAGCGAGCAGGGCCGGGCCTGGCTCGCCGAGACGGGGGCCGGGCACCCCTGCTACTGGCGCCGGGGGGACGGCGGCTGGGAGCGCCGCCACTTCGACGGCTGGCAACCCCTCGAGCCGCACCGCCCGGTGATCCACGTCAACTGGTTCGAGGCCGACGCCTGGTGCCGCTGGGCCGGCCGCCGGCTGCCCACCGAGGCGGAGTGGGAGGCCGCCGCCGTGGCCGAGCCCGCTGCCGGCGGCGGGCTTTCGGGGAGCCGCCGCCCCTACCCCTGGGGCGGCGCGCCGCCCTCCCCGGAGAGGGCCAACCTCGACTGGAGGGCCATGGGCACGGTCGACGTGGGCGGCCTGCCGGAGGGCGACAGCCCCTGGGGCTGCCGCCAGATGATCGGCAACGTCTGGGAGTGGACGAGCACCGTCTTCGGCCCCTTCCCCGGCTTCGAGCCGGACCCCTACAAGGAGTACTCCGAGCCCTGCTTCGACACCCGCAGGGTCATGCGCGGCGGCTGCTGGACCACCCGGTCGCGCCTGATCCGCACGGGGTACCGCAACTTCCAGACCCCCGACCGGCGCGACGTCCTCACCGGCTTCCGCACCTGCGCCGCGTGAGTCCCGGGCCTTGCGAGTCCTGATCGTCACCCCGGCGCCCCCCGGGTCGCGCTCCGGCAACCGGGTGACGGCCCTGCGCTGGGCCCGCCTCCTGCGCGGCCTCGGGCACGAGACGCTCATCGCCACCGCCTTCGCGCGGCAGCGCTGCGACCTGATGGTCGCCCTCCACGCCCGGCGCAGCCGCGACTCCATCCTGCGCTTCCGCCGGCGGCGGCCCGAGGGGCCGCTGGTCCTGGCCCTGACCGGCACCGATCTCTACGGCGACATCCGCACCGACGCCGGGGCCCGCGACAGCCTCGAGCGCGCCGACCGGCTGATCGTGCTGCAGGAGGCCGGCGCGGCGGAGCTTCCCGAGCGGCTGCGGGCGCGGGCGCGGGTCATCGTGCAGTCCCTGCCGGTTCCGCGGCGGGCCTCCCGGCCGGTGCAGGGCGCCTTCCGGGTCTGCGTCCTCGGTCATCTGCGGCCGGTGAAGGACCCGCTGAGGACGGCGGCGGCCTCTCGGCGGCTGCCGCCTGCGTCGAGGATCCGCGTCGTCCAGGCCGGCGGCGCCCTCGAGGAGGACCTGGCCGTCCGCGCCCGGCGCGAGGAGGACCGCAACGAGCGCTATCGCTGGCTGGGAGAGCTGCCCCGCTGGCAGGCCCTGCGGCTGCTGGGGCGCAGCCACCTGCTGGCCCTGACCTCGCGCATGGAGGGCGGGGCCAACGTCGTCTGCGAGGCCCTGGCCCTGGGGGTGCCCGTGGTCTCCTCGGAGATCTCCGGCTCCATCGGCCTGCTGGGTCCCGGCTACCCCGGGTACTTCCCCGTTGGCGACACCGGGGCCCTGGCCGCCCTGCTGTCCCGCGCCGAGACCGACGCCGCCTTCTACGAGCGGCTGCGGCAGGCCTGCCGCGAGCGCGCCTCCCTCGTCGATCCCGAGCGGGAGAGCGAGGCCTGGAGCGACCTGCTGGCGGAGCTGAGCGGTGGGAACCGGGCCGCCGGGGGCGAGCCTTGCCGCCCCTGACAGCCGCCGTTATACTGCCGCGCACACCGGAGAGAAGTCCTGACGCCATGGACTCCCATCTCGGCACCGACCCGCAGCTCCCGGTCTCGCCTGCGCCCATCCTGAACGCCTCGGCCCGGCCCGCCTCCCCGGCGGCCGACTCGCCTTCCGTCGTCGTCGGCGAGGACGAAGGCCGCCAAGTCCGCATGGCCTATTCGGAGCACGGGGATCCCGGCGCATCCCTGCACCTGGTCCTCCTCCACGGCCTCTTCGATCACAAGGGCACCTGGTCCGCTCTGGCACCCCGCCTGGCCGAGGCGGGGTACCATGTCGTCGCCCCCGACCTCGTCGGCTTCGGCCGCAGCAGCAAGCCCGAGTTCCGCTCCTGGCCCGCCTCCCGGCGATACGGCGCCGAGGCCCAGGTCGGATTCGTCCGCGCCTTCGTCGAGGGCCTCGGCCTCGACGAGGTGGTCCTTGCGGGGAACTCCTTCGGCGGCGGGGTCTTCCTGCGCAGCCTGTGCACCCCGTGGCCCGGCGGACCCCGGGTGCGGGGCCTGGTGCTGGAGAGCGCCTCGGGCTACCCCCAGGCCCGGCCCCCCTACATCCGGCTGCTGGGCGACCTGCCCGGCCGGCTGCTGCTCAACCGGCGGGTCCTCGGCATCGGTCTGGGCACCGGCCTGGCGCGGGTCGTAGTGCGATCGACTTTCCGGCGCGTCTTCCACGACCCCGGCAAGATCCCGGAAGAGCTGGTGGACGAGGCCGTCGCCATCCTGCGGGGGCCGAACACGGTGTACGCCTACCAGGCGGCGGCGCGCAACCTGGTCCCCGGCGACATCGCCCGCTTCACCGACGCCTACCGGGAGATCGACGTGCCCACCCTCGTCCTGTGGGGTGCCGAGGACCGCATCGTGCCCGCCCGGTTCGCGGCCCTCTTCGAAGCCGAGTTGCCGGACGCCGAGCTGCACGTCTTCGACGAGTGCGGCCACGCGCCCCATCTCGAGTACCCGGACGAGACGGCCCGGCTCATCGGCGACTGGACCCGGCGCCGCCTCACGGAAGAACCGAATCGCGCCTTGCCCGCGGGACGGGACCGGCCATGACGGACGGGAACATCGGCGCCGACGGCGCCCGCTTCCGCCTCTTCTTCGGCGTCCTCTTCCTGGTCTTCGCCCTCGGCCTGATGGCCCTGCTCACCGTGACCGGCGTGCCCCTGGCCCTGCGCCTGGTGGTCTTCGTACCGCTCTGGATCGGCACTTTCACCATGGCCGAGTCCCGGTCCCGCGTCTGCGTCCTCAACGCCGCCCGCGGCGTCTGCTCCACCGAGTCCGGCACGCAGCGCATCGAGGACGACGAGCGGCGGCTGGCGCTCGTGCGGCGCGCCTGGAGAGTGCCTCTCCACTCCGTGCTTTTCGCGGTGGTCCTGACCGTCTTCCTGGTGGCTGTCTCGGCGTGGCTGCCCTGGAGGACCCCGGCCGGCTGAAGGCTCAGCCGCCGGTCCCCAGGCCTTCGGCGAAGACCACGAGGAGCGCCACCAGCAGCACCGCCCGCAAGGTCCAGCCGGCGGTGCGGACCCAGCTGGTGGCCACCAGCCGGTTGACCTTGCCCTCGTCGTAGCCCCCCGCCAGGGCCCGGTGGAGGGGCCGCTGCACCCTGAGGGTGGAGAGCCAGAGCACGCCGAGGACGACGGCGTTCAACAGCATCGGCGGCTCACCGACCACTTCCGGGGGATCCAGGGCCAGCCACACGCCGGTGATCAGCTCGAAGAGCATCACCGGCGTCACCACCAGGCTCGAGCGCCGCGCGTGCCCTCTCTCGTACTCCTGGAACCGCGTCATGCCCACCCGGTGCATGAGCGGGTAGTGGACGATCTGCACGAACCAGGCGATGGCGGTCATGTACACGGTCGCCGCCGCGTGCAGCATGAGCAGGATCATGCCGCTCCTCCGTAGACCCGGCGGGCCTCGCGATGGGCCACGGCGTGGAGGTCGGCCGTCTCCTCGGGGGAGGAGGCATAGCCGCCCGACATCACCAGAAGCAGGGCGGCCCCCGACGCCCGGGCGGCGCGCAGCACCGCGCGGTCCCTCCGGTGGAGGCCGCCGCGGCTGAGGGACAGGCGGCCGTAGCGGTCGCCGGCCACCGGGTCGACCCCGGCGAGGTAGACGATCAGGTCCGGCCGGCCGCCGCGGAGCACTTCCGGCAGGGCCGCCGTCAGGCGCTCGAGATAGTCGTCGTCGCCGGTGCCGTCGGGC
>JAJDTN010000160.1 GCA_022827165.1 Candidatus Latescibacterota bacterium
GCGGCCGGTGGACCTCTTCCCCCACACCCCCCACTGCGAGGTCGTGGTCCGCCTCGCCCGTTCTCCCCGATGGACCGGCCAGTGTCCCGGTTGATTCACGGAAGGGAGCCTCGAGGGTGAGCGACGCGGCCCCGCGGGAGAAGGCATCTCCCCGGATCCTGGTGGTGGCCCCGGAAGAGGAGGCCACGAACCAGTTGATCTCCTACCTGCGCCGGGAGGGGTTCGAGGTCCTGCCCGCCCGCGAGGGAGCCGCCGCCTACGACATCCTCGACTCGGAGCCGGTGGACGCCCTCGTTTGTCCCCTCGCCGACAGCCGCATCGACGGCCTGCGGCTGGTGCGCCTGGCCCGGGAGCGCAACCCGGAGATCTGCGCCATCCTCTCCACCGGTTCCGATGAGATCGAGCTCGGCACCGAGGCGATGCGCCAAGGTGCTTACGACTTCCAGGTCCGCCCCCTGAACCTGAGCAAGGTGAGGGCCGTTCTCGATCGCGGCTTGTCCTATCAGCGGCTGGTGGGAGAGGTCTCCGATCTCCAGCGGCGCCTGGACGAGCGCTACCGCTACGGCGGCATCGCCCGCCGGTCCTCTCTCTGGCAGCGGATCTACGCCCAGATCGAGCAGGTCGCCGCGTCCCGCGCCACGGTCCTGCTCACGGGCGAGACCGGAACGGGCAAGGGAGAGGTGGCCAAGGCGGTCCACCAGCAGAGCCCCCGCCGCGACCGCCCCTTCGTGGAGACGAACTGCGGCGCCCTCCCCGAGAGCATCGTCGAGAGCGAGCTCTTCGGGCATGAGCGCGGCGCCTTCACCGGCGCCAGTACTTCGCGCAAGGGCCGCTTCGAGCTGGCCGACATGGGGACCCTGTTCCTCGACGAGGTGGGGGATCTGTCCCCGGCGACGCAGGTCAAGCTCCTGCGCGTCATTCAGAGCGGTGAGTTCGAGCGGGTCGGCGGGACCTCCACCCTGCGGGCCGACGTTCGCCTCATCGCCGCCACCAACCGCAACCTCGAGACGATGGTCGAGGAGGGGAGCTACCGCGCCGACCTCTACTACCGGCTCAACGTGGTCACCATCCACATCCCCCGACTCGCCGACTGCCGCGAGGACATCCCCATTCTGGTGAACGAGTTCCTGCGCCAGTTCTCCCGCGAGAACGGACGCGAGACCCACGTCCTCAACCCGGCCGCCATGGACGCCCTGATGGACTACGACTGGCCGGGCAACGTACGCGAGCTGAAGAACTGCGTGGAGGGGATGGTGGTCATGTCGGCTCCCGGCCGCGAGCTGACCCCCTCCGACGTGCCGGCCCACCTCCGCGGCGCCCCGGCGGGAAGCGACCAGGGAGGTCTGCATCCCGGCATGACGATGAAGCAGGTGGAGAGGCTCGCCATCGAGCAGGCTCTGGAGGCCGTCGGCCACGACCGCCGCAAGGCGGCGAAGGTGCTCCAGATCGGATTGAGCACCCTCTACCGGAAGGAGAAGGAGTACGGACTCCGGCCGTGAGGACTAGCCCCGGCCGCCGTAGAGCTCGCGGATCATGCGGTCGAGGGACTTCTGCGGATCGGCCAGGACCTCGGGCGTGATTTCGAACCGGTCGAGTTCCAGGAGCTTGAGACCGTGCCCGTAGTCGGAGAACAGGTCGGCGCAGATCTCCCCCGGAAGCCGGTCCTCCGAGGCGGCGCGCTCGCGCAGGCACGCCAGGGCCGGGTCGGTGAACTCGAAGCGGATGCCGTGGTCCCTCTCGAAGCCGGAGGTGAAGGTCTGGATCGAGCTTTCCGCCACCAGGCTCTCGAGGATCCGGGCCGGGTCCTCGACGACCTCGGGGGTGAGGTCGAAGGCCTCGAGATCGAGGGACGGGAGGCGGCACTCGAAGTCCAGGAGGACCTTCTCCACGGCGCTCACCAGGCCCCGGGCGCCGGTCCGCTCTTCGAAGGCGCGGTGCGCCAGGAGCTGGAGCGCCTCGTCGGAGACCTTCAGGTCGATGCCGTAGGCGAGGAAGTCCCTTACCTTGGAGAGGACGACACTGCTCCTGGGGCTTCGCAGGATCTCGAGGAGATCGGCGCGCGAGAGCTCCTCGAGGACGGCGACCACCGGAAGGCGGCCGATGAACTCCGACTCGAAACCGTACTCCAGCAGGTCCTCGGCGCGGAGTTGCTGGAGGATGGCCGAGTCGTCCACCACCACGCCGGCGCCGTCCGCTGCCGGCCGGCGAAAGCCCATGGCCCCGCGGTTGAGGCGCCGGCGGATGATCTCCTCGAGACCGGCGAAGGCGCCGCTGACGACGAACAGGATGTGCCGGGTGTTCACCTTCTTGCGGTCCACCTTGCCGGTGCGTTGCATCTGCATCACCGACTCCATCTGCGAGGGCAGATCGTGAGGGGAGCGCAGATCGACCTCGGTCTCCTCCATCAGCTTGAGGAGGTTGCGCTGGACGCCGGTGCGCGAGACGTCGGGGCCGCTGGTGCGGCCACTGGCGGCGATCTTGTCGATCTCGTCGATGTAGATGATGCCGTGCTGGGCGAGGTCGATGTCGCCGTCGGTTTCGGCCACCAGCTCGCGGACCAGGTCTTCCACGTCGCCGCCCACGTACCCCGTCTCGCTGAACTTGGTGGCGTCGGCCTTGACGAAGGGGACGCCGAGGCGCCGGGCGATGAGGCGGATGAGATAGGTCTTGCCGACCCCCGTGGGCCCCACCATGAGGATGTTGTTCTTGATCTGGCCGACGATCTCCTCGGTCTCGTCGGCGGGAAGGCTCAGGCGGTTGAAGTGGGTGCAGATCTTGGTGGCGAGGATGGCCTTGGCCCTGGGCTGGCCGACGACATAGCTGTCGAGGTGGGCGATCAGCTCTTCGGGCTTGAGGTGGAACTCAAGCTGAAGGCCTTCGGGT
>JAJDTN010000260.1 GCA_022827165.1 Candidatus Latescibacterota bacterium
GTCACCCTGTGGCTCGCCGTCGACGACGCCGACGCCGGCAACAGCGCCATGCAGGTCATCCCCGGCTCCCACCGCGGCTGGCGCGAGCTGGAGACCGTCGACTCCGGCAACGACCAGATGCTCCGGCGCAGCGTGCCCGTCTCCCCGGAGCAGGAGGCCTCGGCGGTGACCCTGGAGATGGGCGCCGGCAGCCTGTCGATCCACGACTCCTTCATCCTCCACGGCAGCGACGCCAACCGCAGCGGCCGCCGGCGCGCCGGCTACACCGTCCGCTACTGCAGCACCGACAGCGCCTGGGTCGACGTGGACAGCCATCCCCACCGCGTCTTCCTGGTGCGCGGCGGGGCCGGCTCCAGGGGCGATGGCTACACGAGCCTGCTCCCCGGCGTGGAGGCCACCGCGGAGCTGCTGGTCGAGTCATGAGGGGCGGCGACCTCCTCGTCGAGTGCCTGAAGGCGCAGGGCGTGCGCTGCATCTTCGGCATGCCGGGCACCCAGAACCTGCAGATCTACGACTCCCTGCTGCGCCGCGGCGCCGGCGCCATCGACCACTACCTGGTCCGCCACGAGTACGGCGCCACGGTGATGGCCGACGGCTACGCCCGCGCCGGCGGCGACGTGGGCGTCGCCCTCACCGTGCCCGGCCCCGGAGCCAGCAACGCCTCCACCGGGCTGCTGCAGGCCTACACCGACTGCGTCCCCGTGCTCCTGATCACCGGCCAGCACGACTCGCGGCACTACGGGCGCGATCCCGCCAAGCTGTTCCACGGCCTCGACCAGATGTCCTTCTTCGAGCCGATCACCCGCTACCGGGAGATCGCCCGCACCGCCGCCGACATCCCGCGCGTGGTGGAGCAGGCCTTCCGCGTCCTGCGGGCGCCGCGGCCGGGGACGGCGATGCTCGAGTTCCCCCAGGACGCGGTCACCGGTCCGGCGGACGGACTGGAGGTCCCGGACCGCGTGCCCTCGCTTTCGGCCGGGACTCCCGACGAGGCGCTGCTGCGCGAGGCGGCCCGGAGTCTGGGAGCTGCCTCGCGGCCGGTGCTGCTGGCCGGCAACGCCGTGATCACGGGGCGGGCCCGAGAACAACTGCGGGCCCTGGCCGAGAAGCTCCGGGCGCCGGTGGTGGCCACCCGCCGGGGCAAGGGCGCCCTGCCCGAGGACCACGAGCTGGCCCTGCTCGACATCCGCGGCTACCTGGCGCGGCAGGCGGTGGAGGCCGCCGACTGCACCCTCGCCGTGGGCTGCCGCTTCACCTCCATCGACACGAGCCAGTGGGAGTGCCGCTTCCCGCGGCCCCTGATCCAGCTCGATCCCGAGGCCGGTGAGATCGGCCGCGAGTACGACTGCGACATCGGCGTCGCCGGGGACCTGCGCCTCAGCCTGCGGAGCCTGTGCGAACAGGTGCCCGGGGGCGGGGGCGACTGGATGCCGCTGCTGGAGACCTGGCGCCGGCGGTTCGCGGCGCAGCCGCCGCTGCCGCTGCTGCCCGAGATCCGCCAGGTCCTGCCCGACGACGGCATCCTCTCGGTGGACGTCCACGGCATCGGCTACTCGGCCTTCGCCGAGTATCCCGTCCGCGACCCCGAGAGCTTCCTCTACCCCTGCATCGGCGTCTCCCTGGGCCACGCCTTCCCCGCCGCCCTCGGGGCGCGGCTGGCGCGGCCCGACCGGCCCGTGGTCTGCTTCTCCGGGGACGGCGGCTTCCTCATGGGCAGCTTCGAGCTGGCCACCGCCGTGCGCTACGGCATCGACGTGACCGTCGTCGTCGTCAACGACTCGGCCCTGACCGCGATCAAAGGGTCGCAGCTGCGCGACTGCGAGGGCCGCACCATCGACACTGAGCTGACCAACCCCGACTTCGTGGCCTTCGCCCGCTCCTTCGGGATCCACGCCGAGAAGGTCTCCGACCTCGGCGGCTTCCGGCCCGCCCTGGAGCGGGCCATGGCCGCCGCCGGACCCTCCCTGGTGGAGGTCGAGATGTCCGGCCGCCAGGACGAGATCATGAGCTGGGTCACCTGGCTGCGGGAGGACCCTCTGCGGGAGTGAGGTCCGGGCGCCGGGAGTAAGCGCCGTCGGGGGCGCCTGCTCCCTTGGCCATCGGGCCCCCGGGCCACGGTCGTTCCGCTCCCTGATCCCGCCCTATCACCGTCCCCGGCGGGACCGGCGGCCCCATGCTGGCCTCCTGGCACCACGGCCGCCCGAATCCACCGCCACGGCCCCTCGCCCTACCCGCACCGCTGCCGGACAGATCCCTCGCTCCCGGTCCTATCCCTCACCATCCACCCCGGACGGACGCAGCCCCAAAGCCCGGCCGCCAAGCCCACCGCCACAGTCCCAAGCCTCATCCTGCCCTCCTCCTCTACCGCGGTCCCAAGCCCTGGCAGCCACCCGACATCCCAGCTACAGCCGGACCCCCCGAGACCGGGTGGCCGAGTTGCACCGCACCGCAGCCCCCCGTCGCCCCATCGTTCCTCCGACCTCCGACCTCCCCCGGATTGTCCAGAATCGGAAAGGCCGCTGTTCGAAAGCGGACACACCCGTGGCCGCCACGGCCGCAATCGCCCCGCAACAGCCGCTGTGCCGCCTGGCACGGGATTTGTTCAAGGAGCTTCCCATGGACGAGCAGACCTCAAACAACCCCATGGACCGGCCGGTGGACCCGACCTTCCAGCGGCGCCGACGCATCAAGCGCATCGCCGTCTCGGCGGCGGGGCTGGCGGCGGCGGTCTGGCTCTTCCTGTGGCTCCCCGGGCTCATCCGGCCGTCGGTGGACGCCGACCGCATCCGCACGGCCACGGTGGAGCGCGGGCCGGTGGAGGAGACGATCACCGCCTCGGGCACGATCGTGCCCGAGTTCGAGCAGATCCTCTTCAGCCCCATCGACACGCGCCTGCTGCGCATCCTGGAGAAGCCGGGCGCCGTGCTGCGCAAGGGACAGCCCGTGGTCGAGCTGGACCTGAACCCGGCGCGCCTCGAGGTCGAGAAGCGGGCCGAGGAGCTGGCCCTGAAGCGGAACCGCCGGACCCAGCTGGAGCTGGACGAACGCCAGCGGCTGAGCGACCTGGACACGCACTGGCGCCTGAAGAAGCTCGACCTTCAGCGCCTGCAGACCCGCGTCGATCAGTACGTGGAGCTGCAGGAGATCGGCGCCGTCTCCCAGGAGGAGTTCAGCCAGGTGCAGCTGGAGGCGCAGCGCACCGGGATCGAGCTGCGCCAGATCGAGGAGGACCGCAGCAACCTGCTGGAATCCACCCAGGCCCAGGTGGAGGCGTTGGAGGTGGAGATGAAGAGCCTGGAGCGCGAGGGCGAGGAGGCCCGCCGGCGTCTGGAGCGGGCCCGCGTCCTGGCCGACCGGGACGGCGTCCTCACCGCGGTCTCACCCGTCGTGGGCGCCCCCATCCGCCAGGGCGAGGAGATCGCCCGCATCGCCGACCTCAGCTCCTTCCGCGCCGACGTCACCGTCTCCGACCTCCACGCCCGCCGCCTCGCCACCGGGCTGCCGGTGCGCCTGCGCATCGACGAGGAGACCTTCGTCAGCGGCCGCGTCGCCCGCATCCTGCCCACGGTGGACAACAACATCATCACCCTGGAAGTGGAGCTGGAGGACTCGGCACACGCCTTGCTCAGACCCAACCAGCGGGTCGACGCCTACATCGTCACCGCCCGCAAGGACCAAGCCCTGCGCCTCAAGCGCGGGCCCTTCATCGCCGGCGGCGCGGGCCTGCACGAGGTCTTCGTCATCCACGGAGGCACGGCGGTGAAGACCGGGATCCGCGTCGGCATCGCCAGCTTCGAGCACTACGAAGTGGTGGAAGGACTCCTCGAAGGCGACGAGGTGATCATCTCCAGCATGAAGGACTACCTGCACCTGGACGAGGTCCAGATCAAGTAAAGGAGAGAAAGCCGTGATCCAGCTCGATGGCATCGAGAAGGTGTACCGCACCGACAAGATCGAGACCCTGGCCCTGAGCAACATCAACCTCACCGTCGACGCCGGGGAGTTCATCTCGATCATGGGGCCCTCGGGCTCGGGCAAGAGCACCCTGCTCAACGTCATGGGCCTGCTCGACGAACCATCCGCGGGCGACGTGAGCCTCAACGGGCGCCACATCAACTCCTACGCCGACCGCTACCTGGCGCGCATCCGCAACGAGGAGGTGGGCTTCATCTTCCAGACCTTCCACCTCATCGCCGACCTCAACGTGGTGGACAACGTCGAGATCCCCCTCCTCTACCGCCGCGGCCTGTCGGGCAAGGAGCGGCGGCAGATGGCCCTGGAGGCGCTGGAGCGGGTCGGCCTGGGCTCGCGGGTGCGCCACTTCCCGTCGCAGCTGTCGGGCGGCCAGCAGCAGCGCGTGGCCGTGGCCCGGGCGATCGTCGGCAAGCCGCGGATCCTGCTCGCCGACGAGCCCACGGGCAACCTCGACAGCCGCATGGGCGACGAGATCATGGCCATCCTGCGGCAGCTCAACGACGAGGGCGCCACCATCGTCATGGTGACCCACGACCAGCGCCTGGCGGAGACCACGGAACGAACGGTGCGCCTCTTCGACGGCCGCCAGGTCGAGTGAGGACGGCATGCTGAGCAACTACCTCAAGGTGGCTCTCAACGTGTTCTGGCGGCACAAGTTCTTCACCGTGGTGAACCTCTTCGGGATCTGCTTCACCCTGGTGGTGCTCATGGTGGCGGCGGCCTTCATCGACCAGCAGGTGGGGCCGGTCCCGCCCGAGGTCCACGCCGGGCGCACCCTGCACCTGGACTGGCTCTTCGTCGAGCGCGGCACCGGCGACGAGACCTTCCGGGGGACCACAAAGCCCAGCTACGCCTTCCTGGACCGCTACGTGCGCCCCCTGGAGACCGCCGAAGAGGTGACCGTGTTCTCGGAACACAACTACTGGGCGCTGCAGGGCGGCGCCGAAGAGGTGCGCGCCAACGTGACCACCACGGACGCCGCGTTCTGGGAGGTCTTCGGCTTCGACTACCGCCGGGGCCGGCCCTACACGGCCGCTGAAGTCGAAGCGGGCGACCGGGTCGCGGTGATGCGCGCCGGTTTCTGTCGCCGCGTCTTCGGCTCCGAGGCGGTGGAGGAGGGCCGCAGCGTTTCCCTCGACGGGCGGAGCTACCGCGTGATCGGTGTGGTGGCCGATCCGTCGAGCATGAGAAGCTTCGCCGACATCTGGGTGCCGCTGACCACCGACCCGTCCCAGGAGTGGCGCACCTACAAGCTCGATGGAAAGTTCAATGCCGCGGTGCTGGCGCCGCGGCCCGGGGATGTGGAGCGCATCCGGGCCGAGCTCGCCGCCTTGCTGGCGCAGGTGGAGCCTCCTCCCGACGAGGACGGCTCCTTGCGCGGAGTCGGCGCCCCTCTGCTCACCACCCTGGAGCAGTGGGCGCGGGCCAACAACCCGAACTGGACGGAGGACTACGTCGAGGGCGATGTCTACGAGGCCGCCGTCGCCCGGCTTCGGAAATGGCTGCTCACCCTGGCGGGCTGTGCCCTGCTGTTCATGCTGCTGCCGGCTCTCCACCTGGTCAATCTCAACATGGGCCGCATCGAGGAGCGCACCTCCGAGATCGGCGTGCGCAAGTCCTTCGGCGCCTCGACCCGCGTCCTGGTGGGGCAGTTCGTCGCCGAGAACGTGCTGCTCACCCTGGTGGGGGCGGCGGTCAGCCTGCCCTTGAGCTGGGGGATCCTGTCGCTCCTGGCGCTGGGAGGTCCCCTCTACCTCGATGGCGGGGTGCTGGCGCGGACCTTCATCTACGGGCTGTTGCTCGCCCTGTTCTTCGGGGCGGCCTCCGGGGCCTGGCCGGCCTGGAAGATGGCGCGCCTCCATCCCGTCGGGGCCCTGACCGGGAGGGAGAGATGATCGCTCACCTGTGCCGCCTCGCCTGGAACCGCCGGCGGAGCCACCTGCTCCTGGTGGCCGAGCTCTTCCTGTCCTTCCTGGTGCTCGCGCCCCTGACCGCCGGCTGGGTGCTCTTCGTCGCGGAGCGGCTCAAGCCCCTCGGCTTCGAGCACGAGAACGTCTGGTCCAGCCGTCTGAGTGACTCGGATCTCTTCGGCGACGCCCCCGAGGAGTCCGCGGCAGCGTTCCGGCGCAATGTCGAGCTGGCCCGGGGGGAGATGCTGGCCGTCGACGGAGTCCAGGCCGTGGCCCTGGCCACCGACGCACCCCTCCGCTTCTCCAGTTCCTGGAACGGGATCAGCTCCGTCCATCTGTCGGACGATGGTCTGGAGGCCCTGGGACTGCGGCTGCTCGACGGACGCTGGTTCGAGGACGAGGACGAGGCCTTCGACTGGACCCCGGCGGTCATCGACCGGGAGCTGAGCCGCGCCCTCTTCGGCGATGAGGACCCTCTGGGCCGGGCGATCAGCGACTCCCCCGTGATCGAGGTGGAGAACGAGTACAATCCCCCCCGGCCGGACCGGGTCCGCGTCGTCGGCGTGGTGGAGAGCTGCTTCTACTACGGAAAATACCAGGACGTGGAGCTGCCGGGGTTCGTCTTCCTGCGTCTCTCCGACGAATGGCTGGCCAGCCCCATGCAGAGCTGGGTCGTCTTCCTCGTCAACGCCTCTCCAGGATCCGGACCGGACTTCGGCGAGAGGCTCCGGTCCAAGGTCCGGGAGGTCCTTCCCGCGGGAGGGTCCGTGGACTTCGGGGTCCAGTCCCTGAGCCAGCTTCGGGAGGAGGCGAGCGGGCACCGGCTCACGCTCCTGGCCTTCATCGCCGTCATCAGCGGCCTGATGATGCTCATGGTGGCCCTCGGCCTGACCGGCATCATGTGGCAGAACGTGCGCCGCCGCACCCGCGAGATCGGCATCCGCCGCGCCGTGGGGGCGCCCGCCGGCCGCATCTACGGCCAGTTCCTCGGCGAGCTGGCGGTGCTGGTCACCGCGGCCATCGCCCTGGGCTGCGTGCCCCTCCTCCAGCTGGGCCTGCTGGACATGGTGCTGGGGAGCCGGGTGCCGGGCCTCGTGGCGGCCGCCGGCGTGGGGGCCACGGCCCTGGCCCTCTACCTGGGGGTGATGCTGTGCGGCCTCTATCCGAGCTGGCTGGCGGCGCGCGTGAGGCCGGCCGAGGCCCTGCACCACGAGTCGTGACTACACGTTTCGCAGAGAAAGGAGAGATATCGTGAAATCAGCATTGACGATTCTACTGCTTGGTCTTGTGGGTTTCCCCGGGTCCGTCGCCGTGCACGGTGAAGCGCTGCTTGAGCCACCCGGCCAGAGGCGGCACCTGGGATTCGTGCTGGCCCAGGGTCCGTCCGGGGAACCCCAGCCCGTCCTGCCGGGATACTCGCGGGAACAGGGCACGCTCGACGGGGAGGTGGCCGCCGAGTTCAAGGGGACCCGGTGGTGGTGGGTGTCCGGCTTCGTATGCGGCTTCAGCATCGTCGGCCTGTTCGTGTGCGACGGATACACTCCGAGCGAGGGCTCGGTAACGAAGAAGGAATACCAGGCCATCCGGGGGAAGGGCATCGAGTATGTCCAGGGTTACCGGGAAGGCCATGGGAAGCATCTTCGCAAGAGGAGAGCGGAGAGCCGCGATGACGGCTTCTTCTGGGGACTGGTCTCGGTGCTCGGGGTGGTCGCCGTGAAGGGCACCCTCGGGGTCCTCGACTGACCATGCCCACGGGTACCCTTTCACGCGGGAGGTCGTCATGCTGAAGAACTACATGAAGATGGCCCTCAAGGTGCTGCTGCGGCGCAAGCTCTTCACCTGCATCAGCCTCTTCACCATCAGCTTCACCCTCATGGTGCTGATGGTGGCGGCGTCCTTGTTCGACCACCTCTTCGGCTCTTTCCCGCCGGAGACGCGCTCGGACCGCACGCTGCTGCTGAGCTCCATGAAAGGGGAACACGACGAGTCGACGGGCTATCGCCTCCAGGGGCCGAGCTTCGCCTTCCTCGAGCGCTACGTCTACCCCCTGGCCCATGCGGAGAGGGTCGCCGTCTACAGTGCCACCGCCACGGCGACGACCTTCCGCGGGGGCGAGAAGATCGAGTCGCAGCTCAAGTGCACGGACGGGGCCTTCTGGGAGATCCTCGAGTTCGACTTCCTCGAGGGCCGCCCGTACTCGGAGCAGGAGGTGGAGGAGGGCCGCCGGGTGGCGGTGATCAACGAGGCGACGCGCCGCGTGTTCTTCGGGGAAGAGCAGGCCGTGGGCCGTTACATCGACCTCAAGGACCTCTCTTTCCGCGTCGTCGGGGTCGTGCCCGACGTGCCGGCCTTCCGCCTCGTTCCCTTCGCCGACATCTGGGTGCCCCACAGCGCCTTCGAGTCGGACGCGTACCGGCGCTACGACTCGGTCTTCGGACACTTCCAGGCGCTGATCCTGGCGCCGGGCGCGGCGGCGATCCCCCTCATCCAAGAGGAGTTCGCCGACGTGCTCACGCGCGTCGAGTACCCCAATCCCGGCGAGATCAACCGCCTGAGCGGCGGTCCGACGACGCTGCTGGACATGGTGGCGAACATCGTCTTCACCCTGGGCACGGTGACCGGCCGCGGGCTCATGGTGCTCGTCGTCGTTCTCGCCCTGCTCTTCATGCTGCTGCCGGTGGTCAGCCTGGTCAACATCAACACCACCCGCATCCTCGAGCGCGCCTCCGAGATCGGCGTGCGCAAGGCCTTCGGCGGCTCGTCGCTGACCCTGGTGGGTCAGTTCCTGGCGGAGAACGTCATCCTCACGCTCCTGGGCGGGGCCCTGGGGCTGGCCCTCGCCTGGCTGGTCCTGCAGATGCTCGGCGCCGCCGCCATCGTGCAGTACGCCGAGTTCCAGCTCAATCACCGCATCTTCCTCTACGGGCTGACGATGACCCTGCTCTTCGGTCTCGTCTCCGGCGTCTGGCCGGCGTGGAAGATGTCGCGCCTCCATGTCGTCGAAGCCTTCCGAAGGAGGAAGCAGCAATGATCCGCCACCTGTGCAAGATCGTCTGGAACCGCAAGAGGGCGAACGCCCTGACGGCCCTGCAGATCTTCATCTCCTTCGTGCTCCTCTTCGTCACCCTCTCCCTCGCCCTGGACAAGGCCGGCAACTACCGGCGGCCCCTGGGGTACTCCTACGAGGACCGATGGGTCGTGGTCTTCCACCCGGACCGGATGATGGAGCCGGAGGGCGGGGCGGCCCCCGTCAGCCGCGAGCAGGTCTACCTGGCCCTGCGCGGGTTCGACTGGGTCGAGTCGGTCTCCCACGCCGAGTACATGTCCCTTCCCTTCGCCTTCGGTCTCCAGGCCCAGTTCATGGTCGACGGCCGCTTCGTCTCCAACGGCGCCGTCTCCGACGAGTTCCACCATACCCTCGGGCTCGAGGTGGTGAACGGACGGTGGTTCGGCGAGGAGGACGCGGCCCTCGACTGGGACCCGGTCGTCATCACCCGGCCCCTCGCCGAGGCCCTCTTCGGCGGCGAGGATCCCCTCGGCCGGCGGATCGAGGAGT
>JAJDTN010000177.1 GCA_022827165.1 Candidatus Latescibacterota bacterium
CTCGTCCCGCGGGGCGAGACCGAGGCCCAGGGCCGCCTCGATCGTCTCCTCGTAACTCTCCTGCACCCGGCTCAGCGACTCCGGGGGAATGACTTGCTCGAGGATTGCGTATCCTTCACGGTCGTAGTCGGCCATCAAGCCATCGGTGCTCATCGATCCTCTCCTCATGCGTGAACGGCCCGACATCGCCACCCGCCACGTCGACAGCCGGGAGGCCGCGCGCCTGGGCCTGCCCCTGGGCCGAAAGATCGGCCGGCTGGACACGACGACCAACTACGTCCTCGACGACCGCTTCGACCACGGTCCCCACGACCCGTTGCACCGGCGGCTCACCGTGGTCGACGCCTATTCCGCGGCCGTCGACCTGGAGGAGATCCTGCGCGGGGGCATCGACGTGGTGATCCAAGCCTTCGGGGTGGAGGAGCGCTACGTGGCCGAGGCGCCGCTCCTCGATCCGCTGGCCGAGCCGGCCCCCGGCGCCCGCCAGTGGCAGCCGTTCTTCGAGGGGGAGGAACTCGTCGAGCGCGTGCTGATGAACCTCGACGAGCACCGGCAGTTCGCCGAGGCCTGCGCCGACCACATCGAGGTCGCATGCTCGGGGGAGGACGTCGCCAGGATCGTCGCCGGCGGCCGCGTCGCCATGGTGCTCATGCTGGTGAGCGGCTTCATCGCCGACAGCCTGGAGGTGCTGCGCGAGTACCACCGCCGGGGCGTGCGGGTCCTGTGCCCCAGCCACCTGAGCGCCACCTCCTGGGCCGACTCCAGCGCCGAGCTCAACGACCCCCCCGGCCTGACCGCCTTCGGCCGCGAGGTGATCGCCGCCTGCGAGGAGCTGGGCGTCATCGTCGACCTGGCCCACTGCTCCGACTACACCTGCCGGGGCGTCCTGGCCGCGGCCACCCGGCCGATGCTGGCCACCCACACCAAGGCCCGGGCCCTGAGCGGGAGTCTGCGCGACATGCCCGACGAACTGCTGCGGGGGGTGGCGGAGGGGGGAGGGGTGGTCTGCGCGCTGGCGCCGGCGCCGCGAACCCCTCTCGAACGCCACGAGGCCCGCCGCCGCCGCGACGACGATCTGCACCGCCGCTACTCCGACCCCTTCGAGCGCGCCCGCGCCAAGCTGGCCGACGCCGAGGTCTGGGGCACCAAGCTCGACCTGGACACCATCGATCACCTGGTCGACGTGGCCGGGGTCGATCACGTCGGCCTGGCGAGCCACGCCCAGAGCGTGCCCCAGTGGAAGGAGTACACCGCGGACCTGCTGGCCCACGGCTACTCCGGGAGGGACGCCGCCCGCATCCTGGGGGAGAACGTCCTGCGGGTGCTCTCCTCGGCCGGGGGCGCCGGCTGAAGGCCCCTCAGCCCGAGGGCGCCACGTACGCCGACCCGGAGCGGCCGCTCTCCTGCGGATTGACCGGGAAGGGGATGGGGATCTCGTCCCCGTGCCACGGGAAGGCGTAGCTCGGGTCGTTGCTGAACCGCGAGAGGCCGGCCTCGAGGCGGACCTTGGCGGCCGGCGGCAGGTCGACGGCGACGTAGCGGCCGTTGACGGCGGTGGCGGCCGGTGACTCGCCGTCGCCGCTGTCCGTCCGCACCTCGGTGAAGGTGTGCTCCCCGAAGGCGCCGGCCTGCACGATCAGGCGGCGGGACTCGTCGCGGCTGCAGTTCACCAGCTGCACTCCCACGGAACCGGCGTCGAGATGGTCCACGAGGGCGGCCACGTCGGCGGGCAGCCCCGGACGCTGCTCGTCCCCGTCGTAGTAGCGGACCGTGGCGCGCAGCAGCCCGCCGTTGTAGATCGACTGGGGAGTCCCCATGGTCACCTGGGTCAGGCCCTTGGTCAGCACCGGGTTGGCGGGGATGGCGTTCGCCTTCAGCCTCTCGATCGCCGTGCGTCCGTCCTTGCGCATCTCGTCGATCGCCTGCATCGACCACTCCGCCTCGGCGGACAGGATCTTCTCGGGCCAGTCCGGGTTCCGGCCTTCGTAGTACTGGTATCGGGCGAACTCGGTCTGTCCCGAGTTCTTCTCGCTGCCCGTCTCGCCCACGTCGTTCCAGTCGCGCTCCACCTCCCCCTCGCGCACCCGCTCGATCAGCTCGCGGTCCTCCTGCGACATGGAGGCGTGGTAGAGGTGGGTCAGCTCCTGCATGCGCCACGGCATCGGCCCGGTGTAGACGTGGCGCATGGGCACGATCGTGTCCTCCCGCCGCGGCAGGGGCGGGTCGTACTGCCAGCCGGAAGGTCCGTAGCGCGTCGGCATGATCAGCTGGCCGTCCTCCCTGGTGATGGAGGCGTCCAGGAGGACCTTGACCTGGTCGCGCAGCAAGTCGAGGTAGCCGAAGTCCCCGGTCATCAGCACGGCGCACTCGGCGGCGATGTTGAGGCTGTGGAACATGATGTTGAAGCCCTGGTAGTGGTTCCACCCGTACTGGCCGCCCCAGAAGTTGCCGTTGCGGCGCTCGCCGACGATGCCGGTCGGTCCCACGTTGTCGGGCATGACGCCGCCGTTCTTGGCCGCCCGCTCCATCCACGCCTCGGTGTAGTCCAGGACCCAGCGCTTGTAGCGCTCGTCGCCCGTGTAGAGGTAAGCGTGGGTCACGAGGGCGGCGGCGCCCAGATTGTTGGGCGTGTCCGCCTGCAGGATCAGCTTGTTGAAGAGATCGACGATCTCCGCCTGGCGCGCCGGGTCCGCCCACCAGTCGAGCTCCAAGTCCTCCACGATGGGGTAGAGGCTGGCGCGGACGCCGTAGTAGTTGACTTCGCTCCCCAGCCAGCGGCCCGCCAGCAGCATGGCGTGGGCGGTCTCGGCGCTCGCTTCCTGCAGCGGACCCTGGCTCGACTGGAAGGGCGAGCGGAGGACCTTGTGGACCGGGTCGTAGTTGGGGGCCTCCGGGTCCTCGCCGGTGTAGAAGCCGGCGAACAGCTGGGCCCGGCGGGCCATCTCCGAGATCGTCGGATCGGCGACGCCGAAGTCGTAGAAGGCCATCATGCCCTCGCCGAGATGGTGCCACTCCATCGCCTGCTGCAGGTTCCAGAACTCCCGCCGCGCCGAGGGGCGGAAGACCTTCTTGTGGTCGTTGAAGCGGGTGCGGTGGACGACGTTCTCGTCGCTGATGCGGGCGGTGGCGTTCCAGGCGGTGGCCGCCATCTCGAGGAGGCTGTCGTCGGCGCCCATGGCGTAGAACAGGCCCCAGTTGTAGAACTGCTCGAAGAGGTCGTCGAAGTCCTCGGCGTAGAGGATCGCCCCGCCGCGCTCGGTGCACTGGCGGAACCGCAGCCGCGCCGCCTCCTCCATCTGGGCGATGAGATTGCGCTCGAGCAGGGCCCAGGCCGGCGGTGCGCCGACCTGGTCGGCGGTGATCAGGGGCATGCCATTCGTATCGCTCACGGCTCTCTTCTCCTCGGGTAAGCGGGGCGGCCCAAGCTAGGGAAACCCCCACTGCGGGACAACGCTGGACGCACCGAAGGGGGCCGGCTATCCTCTCCGGCCTTCGCCATGGCCTCGAGACCCCCGCCTCCGCGTTACCGCGTCATCTTCAACTGGGACGGCGACAGCCTCGCCTACGGGGAGCATCCGCAGTCGGCGGAGCAGCTCGTGGACCACATCTACGCCCCCCTCGAGGGCACGCAGGTGGACGCCGTGTTCTGGAGCATCGGCAGCCACGAGGCCCTCTGGCCTTCGCAGGTGCACGAGCGCGAAGGTGAGCGCACCGGCCGCGTCTACGCCTCGGTGCGCGCCATGCGCCACGCCGAGAACGTGTGGAGCCTCTTCGACGCCGGCGAGAGCGTGTACCAGGCCATGGTCGAGCGCGGCCGCCAGCTCGGGATGCACGTCTACGTCTCCATGCGGATGAACGACAACCACTTCTACAACACCCGTCCGCGGGAGTTCAGGAAGCTGAACAAGGGCACCCGGCTGCGGCAGGACCATCCCGAGTGGCTCCTGGACGTCGACGACGTGCCCGAGAGCCGCGGCGTCGGCTCCTGGAACTTCGCCCACGCCGAGGTCCGCGAGCACAAGCTCTCCTACATCAGCGAGGCCTGCGCCCTGGCCGACTGGGACGGCGTCGAGCTGGACTGGCAGCGCCACCCCTTCCACCTGCCGCAGCACGACGGCTACCGCCTGCGCTACGTGCTCACCGACCTGCAGCGCGCCGTCCGCCGCATGGCCGACGGCATCGCCGCCGAGAGGGGTCGCCCCTTCCACGTGGCATCGCGCGTGGCCACCACCCTGGAGTCGTGCCGGCGCATCGGCTACGACATCCCCCGCTGGTGCAGCGAGGGCCTCTGCGACGTCCTCATCGGCGCCGGCGGATCGTCCACCGATCCCGGCTTCGAGGTGGCCGGCTTCCGGCGCCACTCCGACGGCACCGGCATCCGCCTCTACGGCGGCTTCGACAGCTCCTACCGGCAGGAGGCCGCCCGCCTGGTGAGCCTCCTCGAGTGGCGCGAGGCCTTCTTCCGGGCCACGGCCGCGGGATATCTCGCCGACGGGGCGGACGGGATCTACACCTTCAACTGGTTCCCCAAGAAGGCCGACTGGACCGGGCTCCTGAGCACCCTCGGCGCCGAGGAGACCCTGCGGGGCACGGACAAGGTCTACTCGGCCCTGCGGCGCGGCGCCACCTGGCACGAGGACCCCCTGGCCAACGCCGTGAACGACCGCATCTACGGCGAGACCTCGGTCGTGCTGATGCCCGGTCTCACCGGCGATGGACCGACCTTCACGCTGAACCTGCACGACGACGTCGGCGACGACGGGTCCTTGCAGCTCCACATCGAGATGGCCCACTGGGCGCCGCGGGACTCCGTGTCCGTCACCCTCGACGGCGAGCCCTTGGGAGATCCGGAGATCCGCGACGTGGCGGAGATGGTCCCGGAGCCCCCGGAAGTCTCGGAGAACAAGTGGCTCGTCTGGGACCTGGATCCCGCGGACGTGGCCAGGGGCCCGCACAAGGTCAAGGTGGTCCTCGTCAGCCGCGATCCCCGCCTCGCCCCGCCCCTCAGCGTCGAGCACGTCGACCTCCACGTGCGCTACCGGTAGCATGGCCGAGAGACCGTACCGGATCATCTACAACTGGGACGGGGCTCCCCACCACTACGACGAGTATCCCCAGGCGATGGAGGCCTTCCTGCAGAAGGTCTACGCGCCGCTGGCCGGCACCCAGGTGGACGCCCTGTTCTGGTGCATGGGGATCCACGAGGCCACCTGGCTCTCCGACGACCTGCCCGTGAAGGGGGATTCCGTGGGCCGGGTCTACGACAGCGTTCTGGCCATGAGGGACACGGAGAGCCTGCGGTCCATGCTGGAGCGGGGCGAGGACCCGTACGCGGCCATGGTCGCCCGGGGCCGTGAGCTGGGGATCGACGTCTGGCCCTCGATCCGCATGAACGACCAGCACTTCTGGTCGATCCAGGACCTGGAGGCGATGCAGGGCTCCACGGCCCACGAGATGACGGCCCTGCGCAAGGAACATCCCGAGTGGTGCCTGGGGGACCAGGCCCCGGGATGGTGCGCCACCTCGTGGAACATGGCCGTCCCGGAGGTGCGGGCCCACAAGCTCGAGCTGATCACCCAGGCCTGCCGGCTGGCCGACTGGGACGGCGTCGAGCTGGACTGGCAGCGCCACGCCTTCCACCTGCCCGCCGAGCACGAGTACCGGCTGCGCTACGCCCTCACCGACCTGCAGCGGGCGGTGCGCCGCATGACCCGGGAGCTGGGCGAGGAGCGGGGCCGGCCCTTCCCCGTGGCCGTCCGCGTCGCCGCGACGCGGGAGGCGTGCCGCCGCATCGGTTACGACCTCGAGACGTGGGTCGAGGAGGGCCTGTGCGACCTCCTCATCGGCGGCGGCAACTCCGGCACCGACCAGTGCTTCGAGACCGAGGAGTTCCTACGGCTCGTGGAAGGCACGGAGATCCAGGTCTACCCGGGCTTCGACTTCGACAGCCGGCAGCAGGCCAACCGCCTGATCCCGCACGGCCTCTGGCGGGACCGCTGGTTCGCCGGCATGGCGCAGGGGCACCTCGACCGCGGCGCCCACGGCATCTACGTCTTCAACTGGCACGCCGAGGAGACCCTGCGCCGGGAGTCGCTGACGACGATGGGCTCCACCGAGACCCTCCGCGGCCTCGACAAGGCCTACACCGCCGTCCACCGCAGCATCGGGACCAATCCGTTGCGCAAGGATTCCGAGCGCGACGACCGCCTCTACGGCGAGGTCCCCGTCGACCTGCACCGCACCCTGACCGGCGACGGCCCCACCTTCCACCTGTCGACTCACGATCCCGGCGCCGCCGCCGCCCAGCTGCTCATCGAGATGGAGCACTTCTCCCCCACCGTCGACGAGGTCGCCGTCAGCCTGGACGGCGCCGCCCTGGGTCCGCCGGTGGTACGCAACCAGGCCGCCGAGGATCCCCAGAGCCCCGCCGACGTGCACGAGAACAGCTGGCTCGTGTGGGACCTGGAGCCGGCGCAGGCCGCCTCCGGCGCCCACGAGATCCAGGTCGTCCTCGTGAAGCGGGACCCGCGGCTGCGGCCGCCCCTGACCGTGGCCAACGTCGAGATCTGGACGAGCCATGACTGAACGCAGGTACCGCGCCGCCATCATCGGGGGCGGCCGCATGGGCGGCCTCCTCGAGGACGAGCAGCCGCCCAACACCTTCCGCAAGCCCCACGGACACTTCGCCGCGTACTCCGCCGTGGAGGAGACCGAGGTGGTGGCCGTGGCCGGCCGCCGGCCGGGCCGGCTGAAGCTGTTCACCGAGCGCTTCGGCATGACCAACACCTATCTCGACTACCGCGAGATGATCGAGAAGGAGAGGCCGGAGATCGTCAGCGTCACCACCCAGTCCCGCTACCGCGCCGAGGCGATCCTCTTCGCCGTCGAGCACGGGGTCCGCGGCATCTACGCCGAGAAGGCCCTGTGCGCCTCCCTGGCCGAGGCGGATGCCATCGCCGCGGCCTGCCGCTCGAAGGGCGTGGCCTTCAACTTCGGGGCCGAGCGCCGCTACCACGACGGGTTCGTGCGCCTGCGCCGGGCCATCGAGGGCGGCGACATCGGCACGCCGCAGTTCGCCTTCACCTTCTGGTGCACCGATCTCATGAAGCACCACTCCCACTCCTTCGACACCGTGGCCATGCTCCTCGGGGACCCGGCCCCGGTCTGGGCCGAGGGCCGGCTCGTGGAGCCGGGGGATCCCCTCGACCCCGGAGATTCCCGCATGGGCCCCCGTGAGGGGGACGAGATGACGCGCCAGCCGCTGCCGGTCCCGGCCTACGATCCGGAGGGCCACTGTTTCGTCCCCCCGGAGGGCACCCGCTACGCCGAGCCTGTCCTGGAGTTCGCCCGCGTCGGCTACGCCAACGGCACCGAGTCCGTCTTCGTGCCGCGGCTCGGCGCCACCGAGTTCGAGGTCCACGGCGACCAGGGGCGGGTCTGGGCCTGGGACGACGGCGCCGACTTCCGGGTGCGGCGCCGCGCCGAGGGAGGCTGGGAGGAGGAGGTGATCCGGCCCCGGGGCGAGAGCCCCACCGTCGTCATCATCCGCGAGATCGTCCGCGAGCTGGAGACGGGCCAGCGCACCAGCGGCCACATCGACCGCACCCTGCAGGCGGCCGAGGCCGAGTTCGCCGTGGCCTGCTCCCACCTGCAGGGCGGTGCCCGCCTCTCCGTGCCCGTGGAGGACCGCGGGCTCCGCATCCCCGGCCACTGAACGCCCCACCCCAGGAGACGACATGCCGGACTCCGCCTCGCCGCCGCGCCTGATCTACTACAGCGACGCCCACCACTTCCACGCCAAGCGCGTCGACCCGCCCCTGAGCCTGCACAAGATGCGCTGGCCCACCGACGAGCTCTCGGGCACCGGGGTGGACCTTCTCGCCTTCGGCCTCGGCTTCGGCGACGTCTACTTCCACCAGACCCGCGTCGGCCGCGTCATCGGCCAGGAGCAGGAGGTCTGGGATCAGTTCATCAACTGGCGCATCATGCGCATGGTCCGGGACGCTGCGGCCAGGGGCACCGATCAGCTGCGGGAGGTGGTCCGCCACGGCCGCGAGGCGGGGGTCCGCGTCTTCCCCAGCCTCAAGCTGCAGGACCCGACCCCCCAGGGCGGCGAGCGCTGCGGCTGGCTCAAGTGGCATCACGGCATGGAGGTGACCCTGGGGACGGGGGACGACCGCTTCCCCTCTCACCAGACCGAGTGGTGCTACGACTACGCCAACCCCGCCGTCCGCGACGAGAAGCTCAGCCTCGTCCGCGAGGTCCTGGAGGAGTACGGGGCCGACGGCATCGAGCTGGACTTCATGTTCTTCCCCCTCTACTTCCGGCGCTCCGAGACCGAGGCCCACGTGGAGACGATGAACCGCTTCGTCGCCGACGTGCGCTCCCTGACCCGCGAGATCGGCGAAGCGCAGTCGCGGAGGATCCCGGTCATGGCCCGGGTCTGGCACCGGCGCGAGGAGAACCTGGATCTCGGGCTCGACGTGGAGGCCTGGATCGCCGCCGGCGACGTCGACCTCGTCGTCGGCCAGATCCCCAACCTGTTCCTGGACCCGTGCGTCCGCGACGGCCGCTGGCTCGCCGACGCCGCCAACGCCGCGGGAGTGGCCTCCTACCTGCGGCCGGGGCGCCGCCTCGAGGACCCCCGCACCGGCATCGCCAACATCGAGATGTTCCGCGCCTTCGGCCGCACCGCGCGCTGGCAGGGGTTCACCGGCGCCTACCTGGGCTACCTGCCCTGGCCCTTCTCCGACGCCGAGTACCGGGTCCTGCGCGAGCTGGCCTTCCCCGAGGCGGCCCTGCGCCACGACAAGCGCTACTTCCTGCCCGAGCGGGAGGAGCTGCCCCCCTATGTCCGTCCCGACGGCCGCCGGCTGCCCCTGGTCCTGGAGGAGGGCGCCGCCGAGACCGTAAGCATCACCGTCGCCGACGAGATCGAGGCGGCCATCGCCGACGGCGAGATCCGCGACCCCGTGCTCACCCTGACCTTCAAGCAGCTCTGCGTCGAGGACGAGGTCGCCTTCCGCTTCAACGGCAGGGACCTGCCCGTGGAGAACAAGGCCATCCGCGAGCCCCGGCGCGGCCTCTACTGGCTGCGGTGGACCCTGGACGCCGCCGAGGTCGTGCAGGGCGAGAACACGGTGGAGCTGGAGATCCTGCGCAAGGAGAAGACGGCCGGCTTCGACCGCACCCTCACCGGCGTGGAGATCCACCTGCGCTACACCGAGTTCGATCTCCCCGAGGCCCTCGACCCGGTCAAGATCCCCCCGCCATCATGAGACGGGGGGTCGAGCTGGACCTGCCCACGGTCACCGCCGCGACGGTGACGGCCCCGCCCGCCTGGGCCCTGCTGGAGCGGCGCCTCTTCGAGGTGATGGAAGAGGCGGCCGAGTTGCGCGTGAGCCGCTACTCGCAGCGCGGCGGCGTGCCCTACTACGCCGACGACGTGGACGACCTCTACGAGATGATCCACAACTGGGGCCTGTTCTACGCCATGGGGGCGGACGAGCGGATCCTGGAGCTGGCCCTGCAGCACTGGAACGCCGTGACCCGCTTCGGCGACGACAGCATCGTCAACCGCGTGCACCCGCGCTTCACCCAGCAGGTCCACCGCGAGTACTACGGCCTCGTCCATCCCGGCGACGCCGAGTGGCACCACGCCGGCGAGGGCAACATGGCCTTCTACCACCTCTGCCTGGCGGACCCGACGATCTCGGAGAACGTGCGCCGCGCGGTCCAGTTCGCCGGGTTCTACCTCGGCGGGGACGAGGCCGCCCCCAACTACGACCCGCGCCACAAGGTGCTGCGCTCCCCCTTCCAGACGAGCCAGGGCCCGTGGCTGAAGGCCACCCCCGAGAAGGCCCACGCCTACCTCTACGGACCGGCCGAGCTCGGCGGCGAGGTCAACTACTACGGCGCCCGCTCCACCCTCTACCCGGTGGTGCCCCACCTGGAGGCGGACTGGTGGAAGGCGCCCCGCCGCCGCAAGGAGATCGTCGGCCTCTTCGACCGCATCGTCCTCAACGCCGATTCGCCCAACAACCTCGGGGCCACGGCGCTGATCACCAACGCCTACCTGCACACCGGCGACTCCCGCTACAAGGACTGGGTCGTCGACTACGTCGACATCTGGATGGAGCGCATCGGCGCCAACGGCGGCGTCATCCCCGACAACGTGGGCCCCACCGGCAGGATCGGCGAGCACCGGGACGGCTGCTGGTGGGGCGGCGTCTACGGCTGGAACAGCTACTGCGGCTTCAACATCCTCTTCCACTCCCTGACCATCGCCGCCGAGTGCGCCCTGCTGCTCACCGGCGACTACGGCTACCTCGACCTGCTGCGCTCGCAGATCCGGGTCCTCGTCGACAACGGCATCACCCGCGAGGACGGCCAGTTCCTGCAGGCCGTGCGCCACGGGCCCGAGGGCTGGGGCCACAAGATGTGGAACCCGGTCACCGGGCTCGACCAGCCGGTGCGCATGAACGAGCTGGCCCGCCTGTGGCACGCTTCCCTGTCGCGGCAGGACCACGAGCTGCTCACCTGGGTGAGGGAACGGGACGTGACCATCGACTGGAGCGCCAACGAGGTCGAGGGTCCCGACTTCTACAAGGGGGTCCACGAGTACCCCCGGTTCCAGTACTACGACGGCAGGAACCCGGGCTGGCCGGAGGCGATCCTGCGGGCCGAGCTGGAGAGCGTCCTGAAAGTCCACCGCGAGCAGGCCGGGGACGACCGCACCGTGGAGCAGATCATCGAGGACAACCGCTATCCCCCGAATCCCGTCCACACCAAGGTCCTGACCAACGTGATGATGGGGGCGCCGCAGCCGGTCTACCACGGCGGCCTGCTGAGGGCGACGGTGCGCTACTTCGACCCCGACAACGCCCGCCCCGGCATCCCGCGGGACGTGGCCGCCCTGGTGGACCGGCTCGAGGCCGACCGCGTCGGGCTGCGGCTGGTGAACCTCGATCCCGCCGCCGGGCGCCGGGTGGTGGTCCAGGCCGGGGCCTTCGGCGAGCACGACTTCACCGAGGTCCGCGTCGACGCCGGCGAGTCGACGCAGGTCACCATGGTCGACGGCAGACACTTCACCGTGGACATGCGGCCGTCTTCGGCGATCCGCCTCGATGCGGGCATGCGCCGCTTCGTCAACGCCCCTTCCCACGCCTTCCCCTGGCACCGAGACCGGATTCCCGTGCCCTTCCAGTAGAAGGGGACGCATGTCCGCAACGGAGCCGGCGGCGCCCCGGCGCGGCCATCGCCCGCCGCCGCAAGACAAGGGAGGCCGCCTGACCCCGGGCTTGCCCGCCCGGCCCGCCGCCGGGTAGATTACCCGTGGCACGAGGAGACCCTGCCTCGCCTGGCCCTCGGCCGTTGTCATCGCCGTCGTCCTCCCCCCTGGCGGCGAACCATCCCTCCCCAGCCCGCCCCGCCCGGCGCTCCGACCTGCTCGGGGCCACCGTGCGACGGGGGGCCGCAGCGGTTACTCCCCCAAAGCAAGGTGCCGTCAAGCTGACACGGTTGGCATGATGGCCTTTCGGGAGGGCATTGAGATGAAAACAGCCATCATCTGCATCATCGGGTTGGCCGCGTCATGGAGTGCGGAGGCCCGGCCCCTGGTCGAGGGGCGGGTGCTCTTGCCCTCGGGCGCCCCGGTGCCCGGGGCCCGGGTGCTGCTGGTCAATCTGACCGATCTGCGCGACGCGCCGCTGACTGCCGTCACGGACCGATCGGGGCGGTTCACTCTGCCGTTGGCCGCCGAGTCGGGAGCTCTCCCGGAGCGCTTCGGGCTGGGGTCGAACTACCCCAATCCCTTCAACCCCTCCACCCTCATCCCGTACCAACTGCCGGCTTCGATGGCCGTGCGCCTGGAGGTGTTCAATCTCCTGGGGCAGCGCGTGGCGACTCTGGTGGACGGGGAGCAGCCGGCCGGTTTTCACACCGCGGCATGGGATGCCACGGATGAGGCGGGTCGGGCGGTGGGCGCCGGCGTCTATGTCTACCGGCTGAGCGGGGGCGGGGCGAGGATCAGCCGGTCGATGCTGCTGATCGACGGACAGGCGGGGATTCCGTCGGGGGCGGGCGCCCCCGGCGAGGCTCCCTCCGGCGAAGCCGGAGCCCCGGCCTACGGATTGATCGTCTCGGGGCCGGGACTCGTCCCCTACGTCGATCCGGCTTTCCGGGTGGAGGCGGGCCTCGCCCCGCTGGAGGTGGTGGTCGAAGCGCCGAGCGACATTCCCTCGGCGAAGGTGGCCTCGGGTGGCATTCTGGGCGACGTGGACAACACCGGCCGGGTCGACTTCTTCGACGCCCTGCTGGTGGTGGCATACAGCCTCGATGCTTCCATCGTCATGCCCAACGGCGGCGATATCTCCCTGGGCGACGTCAACGGCGACGGCCGGATCGATCTGTCCGACGCCTGGGCCATCGCCGCCTACCTCAACGATCCATCCGATCCGGCATTGCCCGCCGGCATCGGAGAGGCGGTGGGTCCGGCCGTTTCGCTGTCGCCGGAGTCCTCGACGCTGTCATTGGCCGACGACGGGGCCTGGCACCGGTTCACGGTCGAGGCCGACGAGCCGGTCACGGTGGTGGTCAACCCGGCGGGAACCCCCCGGCTGCTGGAGATCACCACGCGCAGCGGCCGGGGCAACTACTGCCCGGCCGAGGCCGAGGACGACCTCTCGCGCCAGGACGGAGAGTCGATCTACCTGGCCGGGTGCGCGGAGGGCACGGGCACGGTGGAGCTGCGGCGCGAATCGGACGGCACGGTCCTGCGGACCTACACCTACGAGGTGGCCGGCAGCCCCGCCGACCTGATCGTTCAATCGATCCTGGTCAGCGACAACAGCTTGACGCCGGGGCAGGAGTTTACCCTCAGCGCCACGATCCGCAACCAGGGCACGGGCGGGGCGGCAGCGACGACGTTGCGCTACTACCGCTCGTCGAACCGGACGATCTCCAGGCAGGATACGCAAGTCGGCACCGATCAGGTGAGCGCCCTGGCCGCCTCCGGCACGAGTGCCGAGTCGATCCGCCTCGATGCCCCATCGGATGAAGGCACCTACTACTACGGCGCCTGCGTCGACGGCGGGGACGGCGAGAGTGCCAGCAACAACTGCTCCGCGGGAGTCCGCGTCACGGTGGAGATGGCCGCGAACCAGCCGCCGCTGGCGACGGTGAACGAGCTTCCTCCGCAGACCTCAGAGGAGGGCGATACGGCGGACGGGGAGAGGCCCGCGGTGACCATACCCGAAGGCGGCTCCGTGGAAGTGGACGTCTCCGAGTTCTTCAGCGACCCCGACGGGGAGGAGCTGACCTACTCGGCGACATCGTCGAACCCGCGCATCGTGAGCGTGTCCGTGACGGGCAGCACGGTGACGTTCACGGGAGTCGCCGAGGGGATGGCCACGGTGACGGTGACGGCCCGCGACCCGGGAGGTCTGGTGTCGACGCCCCTGACCGCGAGCGTCACCGTGACCGGGGACGACTACACACCGGTCGACTGGATTCAGATCGTCGCAGGTGGAGGAATCCAGGCCCAGGTGGGCGCTCTGACAGTCTGGGTCAGTCCGGGAGGAGGCTGCCTCACTGTTTCCAGCGTCATCTCCGACACCGCCACCTCTTTCGGCACCTCCAAGTGGCAGATTCGCGGAGAGGCCGACGAATGGGCGGATGTGGATGGCACGGAGCGCGTCGGCGAGATCTGCGGCGACCTTCTCCCCGAAGCGCGGGGCGAGTATCGATGGGTCGTGGAGATCACGACCGAGGGCGAGAGGGGGAGATACGCGAGCGGTAACACCCTGGTGGTCGGGGGATGAGACAGATGCCCGCCCCTCTCCGGTACGGCCCCGCCATCGCCGCCTCGCAGATCGCCGCCCCGCCCGAATGGGCCCTCCTGCAGCGGCGCCTCATCGAGGTGGGCGAGGAGAACGCGGCCCTCATGGTGGAGAAGCACTGCGCGCCCGGCGGCATGATGTACTACGTCGACGACATCGACGACTACTACGAGAAGGTCGACAACTGGAGCGTGTTCTACGCCATGGGCGGCGCCCGCCGGGTCTTCGACGACGCCATGATGATCTGGAACGCGTCGACGCGCACCAACGGCCCCCGGGGCAACCCCGTCTTCGGCTGGATGCTGCCCCAGCTTTACAACGAGTACTACTGCCTGGGCCGGCAGGAGGAGTCGACCTGGGTCCCGGGACGCCGCATGGTGAACGAGTGGCACCACCACTCCGAGGGGAACATGGCCTTCTACGGCTTCGGCCTCGCCGACCCGGAGATCCCCGAGAACGTGGACCGCGCCCGCCGCTTCGCGAACATGTTCATCGGCGCCGACCCGGAGGCCCCCAACTGGGACGCCAGCCACCGCATCATCCGCTCGCCCTTCCCCACCAGCCGCGGCCCCGTCTTCGAGGTCACCCTCGAGAACGCCATGGCCGAGCTCCACGGCAGCCGCGTCCACGAGTCCGGGGAGCGGTACCTGTTCAAGGAGATGGGCACCAAGACCACCCTGCGCCCCCGCCTCGACGGCCTGGAGGAGGGCTGGTGGAAGAAGCCGGCGCGCGCCGCCGAGGTCCTGAAGCTCTTCAACCGCATGGTCCTCGACGGCGACGTGGCCAACAACCTGGCCACCTGCAGCCTGGTGACCAACGCCTATCTCTACACCGGCGAGGAGCAGTACAGGAAGTGGGTCCTCGACTACGTCGAGGCGTGGATGGACCGCATCCGCACGAACGGCGGCATCATCCCCGACAACATCGGTCCCAACGGCATCATCGGCGAGCACCGCGACGGCCAGTGGTGGGGCGGCCTGATGGGCTGGAGCTACTACATGGGCTTCAACATCATCTTCCACGGCCTGGTCTCCGCCGCCGAGTGCGCCCAGCTCCTCACCGGCGACGCGGAATACCTCGAGATCCTGCGCTCCCAGCTGAAGGTCATCGCCGACAACGCGATCACCGGCGACGACGGCCAGCTCCTCATCCGCTACCGGCACGACTACCGGGGCTGGGTCGACGACAACGAGTACGGCCACCTCGGCGCCTCGCCGATGCGGGGCAAGGACCTGGCCCACCTGTGGCACGCCTCCCTGGCCGAGGAGGACGTGCAGCTGTTCCGGCACTTCCGCGACGGCGAGGTCCGCCGCGACTGGAACGAGGAGCTCGGCGCCAGCGAGAAGGACCAGGGGGATTCGGAGCTGGCCCGCTTCAACTACTACGACGGCCGCAACCCCGACTGGCCGGTGAGGATCCTGCGCCACGAGCTCGACGACGCCCTGCGGCGGCGGCAGCGGCTCGCGGACGAGGACCGCACGCCCCAGGAGTTGGTCGACCAGCACGCCCACCCCGTCAACGGCATCCGCACGCGCGCCCTCATCCAGACGATGCTGGGCTGCCCGCAGATGGTCTACAACGGCAGCCTGCTGCGGGCGACGGTGCGCTACCACGACGCCAGCGCCGGGCGCCCCGGACTGCCCCCAGACACCGCGGCCCTCGTGGAGGAGATCCGGCCCGACGGCGCCGCCGTGCGGTTGGTGAACCTGAGCGCTTCGAATCAGGCGGCGGTGATCGTGCAGGCCGGCGCCTTCGGCGAGCACGCCTTCACCGGGGCGGCCTGGCGCGAGGGTGAGGAGACCCGGCGCCAGCCGGTGGAAGGGAAGTACCTGACGGTGTCGCTGCCGCCGTCGACCTCGATCCGCCTGGATCTGGGGATGGAGCGCTTCGTCAACACCCCGTCGTACGCCCACCCGTGGCACGAGAAAGGGATCGAGGTCGCCTCCGAGCCGGAGATGCCGCCGGGCTTCCCCCACTGATGGGGGCTCCGCCCGAGTACGGCGTGGCCGTCATCGGCTGCGGCAGCCACGGCACCCGCCTGGCCCGGACCTTCGAACTGGACCCGCGGTGCCGGGTGGTCTGCGCGGCCAACCGGGGGCGGGAAGGGCTCGACCTGTTCCGCCGGCGCTTCGGCGGCCTGGCCGGGTACCAGGACTACCGGGAGATGCTCGCCGGGGAGGAGTTCGAGATCGCCCTGCTGGCGCTCCCGGTCTCGGTGAACGCCGAGGTCGTCGCCGCCTGCGCCGAGAAGGAGGGAGTCCTCGGCATCTTCAGCGAGAAACCGGTGGCCGTCAGCCTCGCCGAAGCCGACCTCGCCGTCGAGGCCTGCGCCGCCCGCGGCATCCCCTGGTCGGCGGGGGACATGTTCCGCAACGCCCCCGAGATCTGGACCGCCCGCCGCCTGGTGGAGTCGGGCGAGATCGGGGAGGTTCAGTCGATCAATATCTACGGCTGCGGCGGCAACCAGATGTCGGGCCAGGGCTGCCGGCAGCTCTCCGACGGCTTCATGTTCGCCGGCGACGCCGAGGTCGACTGGGTGGTGGGCGCCGTCGACGGGGATCCGGCCGACGCGCACCTGGGCCGCATCGACGAGCACAGCGACCACGACCAGGGCGTCGCCTTCGGTGTGATCGGCTTCGCCAACGGCCTCACCGCCCACCTGCACCGGAACGTGGCGGCCAAGAACGGGATCGAGGTCCTGGGTTCCGAGGGGATGCTGTTCATCGGGCAGAGCCGCGTCGGCGGCCTGTGGCGGCGCGAGGGCCGCCACCTCAGGCTGGCCCGCCGCCTGTTCCCGGATCCCGACCCGGGGCAGACCGCCCTCCACGAGTACGACGCGGAGGGCTGGGAGGTCCCGCGCACGCGCATGACCGAGAGCGTGGCCGCCTTCCTCGACGCCGTCGACAGCGGGGCTCCCGTGAAGTGCTCGGGCGCCGACCTGCGCAAGGCCCTGGAGGTGGCCATCGCCGTCCGCGAGTCTCACCGCCGGGGCGTGGTAAGGGTCGATCTGCCGCTCCAGGACCGCGGCCTGCGCATCATTCCCAGCCGCCGCCGCCACGTCGGCCGCCGGGAGTCGGAAGGCACCGAGGCCTTCCTCGCCCACATAGGCGACCACAAGCAGGACCAGACCAGCGAAACGGATTCACGATGACCTTCCCTGCCTCCGAGATGAAGGCCGTGGCCGGCGGCGTTCCGGGCCGCATCGGGTTCTACGTCAAGGACCTGGAGACCGGGCTGCAGTGCGAGCACAACGCCGACGAACCGCTGCCCACGGCGAGCACCATCAAGGTGGCGGCCCTGATCGAGGTCTTCCGCCAGGACCGGGAGGGCCTCCTGTCCCTCGACGACCGCCATCGGGTGCCGGCCGATGTCTCCTCCCAGGGCACCGGCGTTCTGCGCATGACCCGGGATCATCCGGAGCTGACGGTGCGCGACTACTGCCGGCTGATGATGGCGGTGAGCGACAACGTCGCCACCGATACCCTGGTCGGACTGGTGACACCGGAGGCGATCAACGCCACCATGGAGGCCATGGGTTTCCATCAGACGCGCTTCCCAATGCCCATCGGCGTCTGGCACTACCTCATGGACGGCATCACGGTCACGCCCTCGCGGGAGAACGACGAGCGGAAGGTCGCGGGCCGGCTCAGCGGCGACGGCGACCGGGAGCGGCCCTTCGCCAGCTCCCTCGACAACAACGTCGCCTCGGCGCGGGACCTCGGCCGGATGATGGAGAGGATGGAGCGGCGCGAGATCATCGACGCCCGGGCCTGTGAGGAGATGCTGGAGATGATGAAGCAGCCGAGGAACCCGAACCGCATCCGCCAGTATCTCCGGCCCGAGATCGAGGCGGCGCGCAAGAACGGGGGCAGCGGCCGCATCAAGGCCGACACCGGCGTCGTCTATCTGCCCACGGGCCCCCTGGTCATCGCCGCCCTGGCCACCACCGACACCCGCGAGAGCCAGCAGATCGGCATGGACGCCATCGGCGAGATCAGCCGGCTGGCCATCGGGACCTTGTCACCGGAGAGTCTGATCGAATGAACGACAACCGTATCGAGTGCCTCTTCCTCTCGCAGGAGGATCTGCTGAAGGCCGGATGCCTGGACATGCGGCTTGCCATAGGCGCCGCGGAGGAGGCGATGCTCGCCTTCCGGAGGGACGAGATCCTCTTCCCCGACAAGGTGGTGCAGATCTTCGACGAGGGTACCCAGGAGCGGATCAACTGCCTGCCCGCAACCCTGCTGACGGAGAAGGTGTGCGGAGTCAAGTGGGTGTCGGTCTTCCCGCGCAACCCCGAGAGATACGGCATGCAGAACCTCTCCGCCGTCATCATCCTGTCCGAGATCGAGCGCGGTTTCCCCATCGCCTTCATGGATGGAACGCTGTGCTCGAACGTGCGCGTCGGAGCGATGGGGGCCCTCGCCGCCAGGCACCTGGCGCGGCCCGACTCGAGGAGCATCGCCTTCATCGGGGCGGGAGAGCAGGCCAAGATGCACCTGATCGGCATGAAGACGGTCATTCCCGGGATCGAGGAGTGCCGGGTCTCGGCCAAGCTGGCCGAGGAGGAGCAGCAGTTCATCGAGGAGATGCGGCCCCTCTTCGGAGAGATGCGGTTCTCCGCGGCGGGCACGGAGGCCCGGCAGGCCATGGAGGGAGCGGACATCCTCGTCACCGCCACCAGCGCCCAGGCCCCTCTCCTCAAGGCGGCGTGGATGAAGCCGGGGAGCTTCTACAGCCACATCGGCGGCTGGGAGGACGAGTACGCGGTGGCGAAGCAGTGCGACAAGATCGTCTGCGACGACTGGGAGACGGTGAAGCACCGGACCCAGACCCTCAGCCGCATGTACAAGGACGGCGAGCTCAGGGACGAGGATGTCCACGCCAACCTGGTGGAGATCATCGCCGGCGAGAAGAGCGGCAGGGAGACGCCGGAGGAACGGGCCTACTTCAACGCCGTGGGCCTCGCCTACGTCGACGTGGCGATCGCCCACGCCATGTACCTCCGCGCCAGGGAAGCGGGTGCGGGGCGCATGTCGAGTATCCAGGAGACCATGATCTTCCAACACGCACAGCTGGCGGACTGGATCCGGATGTAGCCGCATGGCTTCCAAGGTGCTCGACAGCCGCACCATGAGGCCGCTGCAACCGGCGATGTCGCTGTGGAAGCAGTACGACCCGGCGGCCGCCCCCCGCGCTTTCAAGGCGGAAACCGCCGCCGAGGCGCGGCGCTGGCAGAGGAGGACGCGCCGGGCCCTGTCGGGGCTTCTGCGGCTGGAGGCAGGCGAGCGCGTCGACCCGGCGCCGCGGAGGATCGAGGTGGTGGACAAGGGCGACTACCTGCGCGAGAAGATCGTCCTGCGCACCGGTCCCCACGCGCAGATGCCGGTGTACCTCCTGCTGCCCAAGGGGGCCGAGGGACCCCTGCCGTCGGTGGTGGCCTTCCACGGCCACGGGTACGGCGTCAAGGACATCGTCGGCCTGTGGGAGGACGGCGGCGAGCGGGACGTCCCCGACGGCTACCACAAGGACTTCGGTGTCGCCCTGTGCCGCGCCGGATTCGCCGTGGCCGCCCCGGAGATCTCCGGCTTCGGCGAGCGCCAGACCGACTTCGCATACCTGGGACAGGGGCAGGGGGCGCCTTCGACCTGCGCCCACATGGCCTTCCTCGCCTTCCACCTCGGCATCTCGGTCGTCGGCATCCGAGTCGCCGACGGCCTGCGCCTTGTGGACTACCTGGAGACCCGCCCCGAGTTCGACACCGGCCGTCTCGGGGCGATGGGCATCTCCGGGGGCGGGATGCACACCTTCTTCTCCACCTGCATCGACGACCGCATCCGCGCCTGCGTGGTGAGCGGCTACTTCTCGACCTTCCGGGCGAGCATCCTCGCCATGCATCACTGCCCCTGCAACTACGTGCCGGGTCTGGCGGAGTTCGGCGAGATGCACGATCTGACCGGCCTCATCGCCCCGCGGCCGATGTTGGTGGAAGCCGGTACACACGACCCGATCTTCCCGATCTCGGCGGTGCGCTCCGGCCTGGCCAGGGCGCGCAAGGTCTACGGGGTCTTCGAGGCCGGCGGGCAGGTGAAGGCGGACATCTTCTCCGGCCGGCACCAGATCAGCGGTGCCCGCGCCTACGACTTCCTGAGGGAGACGCTCGCCTGAGATGTTTCGCGACGCGTTGGAGGATCTCTTCGGCGCCCGGTTGCTGGACGAGCACCCGGGTGAGTGGGGGATCACCGATCACTGCCCGGACCCTTCCGCCATAGGCTACGCGACGACGATCACGCCGAGGTCCGTCTCGGCGGCCCTCGATCTCGGGGCGAACGTGATCGTCACCCATCACGATGCCTGGAGCTTCATGTACGAGCAGCGGGATCGGGTATACGAGTTGCTGCGAGAAAACGACTTGACCCATGTCTGGGCGCACCTGCCGCTGGACCAGGCGGATTTCGGCACCTCGGCCACCCTGCTCTCGGAGGCGGGATGCGCCGAAGTCTGGAAGCCGACGGAGGGGGAGGTGCGGATCGGGCAGTTGGAGGGGGCAACCGACTTCGGGGGGATCCGCTCGGTCTTCGACGCCCTGCTGCAGGAGCAGCCGCGGTCTCTGCATGACTCCGGTCGAGCGATTCGCAGGATCGGCTGCGTCACCGGGGCCGGCATCTACACGGGTTACCTCAAGGACGCCATGCCCCATGACATCGATCTGTACGTGACCGGGGAAACCAGCCTGTACCTGCTGGAGTATGCCGCCCACTGCGGCGTCAGCGTCCTGGTCTACTCGCACAACCATACCGAGCTGCCGGGGGTCCGGGTCTTTGCGGAGCGGTTGGCCGCAGCCCTGCAGCTGGAAGTGAAGGGGCACCTCGGCGATTCGCACTTCTGAGAGCAGGCGCCTCGGCTCCGTGCCGCCGAGGCGCGGCGCCGGCAGAAGAAGACGCGCCGGCCTTGACGACCGCAACGTCTTCGGTATACCTGGGGCATGAACGAAGGGAGGAGTCCTCGTGAAGACCGAGATCACGGTTCCCGATGCCCTGCATGAGAGCATCGAGACATTCATCCAGGCCACCAGGATGACGCGCAGTGAATTCCACCAGAGGGCGGCGAGAGCCTACATGGAAAAGGGCTATGCCAAGGCGATCATCGCCAACCTCGACCAGGTGTACGGAGGTGAGGAGACGCCTGAGGAGATCTCCTTTCGCCGTGCAGCCCTGTCCCACTTCCGGGATCTGGCGCAAGAAGAGGAATGGTAGTCCTCAACGCAAGCAGAATCTCCACCGTTGTGGTTGCCTCGATCACCGGCAACCTGCGGCTCGGCCAGGCCTTCGGAAACGTGACCCTGCGGATGGGGGAAGCCGGCCTCCCGAAGAGATCCGTGGTCAACATCTCCCGGATCGCAACAGTGGACCGGTCGATGCTCGACGGCCGCATCGGGTCGTTGGGCCGCGCCCGCTTCAACGAGGTGCTGCGGGGAATCCACGCCCTGTTCAGGCCTGTCGAGAGACCGTGAGAGGTAGCCTGCGCGCGACCGGGCCGGTCGAGTCGAGCCCGGCGCGGTGGCGAAGCGCCTAGGTGGACCGCACGGCGCGGCCGATGTTGCCCAACTGCTCCAGCGTCAGCAGGCCGTAGTTGTAGAAGGTGACGCCGCCGGCGCCGGCCTCGCGGGCGGCGGCCAGCTGCTCGCGGATCGGCTCCGCCCCGCGCATGTCGCCGGTGGGGCTAAGGAACACGGTCCCGCCTTCGGCGATCATCCCCTCCAGCTCGGGGATTCGCTCGGCGGGATCCTCCCCTTCGCGCAGGGTGTAGCCGAGACGGTCCACCTGCCGGTTGACGGCCGGATCGAGATCGTTGGTCAGGGACCGCTCCGGGCTGGCCAGGTCGGCCTGCACCTTGGCGCCGCTGCCGCGGATCAGCTTCACCACATCGAGCCAGAGATCCGTCGTCTGCTGGCGCGAGATCTCCATGTAGCGTTGCAGCCGGCCGTCGAAGGCCTCGGCGATCCAGGCGGCGGTGGCCGGCTCGTCCGCGTCCGGGTCGGCGCCGGCCGCCAGCCGGGGACGCATCCACTTCGCCAGGTCCCGCCGCAGGGGCTCGGCCTCCAGGCCGGCGGCGTCGGCGAAGGCCATGGAGGCCGGGTTGAAGCACAGGGACAAGAGCCACCGGCAGCGCTCCGGCATCTGGGCCCGCCGCTTGCCGGGCATGGAGAACCCGCGCCGGCACAGCGATTCCACCCACACGGCGTCGGGCCGGAAGCGCTCCAGGACCTCGGCGGTGAGGGCCGCGAAGTAGTCCCTCACGTCCCGGGGGGCCGTGCTCAGAGCGCCCACGTGGGGGGTCCCGAAGGCGTCGTGGCGGGCGAACTCCGGGTAGCGCTCGGAGAGGTGGTTCTGGAAGGTGTAGACCATCCAGGCGGAGAACCCGAGGCCGCGCCCGCGGATCGCCTCGACCATGCGGTCGAACCAGGCGGGGTCGGTCACCTCCCGGCTCACCCGGGGGGAGATGCTCGTGCCCTGGTAGCGGGAGATGTCCGGGGAGAAGTACACGGCGCCGTTCTCGCCGTAGTAGACGGGGCGCTGCGGGTTGTGGGGCAGGTAGTACTCGGAGCGGTGGTAGCACGGCGTGAGCAGGACCTCGCCGCAGGCGGCCAGATCGGCGATGCGGTCGAGGGAGACGTCCAGGCCGTCGTCGGACAGGTCCCACGGATAGGTGTAGAGGGATACGAGGAAGGAGTCCGTCGTCACGCCGTCACCCCCCTTGCGCCGAGGCGCCGCCGATGGGCCGGCCGGCGGCGGACTTGATCTGCTCGGCGTAGTGCTCCTCGCCGAAGGTCTCCTTCTTGTTGAGATAGCGGCTCATGTTGGGGACGATCTTCAGGCTCCGGTCCTCGATGGGGAAGCGGACGGGCGCGTGGCCCTCGCGGTGGGACTGGCGCAGGCCGATGGAGATCTCGAGGACCTTGCGCATGTTCTGGCCGCTGCAGCGCGGCTCGATGCCTTGGTCGAGGGACTCGACGATCGACTGGATGCCGCCGCGCTGGCGGGTGCCGCTCGGGGTGATCCAGTCCTCGGGATCGCCGAACTCGGTGAAGAAGTCCTCCTCCTCCACCAGCTTCCCGTGGGCCTCGCCCCGCCAGAGATGGCCGCTCATCCAGTTGGAGTGGTAGACGCCCTCGCTGCACACGACCTCGATCCCCTCCATGGGCGAGCGCCGGGTGTGGATGAAGGCGTCGACGCCGTTGGCGAAGCGGATCGCCCCGCCCATGCACTGATCGTCGTCCGAGAAGGGGTCGCCGAGGCACCAGCCGGTGAGCCACTCCACGTCGGCGTCGCCGGCGAAGAGGCGCAGGACGCTGAGGCCCTGGCAGCCGCCCCCGGAGATCTCGTTGGTCGACTGGTAGAGGTTGATGCTGCACAGCTCCCCCAGGCCGCCGGAGTCGATGAGACGCTTCACCTTCCAGTGCTGGGGCATGTTGCGGTAGGCGTCGCCCGAGGCGAAGGCGATGCCCCGCGACTCGCAGGCCTCGACCATGGCGTCGGCCTCCTCCAGGCTCGCGGCCATCGGCTTCTCGCAGTAGACGGCCTTGACGCCCGCCTCGGCGCAGGCGATGACGACTCCGGGGTTCGGCCGCACCGGCAGGATCGGCGCGGCGATGTCGATCTCCTCCTTGGCGAGCAGCTCCTGGTAGTCGGCGTATCCCGGCACCGGGAAGTGCTCCAGGAAGATCCCCAGGTTGTCCGCGTCCGGATCGGCGGCGGCCACCACCTCGGTCCGCGGGTTGCCCGCGTATCCGCGGGCGTGGCCGTGCCCCTTGCGGCCGCAGCCGATGAGGGCGGCGCGGTAGATCGCGTCCTTCGTGTCCATGGGCTTCTCCTTCCTGCCCGGTAAGTACGGGGATATCGACAAGGTACACAACCAGCCCCTTACTTTCGGGGATGGAAGAACACAGCGCCCCGCAGGCCGCCGGTTCGCCGCGGCTGCGCTTCGCCCGCAGCATCGTCGCCGGGGCGCTGCTCTCCCCGATCATCAGCGTCGGCTTCGCCTACTGCCGGCTGGCCCTGTCCACGGCCGGCATGAACTCCGACTACATCACCGCCGGCGCGGTGGCCGTCTTCTTCCTCCTCACCGCCTTCCTCAACCCCTTCCTCAAGCTGGTGCACCGGCCCTGGGCCTTCACCCGGGGCGAGCTGGCCGTGGTCTACGTGATGCTCATCATCGCCTCGACGATCCCCACCTGGGGTTTCTCGGCCAACCTGATACCCATGCTGCCGGCGGTCTACTACTTCGCCACCCGCGAGAACGAGTGGGCCGAGCTGGTCCATCCCCATCTCCACAGCTGGATGCTGGTCGACGACGACGACGCCGTCACCTACTTCTTCGAGGGCCTGCCCGAGGGGGCCTCCATCCCCTGGGAAGCCTGGGGCGTGCCCCTGGCCGCCTGGCTCACCTTCATCGTCGCCATCTACTTGATGATGATCACCCTCATGGTGCTGCTGCGCCGGCAGTGGGTGGAGCACGAGCGCCTCCTCTTCCCCCTCGTGCAGCTGCCCCTGCAGATGATCGAGGAGGGCCGCCCCGGCGACCGCTTCGGCCCCTTTCTGAAGAGCCCTCTCATGTGGGTGGGGTTCCTGGTGCCCTTCTGCCTGCTCAGCACCTACGGACTGAACTACTACTTCCCCATCGTTCCCAAGGTCGATCTCTACACCATCATCGTGCCCTTCCGCGACTGGGGCGCCATGGAGATCCTCCTGAGCTTCACCGTTCTCGGCCTCTCCTACTTCCTCAGCTTCGCCCTCTCCTCCAGCCTGTGGGTCTTCCACCTCCTCGCCGACGTGCAGATGGGGATCCAGTACACCATCGGCTACCGGCTGTCGGGGGAGATCGAGAAGTTCATGGAGGGGACGCTCATGCTGGCCCACCAAGGCATGGGGGCGATGCTCGCCGTCATCGGCTACGGCATCTGGACCGCCCGCGGCCACCTGAGAGAGGTGGCCCGCAAGGTCTGGCGCTCCGGGCCCGGGGCCATCGACGACAGCGGCGAGATGCTCTCCTACCGGGCCGCCGCCGCCATCCTGGGCGTCTGCAGCCTGTACGTGACGGTCTGGCTGACCCTGTCGGGGGTGCCCCTGTGGGTGACCGTGGTCTTCCTGCTGGTGGCCTTCGGCGTCTTCCTCTTCATGGCGCGCCTCATCGCCGAGAGCGGCCTGGGCTTCATCCGGCCCCAGATGACGGCCCAGACGATCGTCATCAACTTCCTCGGCACCCACAACGTCACCGCCTCGGGCCTCTTCAGCCTGGCCATGACCTTCAGCTGGGCCGGCAACCTGCGCATCCTGCTCATGGCCTCGGCGATCAACGGCATGAAGCTGGCCGAGCGCGTCGGCGCCATGCGCCGGCCCCTGTTCTGGGCCATGGCGGTGGCCATGCTGGTGAGCCTGCTCTCCTCAGTCTGGCTGGTCATCTACCTGGCCTACGACCGCGGCGGCATCAACCTGGAGCTGTGGGCCTACCAGGCGATGGCCAAGAGCCCCGCCAACTTCACCGCCTACAAGATCCTGAACCCCGTGAGCCTGCTGGATCCCTTCGACGTCATGGGGCCGCGGCTGCTCTTCACCGGCGTCGGCGGCGCCGTCATGACCGCCCTCATCTGGGCCCGCCATCACCTGCTGTGGTGGCCCGTGCACTACATCGGCTTCGCCGTGAGCGCCACCAACATGACCTCGGCGAGCTGGTTCAGCATCTTCCTGGGCTCGGTCTTCAAGGCCTTCATCCTCCGGTACGGCGGGGTCCGCCTCTACCGCTCGCTGCGGCCCCTCTTCCTCGGTTTCATCCTGGGCCAGATCTCGTGCTCCGCCTTCTGGCTCGTCGTCGATCTCATCGCCGGGGGCACCGGCAACAAGGTCCCCGTCTTCTCGCATCACTACTAACCCGACAAGGAGGTTCATCATGGCCAAGTACAGCTTGACGGCAGGGCTCTTCTCCCTGGACGAGGGCGAACCAAGGGATCTCGCGGCAACCCTCGAGGCGATCGCCGCCGCCGGCTTCGGCGAAGTGGAACTGATGGCCGAGGGCGCGGAGTGGGAGAAACCGGGGGCCCACGACGCGGGACCCTGCCGCGAAGCCCTGGAGCGAACGGGGATCTACCCGCACACGATCCACACACCGCTGACGGCCGTGAACCTGGCCAGCTCGATCGAGGAGATCCGGCGCGACAGCATCGCGCGCATCTCGGATGCGATGCGGTATCTGGGGGAGGTCGGCGGACGGACCGCCATCGTCCATCCCACGGGCCACCCCACCCCCGATGAGGAACCGTATGCGTTGGAGAACCGGGGGGCGGTGATGGAGCGCAGCCACCGCTCCGTGAGCGAACTGGTCGCGGTGGCGGAGGAGACCGGGGTGCGCATGGCCCTGGAGAACCTGGGGAGCAAGACGAGGAACCCCTTCCGCCCCCTGTCGTCGATGGCGGAACTGCGCGCCTTCATCGCCGGCTTTCCCCCCGAACATGTGGGGCTCTGTCTGGACACGGGCCACGCCTGCATCAGCGGCCTCGACCCGGCCGAGCAGGCACGAATCGCCTCGGAGAGGCTCTGCGCCCTGCACATACAGGACGTCGACGGCCGGGAGGACTGCCACTGGGTCCCGGGGCGCGGCGTCATCGACTGGTCCGCCGTGGGGGAGGCCCTCGCGGCGATCGGCTTCGACGGTGCGTGGACGATGGAGGCGATGACGTCGAGCACGGAGGCCACGGCGGAACAGGTCGCCGCCGAGTGCAAGGCCTTGTCCGAGGGCTGGGAGGCCGAAGGAATGGCGAATCCGGGGAGCTGACGCGTCCGCCCGGCTCGGGCCTCCCTACAGGCGAAAGGCGATCTGGTCGAGGAGCAGCAGAACGCCCAGGGGCAGGAAGTCGCCGAGGATCAGCCCCAGGAAGAAGGGCCGCATCCGCGTGAACAGGCGGGGGCCGCCGTAGTTGAGGATGATCGTCTTCAGCAGCCAGGCCAACAGCACGGTGAAGAACATCTTGTGGATCACCAGGCTGATGGGGAAGCCGATGGGGTGCAGGGGCCACCAGACGAGCTGCTGGCGCAGAAGCATGAGTCCGGCCATGATGCTGCCGCCGATGGTCATGTAGCCCCAGTACTCCCACTTCGGCCCCACCGAGGAGCGCACCCGCGCCAGCGCGTCCTGCCACGGATACTGCGTCTGCTCGAGGAAGTAGTGGGAGGTGTTCAGCCCGCCGTGCTCGTAGGCGATGCTCAGCATCACCCAGGCGGAGCCGCCCATGGAGACGACCAGGGCCACCACCATGCTGGGGAAGATCAGCCGCCGTCCCTTCTTCACGTGCTCCTCGACGATCTTGAGCCCGTTGGAGCAGGAGACCATGACGAAGGTGATGATGTCGCTGGCCCACATGTAGGTGAGGGAGAGGGCGGCGATGCCGGTCAGCCCCAGGGCCCGGGTGCCGATGCCGCCGATGACCACGTCGGAGGCCACCATGGGGGTCACCAGGTAGGGCAGTCCTCCCTCGGAGATGATGCGGGTGATCCCCAGAAAGAGGATGAAGGCCAGGAAGAGGAAGACCACCGTGATCCACGCCGGCATCCCCGCCTGCCACAGCCAGAAGCACATGAAGCCGAGGCAACCCAGCAGGAGCAGCACCGCCCCTCGGTAGGAGAGGATCTCGTCGCCGTCGTCCATCCGCGGGCCCCGGCCGAAGGCATGGGCGAAGACCCTGCGGATGTGGCGGCGGCCGTTCCACAGGCTGAAGAGGGCGAGGACCAGGAAGGCGCCGAACCCCTGGTGGGAGGCGATGGTGCCGCCTTGGGACCAGGGGCTGAAGAGGGGATCGATACGCTCCACCCCCAGGGTGATCATCAGCGCTTCCTGGGCGAAGTTGAGGATGGCGAAGACCCAGAAGCCGAGGGAGACCTCGCGCCGCACCAGGTAGGTGAAGCCGATCATCATGAAGTTGATGCCGATGCGCAGGCGCAGCTGGTCTTCGAAGAAGTGGAGGTAGTAGCCGCCGATGGGGATGATCGGCAGGAACCAGAAGTGGCGGTTTATGCCGTTGTAGCACTGGATGAGGAAGGGGATGGCGAAACCGAGCCAGAACAGCCAGCTCTTGAAGAGCGGCTTGATCAGCCCCGGGGAGTCGCCGTCGTCGATCATGGAGATCGGCAGCTGCGTCATGGGGAAGATCAGGCGCTCGTGGTGGACCCACTGCCTTCGCAGGATGACCATGATGGCGATCATGCCCAGATGCAGGGAGAGGGCCAGCGGCAGCCAGTGGAGCAGGGGCGGCAGCCACAGCCCCCAGGGCACGCCTCCCCCGGGGGCGCCCTCGTAGAAGTCCTTGATCTCGCCGAACTCCTTGGTGGGGATCGCCCAGTCCGGGATCAGGGGCAGCACCTCGTAGCCCCAGTTGTTCTCCGGGCTGGCGTAGTAGACGGCGGACGTCAGTATGGGCAGCAGGTACGAGACGATGCCGCAGGTGGCCACCGCCGAGCCGACGATCCACATGACGTACATCTGCGCCAGCTCGGCGGGTGACAGCATCCACCGCCGGCGCATGAGGCCGGTGAGGGGGTTGAAGACGAGGATGATCGTGAAGAGGATGATCAGCGCGCCGGGCGTGTAGTACCAGCCGGTGAAGCCGGAGCGCTTGAGCATCATGTCCGTGTACTGGGAGCCCGCCCCCACCAGCAGGCACCCGAGGGCGCCCAGAAAGAGGGCCCTGTACGTGGCCCGCAGGGAGCTCACGGCCGCCCCTCCCCGGAGGCCGCCGGCGGTCCGGCCGCCGTGCCCAGAAGCCGGTGGAGCTCCTCCACCTCCCGCCGGGCGGCGGGGTCCTCGCCGGCGTGGCGTTCTAGGGCCCGCACGTGGGGCATGGCCGCGTCCGCGTTGCCGCGGCGGATCTCCAGCCGCGCCAGTTGCCGGTGCAGGGACAGCGCCGCGGGATCCAGCTCCAGGGCGCGGCGGTAGGCGCGGGCGGCCCCCTCCAGGTCGCCGACCTCGCGGCGGGACCAGGCCAGCCGCGCGTGGAAGACGGCGCGCCCCGGCTCATCGGCGGCCAGCCGCTCCAGATGCGGGACCGCCGCGGCATGATCTCCCGTGTCCTGGCTCATGGCGGCCAGCCGGAAGCGGACGTCGGAGCGGTCGGGGTAGTGGTGCAGCAGGCGCTCCCAGGTCTCCGCCGCCCGGCGGACGTCGCCGCGCCGGGCGAGCAGGGCGCCGGCGTCGTGGAGGGCGATCTCGTGGTCCGGCTCGCGCTTCAGGGCCTCGTCGTAATGGCGGAGCGCGTTGGCCTGCAGGCCCTGCTCGGCGTAGGCCGACGCCAGGTAGAGGTGCTCCTGGCTGCCTCCCTCCATCTCCATGGCCGGGACCCCGGTGTTGAGGGCGAGCACCAGGACAGCGGGCAGGGCGAGCCCCAGGGCGAGGGGCCGCCCCCGCAGCTGGGACAGCCGCGTCACCCCGTACCCTGCGAAGAGCAGCAGTGAGGGGATCATCGGCAGCCGGTAGCGGCCGGTGACGAAGAACAGGATCACGGCCAGCATGTAGGCCGCGGCGAAGAGCAGCAGCAGGTCGGCGGCCGGCGATCTCGCCCGGGAGTCGCGCAGATACAGGACCAGCCCTGTCAGGGCGAGTGGCCCCACCAGGCCGAAGGGGAAGGCCAGCCCCCGTATCCACAGCAAGCACTGCAGCAGCCAGGATCCGCTCCGGGCGAAGTAGGGGTCCAGGTTCCGGGGGATCTCGTCGCCCCGCCAGAACAGGTGGAGCTTGCGCAGCTGCAGGAGCAGATAGCCCCCGGGATCACCTGCGAGGTACTCCAGCGAGCGCCCGAAGAAGTATCTCGAGGAGGCTCCCTTTTCGGTGATCCCGGCCTCCCGCTCCGGCATGGCCGTCAGCTCCTGCCAGTCGCGGCCGGGGCGGATTCTCGTGGTGCGCCCGGAGTCGGGGTTGTTGCCGATGTAGAAGTTGATCCCGGCGTTGTAGGAGATCGGCACCCACTCGCCGCCGACGATGCGGTTGCGAAGGGTGACCGGCGAGACGGCCAGGATGACGCCCAGGACAAGGGCACCGAGGGCGGGCAGGGACGCCCGCGCCCGGAGCCGGGCCCAGGCGAGAGCAAGGGGTATGAAGAGGAGCACGCTGGGCACGTTCAGGGCGGCCAGGCCCAGGAGCAGACCCGCGGCCAGCCAGCGGCCGGTGGACCGGCCCCCGCCGGCCCACAGCAGGGCGGTCAGCGCCAGGGCGTTGAGGAAGACGGCCAGGGCGGCGGGCAGCAGCTCGCCCTCGAAGTAGAGGAAGGGGCCGTAGAGGGCGGCGGCGCCGGCGGCGATCCAGCCAGCGGCGGGAGAGAAGGCGCGGCTGCCCAAGTGGAGGACGAGAAGGCAGACCGCCGTCCCGGAGAGGGCCTGCAGGAGCCGGGGCAGGTGGTAGCTCTCTCCGAAGAGGGCGAAAGACCCGGCGAGAAAGTAGGGATACAGGGGCGGCTGCCAGAACGGCTGGGGCGGACCCAGCCACTGCCCCTCGGCCAGGTGCAGAGCCGTGCGCACATAGGTGCGGGCATCGACGATGGGGTGGTAGAACAGGGGACTGTCGTCCGCCTGGAGCAGGTAGATCACCCGCACGGCAAGTGCTACCAGGGCCAGCAGGCTCAGGCTGATCCAGTGCCGGCGTTCCATGGTCACTCTTGCAGTGTACGCCATATTGGCGCATGTTTCCATCGGAATCTCACACTGGAGACCCCCTGATGGCCAAGATCGCCGAAACGAAGCACGAACGGGTGCATTTGCGCCTCGACCCCAAGAGCAAGCGCAAGCTCGAACGGGCGGCGTCTTACGAGGAAACCACGGTCAGCCGCTTCGTGCTGAGCAACGCCGTGGCGGCGGCGGAGCGGGTGATCGAGGAGCGCGAGCGGATCGTGCTCCCTGCGACGGACTGGGACGCCTTCCACGACGCTCTGCTCAACCCCCCCGCCCCGAACGAGGCCCTGAGGAGGGCCGCCCGGCGCTACCGCGAGCGCATCGGTGGGTGAACACCCGCTCACGGTCGAGCCGCTCGGTCCGCATCACGACCGGGCGTCCTTTTCCTGTGGGGAACCGTCCCTCGACACCTACATTCGCCGGCAGGCCTCCCAGGATTCCCGGCGGCGTGTCGCCCGGGTCTTCGTCGCCCCGGGCGGGGCTCCCGGACAGATTGCCGGCTACTACACCCTGAGCGCGGCGAACTTCGAGAAGGACGATCTGCCGGAAGAGCTCGCCAGGCGCCTGCCCCACTATCCCGTGCCGGCGGCGGTGGTGGGTCGGCTGGCGGTCGACCTTCGCAGCCAGGGGCGCGGGCTCGGGGAAACCCTCCTGCTCGATGCGATCCATCGTATCGTCCGAGCGGCCGACACGATCGGCGTCTATGCCGTCGTCGTCGATGCTCTTCACGACCGCGCCAGCGCCTTCTACGAACGCTATGGGTTCACACCCTTCCCGTCGGAGCCCCGACGCTTGTTCCTGCCGCTTCGAACGTTCGAACGACTCGGGCTGTGAGAAAAAAAAACGCTGGACAGGTCGTCAGACCTGCCCAGCGCGTGTGTCAAAGGAGACTTCTGAAGCTACAAGGCCTCAGAACTGTGCCTTGATCCTGCCCCAGCTCTTCGATTCGACAGCCGTCGGGAAGTTGATGGAGGGGTTGACGGGCTCCAGGAAGAAGTCGCCCTGGCCCAGCCACGTTCCCGAGCCGCCTGGCCTGGTGGACCAGGCCGGACCGCCCTGCGCGTTGTCAGGCAGGTTGGCGTCGTCGTCGGTGTTGAAGAAGGTGATGTGGACCGTCTGACCCTCGCTGAGGGAGGCGGTGGTGATCATGTCCGGAGATTTGTCCTCCGCGTCGAGACCACTGACCCAGGAGTCGATGGGCTGGATCCGGTGCTCGTAGTGGTAGGTGCTCTCGCCGAACTCCTCGCCGTCGAAGCTGTGCACGAGGGTGTAGAACTCGTTGTCGCCGCTGTCGAGCCAATCGCAGCCGATGCAGATGCCGATGACCATCCAGAAGGCGTCGGGATCGGGCATCCTCGGCAGGGCGTAGTTGAAGCCCCAGTAGGTGGCGATATTCTCCCCGAGGAGGTCTCTCACCTCCTGCTCGGAGATGTGCCGGGTGGTGAAGAAGTACTCGCTGCAGTCGTCGTTGTACCAGTCGTAGGAATCGGGGCGGTCGATGACATGGACGTCATCGAAGATGGAGTTGCAGTAGTAGAGCTGACCCGTGCTGGCGCTCCAGCCGACCCGGATGGTGGCATCGAAGGAACTGGGATCGGCGTCGCCCTTCTGAGTCCCTTCGGGCTGCCAGTCGTTGAAGGGATAGAGGTCGGCATTGGTGAGCCAGTACTGGTCGCCGGGGACCGCGTCCCAGTCGGAGCAGTCGCCATCGATGGTGGGCTCGGCGCCGGCCGGGAACTGCACCGTGTTCCTGACCTCATCCTCGGGGATGTGGGCGAAGACCGCCGTGGAGACGGCGAGTACGCCGACGACGATCATCTGCGCGCATCTGAACATGACTCTCTCTCCTTGGAATGGGAGATAGGGAAAAGGATGCTGAATTGCGCTCAACGGCGCGAAGTCGTTGACCGGATAGTGGCCCAAGGTAACCAATCCCTGGCGCACATACAAGGAAATAGTGGCTCTCCCGGGGCCGGGCCGGGGGGCCTTTAGAAGGCCAGGGAGAGGAGGCGGGTGGCCGTCCCGCGCCCCTCGTCGCTGTCCAGCCGGATCTGGGCAAGGTAGACGCCCGGCGGCGCCAGCACCCCGGCATCGTCGCGGCCGTCCCAGCGGTGGACGAAGTGACCGCTGGACACCGAGGCCTCCAGCCTCCGCACCAAGCGGCCGTCCAGCGTCAGGATACGTACCTCCACGGGGCGGGCCTCGGTGAGGTTCCGCAGGTCGAAGGAGAGGATCGCCTCGTCGTTGATCCCGTCCCCGTTGGGCGTGAAGACGGCGGGCCGGATGTCGAGCCGCTGGATCAGGCCGCCGCCGGTGGGGGTGCGCACCGAGAGCCCGTCGCCGACGAAGCGGACCGTGGCGTTGCCGGGGGTCACGCTCTGCTTCAGGTCCGGCTCCCGGCTGTCGTAGACCCAGCCGCTGAACTCGGCCCCGAAGCGCAGGACGCGGGCCCTGAACTCCACCTCGATGCGCTTCTCGCTGTCCCGCCCCGGGTCCTCCAGCCGGTCGAAGGACAGGAGGAGGCGGTCCTCCAGGATCTCGGGCGGAAACCGGTCCATGACCTCTTCCCCGCCCACGCGCACCGAACTCACGGCGAGGGCGGGCCCGCCGGTGAGGATCTCGAGGCGGTCGAAGCCGCGGTTGCCGTCGCGGAGGATGGGCTTGACCACGTAGGTGAAGGCATGAGGCTCGAAGCCGTCCACCTCGATGGGCCAGATCTCGCCGATGACCTGGGAGGCGGCGGGCGCCTCCGAGAACAGCAGGGACAGGTCGTGGAGGACGGGGGTCCGGTCGCTGGCGGCCAGCAGCACGATCTCGAACTGGAGATAGCGGCTCGGACCGGGGGACAGCAGCGGCGTGCCGTCCGTCCAGGCGGCGGCGGGGTCCACGCCGCGCTCGCCCGCGGCGAAGTCGTAGGTGGAGGACCAGAAGCTCCAGTTGTCCACGTCCGTGACGCGCTTGACCTCGCCGGAGGTCATCTTCTGCTGAAAGCTGAGCCAGTCGATGGGCTGGTACCTCCCGCTGACGCCGCGGCGCAGGAAGATGTCGGGGCTGGGGGTGTTCCCGGTGCGGGTGCGCACCTCGATGGCGGTGTCGGGGGGGCGTTCCGACCTCCAGCGGATCTTGCTCCAGGAGACGGGCTGGCCGAAGTCCAGGATCTGCGAGCGGTAGACGGAGCGGCGCACGTAGCCCTCGCCGTAGACCTCGATCTCCGCCATCTCCCAAGTCCGCTCCGGGATGTACGGGCGCACCGAGACGAAGCGCTCGTGGCGCACGGGGAACCGGAGATCGATCACCGGCTCGAGGTTCTCCCGGGTCTGGATCAGGGCGTCGAAGTTGGGGTCGGTGGCGGCCGAGTCGACGTACCCGGTGGTCTCGGAGTAGCGCTTGAACTGCCCCTGGCCCGGGCGGGCCCCCATGCCCCCGCCGGGAAACTCCTTGATCGGGGCGTCGTTGTCGGTCACCGCGATCTCGAACCACTCGAGGTAGTTGTCGGCGAAGCTGGTCTCCCCGAACAGTTCCGGGTCCGGCTTCGGCTCCGCCATGGCGGCGATGGCGGCGGCATCGTCCAGGCGGCCCAGCCGCGGGTAGACGCGGACCCGGTTGATGGGGGTCTGCTTGCCCAGATTGAGGATCACCGCCGAGGCCTGGGCCCCCAGGTACACCCCGCCGCGGACCAGGGGCACCGCCAGGAGAGGGTTGTCCTCGAGCAGGATCAGGCGCGCGGTGGTGGGGTCCCCGTCGAGGGGCAGCAGCAGATCCCCGGTGGGAAAGCGGCTGGTGTTGTGGCCGTGGTAGACGTTGCCCCCGCGCGCGAAGAGGACGCTGTCCCGGGCGAGGTTCACCATGGGATCGATCCACTCCGCCCGGAGCATGCCACCTTCCATGTCGGGCAGATCGGGGCCGCGGTAGTTGTATTCGAGGAGGAAGGTGCCACCTCCCTCCTCCTCGACGGACCTGACCGGGTGCTCCCCAAGCACATTCCCGGCGGAGTCCACCGTCACATAGGCTCCCGCGGGGTCATCCTCCTCGGGGACGGCGAAGAGCTGCCAGTCGTTCGCTCCGGATCCCAGGTGGAATTCGGCACGCGCCCAGAGGGTGCCGGCCAGGGAGAGCAGCAGGGCGGTGGCGGTGAATCCGATGCGGTTGATCATGGTTTGAGGCCCCTCGTCAGTAGGCCAGGGCGATCACGCGGGACCGCTTCCGCCTCCCGGCCTCCGAGTCCGCTAGGGCGCCCACCTGGCAGAGATAGAGACCGGGGAGCGCCAGGGCGCCGCCGTCCTCGCGGCCGTCCCAGACGACGGTCTGCGGCCCTCCCAGCGCGTCGAGCTCGAGGCCGCGGACGAGCCGGCCGCCCAGGGAGTAGATGCGCACCTGCACTGGGCGGGCGGCGGCCACCGAGAGCAGGGAGAATCGGATCCGGGCCTCGTCGTTGATGCCGTCGCCGTTGGGCGTGAAAGGGTTGGGAGCGATGGCGAGATCGTCGACGATGCGGCCGATCTCGTCGGCGCGGATAGCCAGGGAGGTGGCTGGCCGCAGGCCGGTGACGTCCTCCCCGGCGGCCCTCTGCCAGGGGGAGTCCAGCCCGCTGTTGCGGACCGCCAGCTCCAGCAGGGTGCTGGGCAGGTACACGGTCGACGAGAGGCGCACCCGCAGCAGCCTTCCGGGACCGATCACCCGCCCGCGTTCGGCGGACCTCAGACGGGCGTACTGGCGATCGCTCAGCGAGTCTCCGAGCGATGAGTACACCGTCTGCTCCCCGAGGGTTGTGACGATCCTGTAGAAGCGTACCGGGCCCTTCTCCTCCTCGGGCAGCTCCTCCCAGGCGGCGGCGTCCACCTCCTCCTGCTCCTCTCCATCCAGCCGGAAGTAGCGGATGGCGCCCTGCTCGTCCTCGGGCAGCTCGTTGTAGCCGTTCTGCGTGAGCAGGCGCCCGTCGAGACCGGCGGGGACCTCGTCGCCGGGGGCGAGACGGCGGTAGAAGGTCCGGGGAAGCAGCTCCTCGGGGGCGCTCCGGACCGGCTCGGGCAGCCGCAGCCACAGGGAGTCGCGCCGGCTGAGCAACTGCAGGATCCGGCCCTCGGCGTCCTGGAGGCCGTCGGCGTGGGACCGGTCGAAGAGCATGGCGGGCTCGTTCCGGGACAGCTCCTCCTCGGTGCCCGCCGCCAGGTCGATCAGGCGCAGGTCGATGGGCGGGTCCCCCCGCAGGAGGAGCTCGTCGAAACCGGGGCTCTCCGGGCCGGAGGAGCGCTCGAGGAAGCCGGGCTGCAGGAAGACCTCGAAGGTGTCGAGCTGGCCGGCGGTGGCCAGCTCGGGCCAGACCTCGGCCCCCAGGCGCTGGGCCACGGGCGTCTTCAGATCGACGCTGATCCGCCGAATGGCGGGTACCGAGGCGCGGTCGTGATTGACCAGGCGCGCCTGGATCCTCATGAACCGGCGCAGCCCGGGGGAGGTGGCCGGATCGCCCGGGCGTTCGTACTTGCGGCTCCACGGACTCCACCCGGGACCGGCCACGTAGGAGGTGTCGACCGGGCCCTTCCGGGTGAAGGAGAGGCGCTTGTACTGGGACGCCGTCCTCTCGTTGCCGTCGGTGTCGAAGTAGCGGATGCGCTCCAGCAACTGGTCGCCGGTACGGGTGCGGATCTGCACCTCGGCCCCGGGGGGCTCGTCTGCCTCCCAGTGGACCGCGCCGAGGGTGACCTCTCCTGGCAGCTCGATGAGGTCCGACTCGAGGACCGTCTCCGCGGCAGGACCCTCGGCGAAGAGCCAGATCAGCCGGATCCGTGGCCAGTAGCGCGAGGTCAGCTCGCCAGTGTCGTCCGGCAGGGCAAAGGCGATCATCTCGAGGAAGCGCACGCGGCGCGAGGGCTCCAGGGGATCCGCAAGGAGGCGATAGTGGCCGTTGTGAAGGTTCGTCTCCCGTTCGACGGAGGAGAACTGATCCCACTGGAGGTTGCCCTGGGCGTCGCGGGCCCCGATGGAGCTGCGCAGGCGGTAGCCCCTGGGCGGGTTGAAGCCGACGGTCCGGACCTCCTTCAGCCACACCGTGCCGCCGATGTCGACGGTGATCGTGTTCTTGCCGGGCTCGGAAACGATGTAGGTGCTCACATGGTTGTGGCTCCCGTAGCTTCCGTCGAACATGAAACCCGGTTGGCCGGAGGTGGAGGTCTCCACCACGCTGCCGCCCCCGGAGAGGAACTCGATTCCCAGGTCGTCACCCCGGCCCCAGCCCTCGACCTCGGCCAGCCGCGGCAGCTCGCGGCGGTAGTGGACCCGTCCGCCGCGCCGGTCCTCCGGCAGGGAGAGCCAGGTCTCCTCGGAGACCGGCTCCTCGAAGTCGCCGTCCCTCAGAAAGTGGACGACGTCGCCGCGCTCCACCGCAGGCAGGGCCTGCCAATCCTCCTCTCCGACTTCCTCCGCCCGGCCGCCGCGGGTGTCGGTGACGACGATTCGGATCAGCTCCACCAGCTTGCCGTCCCACTCCGGGCTGGGCTCGCCGACCCCCAGGTAGGTGCTCGACCCCTTGTAGCTGTCGTGGATGGGCAGGCGCCGGTCGGGGTCGGTCCAGGGGTCAGCGGGCAGGTATTCGCTGACTCGTTCGGCGTCGAAGACGAAGGTGCGCCGGTCGGTGTTCACCCCGTCGAAGGGGATGAAGACATCCGTGTTGCGCGGCATGTCGTCGACATAAGAGCCCTGCGCCGGACCGACGAGGACGAGAAACCGGTAGAAGGGATCCCCCAACTCCTCCTCGACGAAGGAAAGGCGGAGCCTCTCGAGGGGCACCGGGCGTCCCAGGCCCACCTCGACCCACCAGTCCTCGGGCGGGTCGTCGAGGTCGGGCTCCCAGAACGTCGTCGGATCGCCGTCCACGAGGTAGTGCATCAGGTGCGGGTTGGACCCGGCGCGGCTCGCCCCGGGGCGGACCACGTGGTCGTAGACGAGGTTGTCGCTGAGGTCCCTGACCGGATCGCCCCGGAAGTCGCGCCGGACGGTACTGTCCACGTTGGCGATGCGGGGTGCGTCCCGGGTGAGGACCACCGGGCGGCCGAAGGACCGGTCGGACAGCAACTCGTAGACGGTGCGGAACTCCCGGGAGCGCACCGTGCCGTCCCGCTCCAGGCGGACCAGGTGGGTGGGCATGGTCCAGGCCTCCCAGTGCCGCGCCCGGTCGACGACGACCTGGCCGCCGCGAACGTCGTAGCCGTTCTGCGCGAGGAGGGGGCCGCTCCCGAGCAGGCCCCAGAGCAGGCCCCAGAGCGGGAGAAGGCCCCAAAGGGAGCCCGCGGCCCTCCGCCATGCGGTCATCACGATCTCCCCAGTCCGGCGTACACGGTGATGAAGGACTGCACCCGGGTGAAGGCTTCCTCCTCGCGGGGGGTGGTGCGCTCTACCACGAAACCGGTGATGAACCACACCTGGTAGCCCTGGTAGGCCGAGGTGCTGGTCAGCTGCAGGCCCGTGGATACGCCGGTGAAGTCGCCGGCCCGGCCCTCCAGGTCGCGGGAGAGGAGGTACTCGATCCCGCCCTGAAGGGTGGTGGCGCGCAGCAGGGGAACCACCACCAGTCCGGAGAGCAGCTGGGTCAGGGTGGTCCGCGGCGCGTCGCTGAAGAGATCGCGGCTCTGGCTGATGTACTCGCTCTTCCAGCGCGGCACCAGCTCCAGCGCCCCCAGGCGGTAGCTGTAGGCGGCCTTGTTGACGAGGCCGAGGAAGTGGTCGGACTCGCCGAGGCCGTGACGCAGCCGCTCCTCCTCCTCGAGCCGCTGCACGTAGCGCAGGTAGCTGAGTTTGCTCTGCAGGAAGAGGCCGCCCGCCTGGTGGTGGTGGCCGAGGAAGGACCGGTGGATCCAGGTGTCCCGGGCCAGCAGCGGGTCCTCCACCGGCGTCACCCGCCCGCCGTTGAGGGTGTTGTCGGGCGTCCACTGCAGCAGCGGATCGGGGATGTCGTCGCGGACCGACTCCAGGGTCTGGAAGAGCCGGAGCCGTCCCCAGCGCGCGGAGATCCGGTCGTATCCGATGACCGCGTAGTCGCTGTGGTTGCTCCGGGCCGATGCGATCGACTCCTCGCGGAGGGTTCCGGCCTTGACCTCCAGGCCCGGGGCCGGGCGGATCCCGCCGAAGAGGTTGAACCCCCTGCGGTCGCGGCGGTAGGGGTAGTCGGGCTCGTCGTCGTTCTCGAAGCGGTCGACCCAGAAGTTGTGGTTCATGTCGACGCCGAGGAGAAACTCCGGCCGGTCCGAGGCGAAGCGCAGGAAGGGCTCCTCGTAGTCGGGGACGATGTTCGGGCGGATCCGGTTGTCGTTCTGGTTGTAGTCGGGGATGAAGTCATTGTTGAGGTCCCAGCCGGGGAAGACGCGGTAGTCGACGCCGCCTTCCCCCCTGGAGAAGGGACCGACCGCGCCCTGGGCCACGGTGTCGAAGCGGAACAGGTCGGGCAGCCGGTCCTGGTCGTCGTTGTCGTCCACCAGTTCCATCTTCAGGCGGTCGTCATCGTAGGACACGCTGCCGTCGGCGGAGGTGACGAAGGTCTGGGTGTTGTACAGCGGGTCGATGGAGTACGCCTCGCCATAGAAGAAGAAGGGGGCGGCCGTCCGGCCCAGGTTGAGCATCCACGCCGGCCGCGCCGCCTTGCCGGCGATGCCGGAGGAGACCTCGTGTTTCTCGGCGAGGGGGTTGGGGTACTTGCGGTAGCTCCACCCCAGGTCGTACTCGCCGTAGAGGTCGAGGCCCCACAGGTCGCTCACCTTCAGGGTGCTGCCCACGAGGTGGGTGGCGGTGGGCAGCCCGTACTGGAAGCGCACCACGCGCAGGTTGGAGCCGTCGCTGACGTTGCCCTCGGCCCGCTCCACCATGAGCAGCACGGGCGTGCCCTGGCGGCCGGTCTGGCGGTCGGAGGTCATCCAGATCTGGTAGTCGTTGGCCAGGGTCAGGTGGAACTCGACCTTGGCGATCTCGCTGCGGTCCGCCCGCGCCCGGCCGACGAAGGCGGGATCGGTGAAGTCCCAGGTGAGGCGGATCTCGTTGCTGCCGGCGGCGGTGAGGAAGCCCTCGCGGGGGGTCCCTCCCGAGACGACGGGTTCGAAGCGGATGTCCCTGCCGCTGTCGGTGCTGCCGTCGAGATAGGTGATGAGGATGTCGGAACCGGCCGGGAACCAGGCGGCGCCGCTGGCGGGATCCTCGGGGGAGTCGTCGCGCAGGACGATCTCGATGGAGGAGACCAGGTCGTTCTTCGATTCCTGCAGCGAGCCGGAGAGCAGGTTGTCCATGAGCCGGCTGTTGAGGCTGTTGGACTGGTGGGCGTTGGCCATGTGGACCCCCACCTCGACGAAGTCGCCCACCTGGGTCAGGAAGCGGCCGCCCATGATGGTGGTCACGTCGGTGCGGGGTCTGAGGTCCGACTGGCCGCCGATGCCGCCCTGCGAGTAGAGCAGGGTCGCCATGTACTTGTCGGTGGCGAAGTCGAGCTGCACGCCGCTGAACCGGGGTTTGGAGAACACCAGCGGCGTCAGGGTGGTGCGCAGGTCCCGGCCCGCGGTGAGGGCGAAGTGGTACTGGCCCTTGCTCTCGGAGGCGACGGCGACGTTGGAGAACCACTCCGCCATCCTCTGGGCCTCGAAGAAGACGTGCCCGCTCTCGAGCGGGGTCGTCTGGCTGGTGTTGTAGAGCAGCCACCCCCGGGTGAGCAGGTTGCCGTAGAGATCGTAGAACAAGTCGCCCTCGAGGGCGGTGTCCACGTAACGCTCGTACGGCTGGCGGGCGTAGGAGGTGGTCTCCCACTGCCAGAGCCCGGCCTGCGAGTAGAGCTCCTGCGGCACGTACCACTTGCGCACCACCGGATCGACGGCCTCCATCAGGACCATGGGTCCGCGGGGCTCGAAGCCGCGCACCCCCGCCTGCGCCTGGCCGAGGCGGCCCCCGTAGTCGACCTGGCCCGGCGCCGCTTGCGGGACCAGGGCCCCGGTTGCCAGGAGCACGCAGACCAGGCGCGGAATCCCCGTCCAGCGCTTCCGCGTCGCCCGGCCGCCTCTCTGGCTCACAAGATTCCCCATGGCCGGCCCGCTAGTAGGCGACCCCCACGGCGCGCGCCGCCGAGGTGGAGCGCGCGTCGCCGTCCACCTTCAGCTGCACCAGGTAGAGTCCGGGCGGCAGCGGGTTCCCCCGGTCGTCGCGGCCCTCCCAGTCGAGGCCGGCGAAGCCGGCGCTGGTGTAGGTGCCGTTGCCGCCCTGGTGCTCGAAGATCGTCGCCAGCCGGCGGCCGCTGAGGTCGAAGAGGGCTACCTGGATATCGGCCTCGCCCACCACCGTGAGCACCTCGAAGCTCAGCCGCAGCCGGTCGTTCACCCCGTCGCCGTTGGGGGTGAGGACGGGCGCCTCGAGGGAGAAGCCGCCGATGAGCCCGCCGCGGGTCACCCCCGGACTGAGCACGGTGATGCCCGATTCGAAAGCCGCGTCGGTCTCGTCGAGGGAGCCGGCGTCGCCGCCCTCCACCCACTGGAAGGCGTCCGTTCCCTCCACGAGAGCCCGGCCCGCGAAGTCGCTGCTGTAGGCCAGGACCTGGTTGACGAAGCGGATCTTGAGCACCGTGCCGTCCTCGGTGATCCGCGGGAAGCGGACGGTGAACCCCTCGTCCGTGAAGGAGGTGATGGCCGCCTCGCCTTCGTCGGTCACCGCGTCCTGCGTCTGGAAGACGTGATCGAGGATCGCCGCCCCGTCGGCGGCGACGATCTCCAGCCCCTCGACCCGTTCGGCCCGGCCCTGGGTGGTCAGCTCGAAACTGTTGAAGCCCTGCACCTCGGCGCGCCTCATGTCGGCCCGCACCGCGTACAGGAACTCGGTGGGCAGAGCGGCCTCCACGTCGCGGGGGAAGATCTCGGCCACGAGGGCGTCGGCCAGGGCCGGCCGGGTGAACTCGAAGGAGAGGCCCTCGAGGATCTGGCTCGAATGCAGCCCCCGGCTGAGGAACTCGACCTGGAACTGCAAGTAGGTCCGCGGCGCCGGGGAGACGTTGCGGGTGCCCGCGGCGCTCAGGCCCTCGGCCACCAGGTAGGGCGGCGACCAGGGGCTCCAGTTCTCCACGTCGTCCCCGATCGCGCCGCGCTCCCAGATGTCGGCGGCCGTGCCGTCGGCGGGCAGGTCGAGGAACTCCTTGCGGGAGAGGGGCTCGCCCGGATTGTCGACGGACCGGGGGATGTCCTCGGCGTTGGGGTTGCCCACCTCCCGGCGGTTGTAGACGAAGGGGGTTTCGTCGCTGCCGGTGCGGGTGCGGACGACGAGACCGGTGAGAGCCTCGTCTCCCGTCACGCTCCTGTCCCAGCGGATCTGCCCCCAGTTGCTGGGCGTGCCCAGATCGACCACGGGCGAGAGGTAGCGGGCGAAGGGGAAGAACCCCTCGCCGAAGATCTGGAACTTCTCGACCTCGTAGGGAATGGCGGAGGTGGCCCGCAGGCGCACGAAGCGCAGGTACCGGGGCGGATCGATCTCAACCACCGTCACCGGCTCCGAGTTGTCCTCCACGGTGAGGAAGGACTCCCAGGTGCCCAGGGCCGGAAGTCCGGCCTCGTTGAGGAGCAGACCGTCGTGGATCCGCACCTCGAAGTTGCGCAGGAAGTCGTCCTGGAAGGGGGTCGTCGGCGAGGGCAGGAGGGTGTTGCGCGGGAAAAAGCGGAGGCGGTTGACGCCGACGATGGCTCCCAGGTCCACGGTCAGCAGGGTGCCCTGGATCTTGTCCCCCTTGCGCTCGAAGGCGGTGCCCGTCTTCTCGGGGGTGAGCAGACCCTGCAGGATCTCGGCCAGCAGTCTCCTGTCGAGCTCGAGGGACGTCTCGGAGACGATGCTGCCGCCGTTGGCCACGAGGCTGGCGGACAGGTTCTCGCCTGCGTCCAGCTCCACCGGCAGGATGGCCTGCGGATGGTCGGGATGGGCCAGCTCGACGCGGCCGTCCGGGGCGACCCCGATGGCGGTGACCCCCGGCGTGAGAGAGGGGCGGAACTCGGGCTGGATGGTGGCCACCCCCTCCAACCCGGAGACCTCCCCTTCCCAGGTGATGTTTCCGTCCCGGCCGAAGCGCAGCTCCTGGGCGCCGGCGGAGGCCAGCCCCGTGAGCGCCGCCAGGGCCAGACGGATCAGGACCCCGGCCCTCACGGCCCCACCCCCAGGCGGGACTGGAGCTGGTCGGTCATCATGCTCGTCACCATCGTCAGGTGCCCCTGCAGGTCCTCGCGCTCGCGGCTCCGCTGATGGCGGACGTAGGCGAGGCGGGACTCCTCGGCCCGGGCCTCGTCGCCGAGTCGCTCGTAGATCAGGGCGAGGAAGTAGTGGACCCGGTGGTCCTCGGGCCAGGTTTCGCGCAGGCGCTCGAAGAGGGCGGCGGCCTCCCGGTGGCGGCCCTGCTCGTGGAGCTGCCGGCCCCTCAAGCCGAGGGCTGCGCCCGAGTCCGGCGCCGTCTCCAGGACATGCTCCAGCACCTCCGCCGCCTCCTCGTCCCGGCCGCGGCGGATCAGCACCTCGGCCAGGACGGGACCGTACTCGGCCACCAGTCCCCCCTCGTAGAGCGCGCGGCAGGCCTCCTCCGCCTCGGGCAGCCGGTCGGCGGCCGAGTAGAGCAGCGCCAGCATGCCGCGGGCCCGGGCGTTTTCCGGGTCCGCCGCCAACGCCTGCTCATAGGCGCCCAGGCCCCCCTCCAGGTCGCCGCTGCGGAACAGGGCGTCGCCCAGCAGGGTCAGCAGCGAATCCGCGGGCCCGGCCTGCGCCGCGATCAGATCCCGGTAGCATCTGGCCGCCTCGGCGGCCCGTCCCGAGGTCAGGTAGACCTTGGCGAGGGCCATGCGGGCCCCGTGCATCTCCGGCCAGCGCTCAAGCAGGCTCTCGTAGAGGCCGGCGGCGCGGATGTCGTCCTGCTGGGCCCGGTAGTGCCCGGCCAGGGCTTGGTAGGTCTCCAGCTTCGCGGGGTCGAGGGCCAGGGCCGTCTCGTACTCGCGGACGGCGTTGGCGCGCAGTCCGAGCTGGCCGAAGCCATGGCCGAGCCAGTAGTGCTGCCGGGCCCGGCCTTCGGCGCCCGCATCGCCGGCGTTGAGGCCGACGGCCAGCAGTAGGCAGGCGGCCGCCGCTGCCAGGGCCGGTAGCCTCGGAAGGGCGGCCATGGCCGTCACCCCGGCGGCGGCGAAGATCAGCAGGACCGGCACCGCCGGGGCGCGTACCGCCGAGTCGGCGGACGGCAGGAGCAGGGCCTGCACGGTGAAGCAGCCGGCGAAGAGGAGCAGGGCGGTCTCCAGCGGCTCTCGCCCGCCGCGCAGGCGCGAGAGGATGCCCACCAGCGCCAGCGGCGCCGCCACGCCGAAGGGGAAGGCCAGCCCCTCGTCCCACATCAACACCGACAGCAGGCTGGAGTTGCGGCTCCCGAAGTAGGGATCCAGCTCCCCGAGGATCTCGCCTCCCTGCCACAGGGCGTGGCCCCGTCGGACCCCCTCCACCAGCCCCGGGGCCGCCTCCGGCGACCAGGCCGACAGCAGCCACGCGGGCAGCAGGACGGCGGCGATCCCCAGGGCCAGAGGCAGGGCCGCGCCACGGTGGCTCCGCAGCAGCCAGAGGGCCAGGGCGAGGGCGAAGAGGCAGATCCACCACTCGGCGAGGGCGGCGAGCCCCAGCAGCAGCCCCGGCAGCCAGAACGGCCGCTTCCCGGAAGAGGCGAGGGCCCGCGACAGGGTGATCAGGGCGAGCAGCACCAGGCACGTGGCCGGCACCGGGGGCAGGATCTCGCCGGAGAAGTAGATGGCCGGTCCGAAGAAGGCGAGGGCCAGGCCGGCCCCGAGAGCCGCCCTCGGCGGGAGGACGGACCTGGCCAGCCACCAGAGCAGGACGCAGTTGACGGCTCCGAGGACCACCTGGACTCCGCGAACCAGGTCGAGGTCCCCGGGGAGGATGGCGAGAAAGGCGTCGTAGAGGGAGGCGAAACCGGCCGCCTCGCCCGAGCTCCGCTCCAGGTGGGCGATGGCGGACCCCAGCGGGACGTCGCGCACAGGGTGGCTGCCCGACTGGTGGACGTAGATCCACCGGGCCGCCAGGGCGGCGGCGAAGATGGCAGCCGCCTGCGCGGCGGCGCTCCGGCCCTTCTCCCCGAGGCTCATCCCTACTCCAGACCGGCGTAGATGGTGACGAAGAACTGGTTGGTGGTCCGGGACTCGCGCTCCTCGAAGGCGCGGTGCTCGACCGAGACGCCCAGGAGCGAGCGCAGGCGGTAGCCCAGGTAGGTGGAGTCGGTGGTGAACTGCACGGCCACCGTGAAGGCGTCGAAGTCCTGCTCGTCGTCGTCGAGATCGTTGAGGTACAGATACTCGACACCGGTCTGGACCTTGGAGGAGCTCAGGACCCGGGTCTGGGCGATGATCCCCGCCATCTCGGTGAGGCGCGACCGCCGTCCGGCGCCGAAGAGACCGCGGCTCTGGCGGGTGTACTCGCTCTTCCACCGCGGCTCCAGGAGGAAAGGCCCGATCCGGTGCCGGTAGCTGACCTTGTCGATGAGGCCGAAGAAGTAGTCCTCGCCGGCCAGGCCGAGCTCCCGGCGGCGCTCGCCGGACATGCGCTGGTCGTAGAGGAGGTGGTTCACCTTGTTGACCACCAGCCACGGCCCCGACTCCAGGGAGTGGCCGAGGAAGACCTGGTTGATCCAGGTGTCCTGCCCAAGCAGGGGATCCTCGATGAGGACGAGCTCGCCGCCGCGCAGGGAGTTGTCCGGAGCCCACTGCAACAGGGGGTCGGGGATGTCGTCCTGGACCCACTGGGTCATGAGGAAGAGGCGCAGGCGGCCGAAGCGGGGCGAGTCCGAGTCGATGGTCGCAAGGGCGTAGTTGCTGTGATTCCTGCGGTCGCTGGAGATCAGCTCCTCGCGCAGCACGCCCGCCATCAACTTCATCCCCGGGGCGACCTCGGCGCCGCCGTAGATGTTGAACCCCTCGTGGTCCTTGCGGTACGGGAAGTCGGGAGCCTCGTCGTTCTCGTACTGGTCGACCCAGAAGTTGTGGTTCATGTCGACGCCGAAGAGGAACTCCGGCGGGTCCACGCCGAAGCGCAGGAAGGCCTCCTCGTAGTCGGGCACGGCATTGGTTCGGACCCTGTTGTCGTTCTGGTTGAAGTCGGGCACGAAGTCATTATTCTGGTCCCAGCCGGGATAGACCTCCGTGTCGCCCCTCAACCAGTCCGAGCGCACCGTGTCGGGGATGCGGTCGTGGTCGTCGTTGTCCTCCACCAGCTCGTACCCGCTCCGGCGGGTGTCGCCGTAGTAGATCTCCCCGACCCGGGTGCACAGGAGGGATCGCGTGTTGTAGAACGGGTCCATGCTGTAGGCCTCGCCGAAGAGGAACCAGGGGGCCTTCCTCCGGGAGACGTTCAGCATCCACGCCGGCGCGCTCTCGGCGCCCTCGATCCCCGAGCTGGAGTGGTGGATCTCCTCGGCGGCGTTGGGGTACTTGCGGTAGCTCCAGCTGCGGTCGTACTCGCCGTACACGTCGAGGCCGAAGGGGGCGCGGATCTCCAGGCTGCCGCCGGCCACGTGGGTCGCCGTGGGCAGGCCGTAGTGGAAGCGCAGGGTGCGCAGGTTGGTGATGTCGCGGACGTTGCCCTCGGCCTGGGCCACCAGGAGCAGCACCGGCTGCCCGTGGAAGTCGGTCTGGCTGTCGGAGGTCATCCAGACCTGGTAGTCGTTGCCCATCTGCAGCTGGAACTCGACCTCGACGATCTCGGTCTTGGTGTACTTCGCGCGGTCGAGGAATCCGGGGCTGTCGAAGTTGTAGATCAGCCGGATCTCCTCGGTGCCGTCGGCGGCGATGAAGCCCTGGCGGACGATGCCGCCCTCCACCACCGGCTGGAATCCGATCTCCCGGCCGCGCTCCTGCGTACCGTCCTGGTAGGTGATGAAGATGTCGGACCCGGCGGGGAACCAGGCGGCGCCGCCCTCCCCGTCCCCGGGGGAGTCGTCGCGCAGGACGATCTCGATGGAGGAGATCGCCTCGTTCTGGGCCACCGTCAGCTCGCCGGCGAAGGGGTTCCAGCTGGTCTTGTCCCGCAGCGTGTTGGACTGGTGGGCGTTGACGCCGTGGACCCCGAGCTTGAGGTAGTCGCCGATCTGGGCGGCCAGCCGCCCGCCGACGAGGCTGGTGTTGTTGGTGCTCAGGAACTCCCGGTCGAGGGTGCTGCTGCCGCCGGGGCTGCTGATGCGCGAATAGAGCAGGGTAGCCTCGGCGCGGTCGGTGGCCAGGTCGAACTGCAGCCCGTCGAAACGCGGCTTGGAGAACACCATGGGCGTCAGCACCGTGCGCAGCTGATTGCTCACGGTGAGGGAGAAGTGGTACTGGCCCTTCTGGTCGTGAGTCACCACGACGCCGGAGAACCAGTCCCGGAAGCGGTTGGACTTGAGCAGCGAGTTCCCGAACTGTTCCGGCGTGGTCTGCGAGTTGTTGTAGATCAACCAGCCCCGGGTGAG
>JAJDTN010000123.1 GCA_022827165.1 Candidatus Latescibacterota bacterium
CGAAAAGTCCAAGTAGGAGAGACGATGCCCCCCATTGAACCGACGCTGAACGACGACGGCGTCATGGACTTCGTCGCCTCGGGCGTGGTCGTCCTCGAAGGCGTCATCGACGAGAGCTTCAACCGCCGCTGCGACGATCTCGCCCCCGGCAACTGCGACGCCTTCATCGCCTCGGACGACTTCACCCGGCAGGTGCTCCTCCATCCCCGGGTGGCCGGGGTGGCGCGCTCGCTTCTGGGGGAGGACTTCCTGGTGCCCCGGGGGGGCCACCACCACTTCTTCCGGGAGCCGCACCTCGGCCAGACCTGGCATTCCGACGGCCTCTCGGGCAGCGGCTACGATGTCTTCGAGCTGCAGTGCTACTACTACCCTCACAGCGTCGCCCTCGACGACGGCCCGACCATGGTCCTGCCGGGCTCCCACTGCCGCGCCGTCGACCGCGAGGCGATCGCCCACTACGGCGACATCCGCGGCCAGGTCTCGCTCACCGTTCCCGCCGGCACCGTGGCCATGACCCGCTACGGCATCTGGCACAAGGCCGGCCCCAAGACCAACGACCGCGCCCGCAGCATGATCAAGTTCTCCTACCACCGCACCGCCGAACCAAGGCGGGACTGGCTCTGCGATTCGCCGGAGATCCCCGCCTACCGCGACCGGCCGCGCCTTGCGTACGTGACCGAGGTCGAGTCCTACCGCGACCGGGTGCGGTGCATTCGCACCTGGAACTGGCTCTGCGGCATCGACCAGGAGGTCGCCCTGCGCTGGGAGAAGTCGCAGCCGGTCTCGGAGCTGGTATAGCGGCCGGCGCGCGGAGTCGGCGCGTGCTCGCGGCACAGAGACCAGGGCGATGCCGCCTACCAGCAGGGGCTCAGGGTGAATCCCTTCTCGGGCGGATCGTAGAGCCAGACTCCCGGGGAAGGCTCGTCGAGGGTCCGGAGCAGGGCCCGGATCGCGCGCAGGCCGGTTACGCGAACGTCATCCGGCGTTCGGCCGAACCAGGGGAACTCGAAGGCCACGCCCCCGGCGCCGAACTCGCGGCGGCAGTATCCACCCATCAGCTCGCGCTCGGGCCGGCTGGAGCTCACAGGCCGCGGCTCCCGGATGTGCCACTGCTTGCCGAACTCGACCTGGTCCGGCATGAACTTCAGGAACCGCTCCCGCAGCCGCGGCTCCAGCCCCAGGAGTCCGTCGCTGTGCTTGTTCTGCCAGTTGTGCAGGTCGACGAAGAAGTGGGGTCTGACGCGGTCCACCATCGCCCAGAGCGCCCGGTGGGCCTTGTCCGGCGCCGTGGACGACATGATCAGGTCCGCGCCTCGGGGGGCGGTGAGGCGGCCCAGGCCGTTGACCACCCCATCGGGATTGGCCATGGGGACGATGAAGAAGACGTTCCCCCGCAGCGCCGCCGCCGCCCACGGATCCTCGCCCAGAAGCCACTCGACCATGCCCTCCACGGCATAGCTCGAGGCGCTCTCGTACGCGTGGAAGCGCGACACGATCAGCATGCGCTTCTTCTCCCGTTGCCCTGAGTCCGTGATTCGCAGCAGCGGCAGGCGGCGCCCCTCCTCGCTCTCGCCGATCTGCTCGACCTGCACCCGGGGATCTTCCCGAAGGGAGTCGAAGAAGGCCTCGCTCTGTGTATAGGTGTAAGGCGGATGCCAGTGGACTTCCGTCTCGCCCGGCGGCAGACTCACCTCGAAGGCGGCCACCGAGCCCTCCACATCCCCCATCACCGTCCGCCAGGCCTGGCGCCCCGGCTCGCGGACGACCACGAAGTCGCGGTAGGACATGAACCGGTCCCGGCTCAGGCCCCTGGGCATGTCGGGCGGCGCCTCGTCGTACTGCCAGTCAACCAGGAGCACCGCGCTCTCCGCCCCGGGCGACTCGTTCACCAGCCTCAGGCCCAGCCGGGTGCTGTGACCGACGGCCTCTTCGCTGATCCCCGGACTCGGGCGCCACGAGGGGAAGACGCGGAACCGGTTGCCGCCTTCCTGCCGTACGCCCTCCTCGCTCTGCGGACAGCTTCCCTCGAAACCGACGACGATCCTGGTCATGCCTCCTCCTCGGGGCTCGCCGGGCAGGCCAGCCGCCTCGCCCGGGTCAGTGATGACCTTCGACCGGGCCGCCGATGCGCAGGACATGGCCGTCCAGGTCCGCCACCAGCATCTCCCGGGCCCAGGGCTGGTCGAAGGGCTCTTGAGTTATCCGGGCCCCAGCCCCCAGGTACTGCTGGTGCAGGCTGTCCACGTCATCGACGCCGTAGTAGATCCACACGGGCCGGGCGCCCTGGTTGTTCTCGGCCAGGAAGATGCGCGCCCGGCCGTTGGACAGGGAGGCGAAGGTCTTGTCCTCCTCCTCGGCGGGCCAGTCCCACTCCTTGCGGAATCCCAGGACCGAGGTGTAGTGCTCGATGCTCGCCTCGACACTCTCGACGTTGAGGATCGGCGTCATGGCGGTGAAGGCCGCGGGTCCGGGCTCGGCGGCCTGGTCGTCCTCGTGGGCGGCGGCGATCGAGATGAGGCCGGCGGCGATGGCCGCGACGGCCGCGGCGGCCAGTCGGCGAACAGTCATTGGTTTCTCGTCCTTGATGGAGTCAGATGGATACCGAGAACAGCTTGGCCTTGTAGAGGTGAAACCGGAGGCCGACGCTCTCGCCCTGCAGGGTCGCGAGATCGGCCCGTCCCCGCCAGCGCGCCGCCTCGCAGATCGAGTCCCCCGTGAGGGGATCGGCCTCCTCCAGCGAGAAGCCGGGGTGGGCCTCCACGGGGCGGGGAGGCGTGTGTATGGTCCGCACGATCTCCGCCTTGATCCAGCCGCCGGGGGCCGTTCGATAGTTGAGCCGCAGCTCGCCGCCGGCACAGGTCCGCTCGATGAGGGTGACCCGCCCCTCGCCGCCGGCCTCGATGCCGGCGAGGCGGTCCGGCTCCCAGCAGGCCCAGCGGAACTCCCCGTCCTCCGGGTAGACGGCGCCGCGGCGCAGGAAGTCGTGGCGGCGCTGGTAGCCTCTGAAGGGCAGCCGCCAGCGGCCGCCGTGGGCGACGAGGTTCGGGCTGGCGTAGAGCTGGCCGTACGATCCCCCCTCGCTGGCGAGGTCGATGATGGGCCGGCGGAAGGGCCGCACCCAGTGGTGGCTGTCGCGGCTGACGGCGAGCTGCACGTCGACGGTGGAGGCGATGCGGTGGTAGACCGACGGGAACATCAGGTAGCGCGGCTGCGCGCCGGGGTAGGGTGTGTAGCAGGGGTTGTAGATGTCGTCGTCGATCGGGTCCAGGGGGTCGGGCAGGAGGCAGGGGCGAGGCTCGCCGAGGGACTCGAACCGCGCCCCCGAGACGCGGCGCACCAGGCGGCGGCGGTCGATGTGGCCGCGCAGGTACGCCACGTACCGCCCCTCGTGGGGGTCGTAGGCGCAGAGGTTGTGGGTGTCGAGCTGGGTCGCGCCGGCGTCGAAGACGGGGGCGCCGAGGTTCGTCCAGTGGATGCCGTCGGGAGAGGTGGCGCCCAGCAGCTGCTGGCGGATCTCGATGCCCCGGGCCTTCTCGCCGGCCGACACGTCGCCGAGGTCGCGGGCGGCGAGCAGTTCCTTGAAGCGCGCCGAGTCCATCTCCGGGTCGGGCCGGCCGCCGCGGAAGTAGCGCGCCCCCGGGCCGACGGCCTTGTAACGCTCGGCCGCCGGCGCGGCGGGGTCGAGGAAGACGCAGCCGAGGGGATGGTGGCGGTCCTCGCTGATGATGTTGTTGCGGGTGGAGCCCTCGAACTCGCACAGTCCCAGGTTCGGCCGCCGCCAGGCGAAGCCGTCGTCGCTCTCGGCGTAGCAGACGTAGGCGCGGGTCGTGTCGTCGAGGCGCTGCGCTCCGTACCAGAGGCGGTAGCGCCCGCCTTCGTGGAGCATGGTGTTGATCTGCAGATTGGCGCCTTGCTCCCAGGGGCGCTCCTTGTGGAAGAAGACCTCGGACTTGCGCGCCATCTCGGGCGCCAGGTCGATGCCTTGGGGCGGGTCCTGCGACCAGACGGTGCCGTCGTCCTCGAGCTTCCTGTGGGACGGCCAGATGCCGTACCAGTCGAGGAACGGGGTGGGTGGGGGTTGCATGGGTCAGACCGAGGGCCGCGGCTCGTAGACGATCTGCCGCATGCTCCACTCGAGGGGGTGCTGATCTTCGCGTGTGGTCCTGGCATCGAGGGCCTGGGCCAGTGCCGCAAGTCCCGCGTGACCGGCCGCGGCCTGCACCGCGGGGTCCTCGCGCAGGGTCTGGAAGGTCATCCCGAACATGGTGGCCGCGTCCTTGGCGGCCACGCTCTGCGGCGCGACTCGGCTGGAGCGGAGCCGCAGCCCCCTCGGAGCCACGCCCGCGGCCAGCTTCCGGCCCACGTAGAGCTCGCCTCCCCGGCTGGCGATCGCTTCTTCCACCAGGGCCAGGTAGTCGACGAAGACCGGGTCATCCGTCTCGATCGACTCCACCTCGTCCACCAGGATCACGCCCGCGGGGGCCAGGCAGGCTCTCCAGGACTCGATGGCCCCCACCGGGTCCGCGAGGTGCGAGAGCAGCAGATGGCAGAACAGGAGGTCCGCGGGCTCGACTGGGGGCGGGCCCTCGGTCAGGTCGTGCCGCACGAACCGCAGCGCCGGGGCGGAGTCCGCGGCCACCCGCAGGAAGTGCTCCGACAGGTCGACGCCGACGGCCGCGGCGGCACCCGACACCTGCCTCAGGAGCCGGGTGGTGCAGCCGGGGCCGCAGCCGAGGTCCACCGCGACCTCGGGCCGAGGGGGCGCGGCATCCCGGATGAACCTCCTCATCTCGGGCTCGAAGAGCCGCGCCACCAGCTTCAGCCGTTCGGCTGCCAGGCGGGAGTCACCCAGGGCGTACGCCTCGTCGCTCATGGCCGGCCCTTCTCGGCGATGACTCCCACCATGGGCGGCGGCGACAGGAAGGCCCCGGGATCCTGCTCGCGTTCATGCCACTCGGCCTCGAAGGCGCGGCGCTCCGCTTCCGTCAGCAGCCCGGCCTTCACCAGCCGCGGGATGTAGCCGAAGAAGAACCCCGTCGGCCACTCCCACAGCGCCGTGCCGGGCCGGGCGAAACGCACGATGGGGACGAGATCGACCACGTTGCAGCCGGCTCCCGCGAGCAACCCGGGAAGCCGGGCGCCGATGTCGAGATCCCCTCCGGTGAGCCGCCAGCTCTCGTGCACCGCCTCGAGGACGCGGTCGCACGCCGGGCTGTGCGGATGCAGCTTCGTGGCGCGGTAGTTCAGGTAGTCCCAGACCACGAAACGGCCCCCCGGCCGCAGCCCCCGCATCACCCTCTCGATGACCGGCGCCGGGTCCGGGAGAAAGCAGAACAGCCAGCGCGCGAAGGCGCCGTCGAGGCAACCGGGTTCGAGCCGCAGGGCCTGGACCCGCTCCCGCCGCGCCTCCAGGTGCGGGAGCCCTCGCCGCTCCGCTTCCTGCCCCAGCGTCTCGATGAAGCGCCGCGACTCGTCCACGGCGAGCACGTGTCCGCCGGCACCGACCCGGTGCGCCAGCTCGACAGCCGCGAATCCCGGACCGCAGCCGAGATCCAGCAGACGGGCGCCCGGACCGAAACCGGCGCGGTCCCAGAGATCGTTCGCCTCCCGCGACCACAGGCGATGCTGCGTCTCCAGGCGCCGGCCCTCCTCGGGATCGGTGCCGAGGAGGTAGGGCTCCTCCGGGGCGGGTCCGGTGTGCTTCACTGGCCGAGGTCGGCGGCGGTGTCGGGCGGCGCCTGGGCCGAAGAGTCAGGTGTCGAAGGCCTGTAGTACTCCAGCATCTCCACCAGCCCCGGCACCAGCTCCGCCCCGGCCGGCACCTCGATGGTGGAACCTCCGAAGGCGTGACCATACGGCTCCCGGCGTCCTCCCAGGTGTTCCGCCAGGAAGGTCTCGGCTACAGAGCAGAAAGCGAGCTGGTTCGAGCCGGCAAGGCCGTGCCCCTCTCCCGGAAAGAGCAAGTAGGTCACGGGGATGCCGCTGGCCTGCAGGGCCCGGACCATCTGGTCCGCCTCGGCCGGGTCCACGTACGGATCGTTGGCCCCGTGTACGATCAGGAGGGGGCGCACGATGCGGTCGGCGTGGGTCAGCGGCGAACGCTCGGTCAACAGGGCCCGCCCCTCTTCCGTGCGCGGATCGCCGATGCGCGAGGTATGAAAGTCGAACCACGGCTTCCAGTACGGAGGGTTCGTCTCCAGCATGGTGATCAGGTTCGACGGTCCCCCGAGGTCCACGCCGCAGGCGAAGACCCCGGGCGTGAGGGTCAACGCCGCCAGGGTCGCGTAGCCGCCGTAGGAGTAGCCCATGATGCCCACCTCGCCGCGCCGGGTGACGCCGGTGTCGATGGCCCATTCCACGCCGTCGATCAGGTCGTCCTGCATCCGCCCGCCCCACTCCCGGGTGCCGGCGTTGGCGAAGGCCTTCCCGAAGCCCGTGGAGCCACGGAAGTTGACGCTGAGCACCGCGTATCCGCGGTTCGCAAGCCACTGGTGCCAGCTGTGGAATCCCCACGTGTCTCGACTCCAGGGCCCGCCATGGACGAGCAGGACCATCGGCAGAGGTTCTCCCGGAAGGCCGTCCCCGTCCGGGTCGGACCACGGCGGCAGGCTCAGGTAGCAGACCATGTCGAGACCGTCCCTCGAGGGGATGATCCGCGTGTGCATGCGGGTCAGGGGATGGCCCTCGAGGGCGGGTATTCTGTGGAACAGGAAGGTGGCCTCCCGCTCCCCGGGATCGTAGAGGTAGAAGAGCCCGGGGGAATCGTCCCGGTTGTACTTCACGATCCAGGCGTCGTCCGCCAGCGTGCGGCTGACCACCTCGAGATCCCCGTCGTCGACCTCGGCCAACCTCTCCAGGTGATCTCCCATGGCCTCGTCGAGGACCTCCCATCTCGGCCGGTCGTAGTGGAAGGAGACGGCCTCCACCGTGCGGCGGGTAGGGTGGACGAGCAGGTCCTCCGCGTCGGCGAGGAGGTCTTCGGCCAGCAGGCGCTTCTCTCCCGTGTCCAGGTCGTGCGAGACCAGGGCTGCCGTGTTGCGACCCCGCGAGTCGATCCAGTAGGCCATCCGCCCCGTGGCGTCGAAGGCATCCATCCAGGTGGTGAGCACGTCCTCGTAGGGGATGGTCTCGAACTCCTCCCACGTCGAGTCCGGGCCCGGCTGCATGAGCCGCTCGCCGCCGTCCGGCATCGTGACCCAGGCATACCGCACCCGGAAGGAGCGGTCCGTGACGAATCCCGTCACCGAGCCGCCACCGAGCTCGCCGGGATTCTCCATCACCAGCTCGCGCTCCCCCGTGGCCAGGTCGATGCGGTGGATGTCGAGCAGTTCCGGCACCCGGTCGTTGAGACCCACGAGCACCTCGCCGGGAAACCGCGGGCTCAGTTGCTGGATCTCGGCGCGCACCCCTTCCGGGGGCGTCAGGGCGCGCTTCTCCAGGCTGTTGACATCGACGCTGTAGAGCCGGTGGTCCCCATCGCCGGCCCGGTCCTGCAGGTAGAGGATGTGGTCGTTGGTGTAGGCCCAGTAGTAGCGATATATGCTCTCGGTCGAGTCGCTGGTCACGGCGCGGGCCGACCTCCAGTCGCCGGGCGGCGCCACCCACACGTTCACCTTGACCCCGTGCACCGCCAGGAAGGAGAGCCAGGTGCCGTCCGGGCTCAGGAGCGGCCTGGATCTGCCGGGGCTGCAGAACAGAGGCAGCCGCGGGATCAGGGGAACCTCGTCCGGCACCGAGGTGATCACCAGCCAGATCAGGAGGATCACCAGCAGGCCGGCCGCGATCTTGCGCATGTCGATCTCCGGTCTCCGGGCGGGGGAAGATAGCTCCGTCGACGCGCGGGTGCGTGGACAGCGTCAGCCTTCGGGAGGTGGACCCCCCGGTCAGCTCCCGCCGGACTCGGACAGGCGCGCGAAGAACTCGCCTGAGGTGATGCCCTCGATCCGCACCCGCTTCTCCCGCCCCTTGTGCCCACGCACGATGCGCACCCTGCCCCTGGGACCTTGAGGCGCTTCGCCAGCAGGGCCACCACCGCGGCGTTCGCCTTGCCGCCTTCCGGGGCCGCCGTCACCCGCACGGTGACCCTGTCGCCGTCGACCTCGACGCCGTTGCGCCCGGCCTTCGGCCGCACCCTGACAACGAGCTCCAATGGGAGTGGACGATCTTCCGTGTCGTTCACGGGACCCGCTTGATCGAGCCCGCGATCAGGGTCTTTCTTGCCACTGGCCGCAACCTGAGAGCGGATGGTCCCATGACGTGTGACTTTGTGGATGCAAGGACCTTCATCGGGAGAGCAGTCTTCCAGTCGTCCGTAACGCGCGCGGCGATCGGCCAAGGAGGCAGGCCACTGTGACGAAACGCTATCACGCGGCGATCCTGGTCAGCTGCGAGATCCCCTGGGACGAGGGAGAGAACCTGATCGAGGACGTCTTCCGTCACCAGGTCCGGGCGACGCTGGACCACTTCGACAACCTCTACATCTTCGGCACCGCCGGCGAGGGCTACGCCGTGACCGTCCCCCTCTTCCGGGAGGTCGTCGCCGTCTTCCGCGAGGAGACGGACCGCGAGGGCGTTCATCCCATGGTCGGCTGCATCGGCATGTCCACGGCGCAGGTGGTGGAGCGCGTCGGCATCGCGTACGACGCCGGCTTCCGGGTCTTCCAGATCTCCCTGCCGCCGTGGGGAGCGCTCAACGACACCGAGCTGATGACGTACTTCACCGACGTCTGCGGTTCCTTCCCGGAGGCGAGGTTCGTGCACTACAACCTGCCGCGGCCGAAGCGGCTGCTCTACGCCGCCGACTACCGCCGGCTGCAGGATGCCGTGGGCAACCTCGTGGGCACCAAGAGCACCGGCCTCGGCATCGGCGAGACCCTGGAGCTGGCGCGGGAGACGGAGCTGATGCACTTCTACGGCGAGGCCAACTTCCCCCTCGGCTGCCAACACGGGGAGTGCGGTCTCCTGTCCTCGTACGGCGCCATGTTCCCGGCGCGCACGAAGGAGCTCTTCGAGCTGGGCCGGCAGGGCCGCTTCGGCGAGCTGGCCCGCCTGCACGCCGAGTACCTCGCCGTGGCCGACGTGTTCTGGGAGCCGGCGAAGGCCTTCGGCGACCTGATCGACGGCGCCTGGGACAAGATGATCGTGCGCGCCAGCGGCATCGACATGCCCCTGCGGCTGCTGTCGCCGTACCAGTCCTTTCCCCTCGAGGTCTACGAGGCCTGCGTCGCCGGCCTGCGGGCCCGTCACCCGGAGTGGCTGTCATGACCACTGCAGAGTTGAAAGAGCGCCTCTTCGCCGAAATCGACCGCAGGATGCCGGAGTTCCTGGATGTGCTGCGAGATGTCGTAGCCATCCCCACCGACAACCCGCCCGGCGACACCACGGCCTGCGTCGAGTACCTGGTCCGCTACCTGAAGTCGAAGGGTCTGCCCGCCGACGCGTACGAGCCGAAGCCGACGGTGCAGAGCCTGGTCTCGTGGATGGAGGGCCGCGAGCCCGGGCGCAACCTCGTCCTCAACGGTCACCTGGACCAGTTCCCGGCGGGCGACCCGGAGGACTGGTCCTTCGATCCCTACTCCGGCGAGTGCCGGGACGGCCGCATCCTCGGCCGCGGCGTGGGCGACATGAAGGCCGGGTCGGTGGCCTCCCTGCTGTCGCTGGTGCTGCTCCACGAACTGGAGGTCCCCATCCGGGGCCAGCTGACCCTGACCCTGGTGGGCGACGAGGAGACGGGCGGGTTCCTGGGCTCGGACTGGTTGCTGGAGCACGTGCCCATGACGCGCGGCGACGCCTGCCTGAACAGCGAGCCCACGCGCATGGACCAGGTGCTGATCGGCCACAAGGGCAAGTACACGCTCATCGTCGAGACCCGCCACGGCGGCGGCCTGGCGGCGGTGCCGGTGGAGGACGACGCCATCGCAAGGGCGATGACCGTGGCCGCGGCGCTGATGACGATGAAGGGCTGGCGCCTCGAGACGCCTCCCGATGTGGCCGAAGCCGTGGCCCGGGGACAGGAGCGGTCCGTGCGCGGGGGCGAGCTGGCTGGCAAGGGCTGGGTCTCCGATTCGACGACGGTCAACGTGGGCGTCATCCAGGGCGGCGTGCAGAGCAACACCATCCCCACGGCGTGCCGCATGGAGGTCGACTTCCGCACCCCCATCGGCGTGTCGACGCGGGACCTGCAGGAGAAGGTGGAGGAGGTCCTCGCCGGCACCGGCCTCGACCGCGGCGAGATCGGCCTCGAATGGACGGACTGCCTGGAGGCGGCGTACTCGTCCCCCGACGAGGAGATCGTGCGCGCCGTGGCCGCCAACGCCCGCGCCGTCACCGGGCGCGAGATCGAGATCAACACCAGCTACGGCTCGACGGACACCCGCTTCTGGTGGTGGCGGGGCATCCCGGCGGCGGTCTACGGGACGGACCTGGAGAACGTCGCCGTCCCCGACGAGTACATCCTCGAGCCGGAGTTCGGGCAGGTCCTGAAGGTCCACGCCGCCACCTGCGTCGACTACCTGTGCCGCTGATTTGAGGGGATCGCCGAGAACGGTCATCTTCTACCGGCGATGACCCTCCTTCAGGCCTGCTTCGAGCTCACCAAGCCGCGCATCGTGGCCATGGTCCTGGTGGCCGCCGCCCTCGGCTTCCACCTCGGCGGCCAGGGTGAGGCCGGCCTGGGCCTCCTCGCCCTGACCCTGCTCGGCACCGCCCTCACCGCCTCCGGCTCCGGGGTCCTCAACCACTACCTCGAGCGCGACGTGGACGCCCTCATGCGGCGCACCCGCTCCCGGCCTCTGCCCGCCGGCGATCTGCAGCCGTCGACGGCCCTGTCCCTCGGGTTCCTCCTGATCCTCGGCGGACAGATCGTCCTCGTCCTCGGGGTGAACCTGCTCACCGCCTGGCTGGGCCTGCTGACGGCCTTCCTCTACGTCGTCGTCTATACGCCGCTGAAGCGGCTCACCTGGCTCAACACCTCCCTCGGCAGCATCCCCGGGGCCCTGCCCCCCGTCGGCGGCTGGGCGGCGGCCACGGGCGGCCTCGACGCCGGCGCCTGGGTGCTCTTCGCCATCCTCTTCGCCTGGCAGCACCCCCACTTCTACGCCATCGCCTGGATCTTCCGCGACGACTACCGGCGCGGCGGCTTCCGCATGCTCCCGGTGCTGGAGGAGCGCGGCGACCGCACCTGCCGCCACGTCCTGGCCTTCAGCCTGATGCTGCTGGCCTTCTCGGTTCTGCCCGCGGCGCTGGGCATGTCGGGGATGCTCTACGGGGCGGGGGCCCTGGTCCTCGGCCTGCTGCTCCTGGCCCCGGGTGTGACCCTGGCGCGGTCGCGGGCCACCGGCGACGCCCGCCGCCTGCTGCGGGCCTCCGTGCTCTACCTGCCGCTGCTGTTCCTGCTCTCCATCGTCGACCACAGCCTGTAGCGCCTGCGCGCGCGGGCAGCCGGGCGGGCCTTCAGTCGCCGGCCTCCTCCAGCCACCGGAGGGCCTGCCGATAGTCCGCCGGCTCGTTGAGGTTGGCCAGCAGCCGGCCGTCCTCGTCGAAGCGCTGCCAGAGGGGCCGCGGCAGAATCCGGGCGCCGATGGCGCGGACGAAGTCGTGGGCTCGCAGCCGGCGCGCCTCGATGCGCTCCCGCAGCTCCCCGCGGCAGGAGGCCGGGTACACGGCGCACAGGGGATGGCAGCGGCCGTCCTCCTCGGCGGGGACGACTGCGGAGGCCTCCGAGCCCTGGGATAGCAGCCAGGCGAGGAAGGGCCGGGTGAGGAAGGGGAGATCGCAGGCCAGCAGCAGCACGCGGCCGGCCCCGGTGGCGGCGAAGGCGGCCTCGAGCCCGCCGAGGGGTCCGGCGTCGGCGTGCAGGTCGCGGACCACGGGCCGGCCGAGCCGCTCCAGCAGCCGCGCCAGCTCGTCGCCGTCGGCCGCGGCCTCGCGGCCGGCCACCAGTTGCACGGGACAGCCGAGGCCGTCGGCCTTGTGGAGGACTCGTTCGAGGACGGTGCGGCCGCCGAGGGGCAGGGCCGCCTTGGCGCGGCCCTCCATGCGCCGGCTGCGGCCCCCCACGAGGACGGCGACAGCCGTGTCGACCACCAGGGGCTACTCCGCGGCGGCGTCCGGCCCGGCGGAACGGGCGTTGATCACCGCCGCCGCGTACCCGGCGCCGTAGCCGTTGTCGATGTTGACCACCATCACCCCCGGGGCGCAGGAGTTGAGCATGGTCAGCAGCGCCGCCAGGCCGCCGAAGCTGGCCCCGTAGCCCACGCTCGTGGGCACGGCGATGACGGGAGCCTCCACCAGGCCGCCCACGACGCTGGCCAGGGCGCCCTCCATGCCGGCGGCGACGACGATCGCCCGGGCCTCGAGGAGTCGCTCGCGGCAGGCGAGGAGCCGGTGGATGCCGGCCACCCCCACGTCGAAGATGCCCTCGGCGCGGGCGCCCATGGTCCGGGCCGTGACCAGGGCCTCGCGGGCCACGGGCACGTCGGAGGTGCCGGCCGACAGGACCAGAACGAGCCCGGTGGGCGCCGGGGAGGGCGCGTCCTCCGGGCGGATGACCACCGTGCGCGCCTCCTCGTCGTGCTCGGCCGCGGGAAAGCGCTCGGCCAGGGCCCGGGCGGTGGCGGGCTCGGCCCGGGTGGCCAGCACCAGGGAGCCGGCGGCGGCGAGGCGCCCGGCGATGGCCACCGTCTGCCCGGGGGTCTTGCCCTCGCAGAAGATCGTCTCGGGATAGCCGCGGCGCAGGGCGCGGTGGTGGTCGACGCGGGCGAAGCCGAGGTCCTCGAAGGGCAGGTTGCGCAGGCGCTCCAGGGCCTGCTCCGGGCTCGCGGCGCCGGCGGCGACCTGGTCGAGCAGGGCTTTCAGCTGGGCTGCCTCCACGGCGGTCCTCAGGGATTCCCCGCCGCCTCGACGACGAGCGTGAACCGGGCGGAGACCGTGTCGGAGGGGGCTTCGATGGCGTCGGTCACGGCGATCTCGATCTCGTGCCGGCCCGCGGCGAGGGGGGTGAAGCGCACGCCCGACGAGTCCTCCTCCGCCGCCGAGCGGTGCTGGCGGATCCACGCCGCCCCCTCCTCGTCGGCCTCGTGGACCCCCACGCCGAGGGAGAGCACCATGGCCAGCTCCTGCTCGGCCTCGTCGAGGAGGCGGACGCCGGTGTAGTCGGCCCAGGTCGGGGTCCCCGCGCGAAACCGCCACAGGTAGGTGAGATCGTCGCCTTCGGGGTCGATGGCCCGGGCACCGAGATCCAGCGTGTCCCGAGTGGTGATCGTGCGGCTCTCCGGAACCGACCGCCAGACCGGGGGCCGCTGCACGACCTCGATCTCGAAGCTCTCCCTTGGGTCCTCGGTCTCCAGGTCGCCGTCCTGGATGTCCACCGTGAGCAGGAAGGTCTCGGAGGAGCCCTCGATCTGGTTGGGGGCGATCCAGTCGGTGACGTTCCCGGTGGAGTCGGTGAAGGTCCCGGCCTCGGCCTGCCACAGGTAGGTGAGGGGGTCGTCGTCCTCGTCGGAGGCGCCCACCCGCAGGGAGACCCGTCCGCCGCGCTTCACCTGGGTGGTGTCGGCCTCGGTCAACTGGACCATGGGGGGGACGTTGGGCAGGTCCTGGTGGAAGACCGAGCAGGAGCCGGCGCCCAGCACCGCGGCCAGGACCACGGCGACGGGCGGCGACCGCCGGGGCCCGTTCATTCCGGGAGAAGCAGCCCCAGGAGGCGCTCGAGGTCGTCGTCGCCGTAGAACTCGATCTCGATGCTTCCCTTGCCGCGCCGGCGGCGGATGGCGATGGCCGTGGCGAAACGCTGCCGCAGCCGTGACTCGAAGTCGGACACGACGGCGTCGGCGGCCCCGCCGCCGGGGCTCTCCTCCTTTGGGCGGCGCTTGCGACCCTTGCCGAGGCCGCGCACGGCGTCCTCGAGTTCGCGCACGGTCATGCTCTCGGCGGCGCAGCGGCGGCCGAGGTCGAGGGCGGCCTTCTCGTCGAGGCTGACCAGGGCGCGGGCGTGGCCCATCAGCAGCTCGCCGGCGCGCAGCATCTCCTGCACCTCTTCGGGCAGGCGCAGCAGGCGCAGGGCGTTGGCCACGGTGGAGCGGTCCTTGCCGACGCGGGCGGCGATCCGCTCCTGGGTCAGCATGCAGGTGCTCATGAGGGCGCGGTAGGCCTCGGCCTCCTCGATGGGGTTCAGGTCCTCGCGCTGGATGTTCTCGATGAGGGCCAGCTCCATCAGCTCCTGGGCCGAGTCGATCTGGTGGACGACGGCGGGCACCGTCTCCAGTCCGACGAGGCGGGCGGCGCGCAGGCGGCGCTCCCCGAGGATGAGGTGGTAGCTGCTGGCCGAGGTGCGGTTCACGGCCAGGGGCTGGATGATGCCCTTCTCGCGGATCGAGTCGGCGAGCTCGCGCAGTCCCTGGTCGTCGAAGTCGAGGCGCGGCTGGTGCGGGTTGGGCTCGATGTCGCCCACGGGCAGCTCGACGATCTGCGCCTGCGGGCCGTCGTCGCTCTCCGGGTACTCGGTGATCAGGGCGTGGATGCCCTTGCCGAGCACCTCGCGGCGGCGCTTACCCATGCTGGATGATCTCGCCGGCGAGGCTCATGTAGTTCTGGGCTCCGGAGGAGACGATGTCGTAGAGCACGATCGGCTGGCCGTGGCCCGGGGCTTCGGCGAGGCGGACGTTCCGGGTGATCTCGGTCTTGAAGACCTTGTTGCCGAAGTAGGAGCGCACCTCGTCGGCGACCTGGCGGGAGAGGTTGAGGCGCTGGTCGAACATGGTGAGCAGCACGCCGGCGATCTGCAGCTTGCGGTTGAGGTGGCGCTGGATCAGGCGGATCGTGTTCAGCAGCTTGCCGAGCCCCTCGAGGGCGTAGTACTCGCACTGGATGGGGATCAGCACCGAGTCGGCGGCGGTGAGGGAGTTGAGGGTCAGCTGGCCGAGGGAGGGGGGGCAGTCGAGGATGATGTACTCGTAGTCGTCGGCCACCTCGGCGAGGATGTTCTGCAGCTTCTGCTCGCGGGCGAGCATGTTGACCAGCTCGACCTCGGCGCCGGCGAGGTTGACGTGGGACGGCGCCAGGGTGAGGAGGGGGATCTGGGTCTGGCGGCAGACATCGGCCAGGGAGGCGTGGCCGAGGAGGGCGTGGTAGATGTTGGCCTCATCGACCTCGCCGGCCTCGAAGCCGCAGCCGCTGGTGGCGTTGGACTGGGGGTCCATGTCGACCAGCAGGGTCGGCTTCTCGGCCACCGCCAGGCAGGCGGCGAGGTTGACGGCGGTCGTGGTCTTGCCGACGCCGCCCTTCTGGTTGGCCACGGCCATGATCGCCGCCCTCGGCGCCGGCTGCCCGCCGGGTTGCTCCCTGGAAACGGCGCCCGGCGCCTCCTCGGTGATCTGGCTCATCTCCGCATACGCTCAGGACAGCGCCGCCTGGGCCGCGGCCAGGCGCGCGATCGGCACCCGGAAGGGGGAGCAGGAAACGTAGTCGAGTCCGACACCGTGGCAAAAGGCCACCGACGAGGGGTCGCCGCCGTGCTCGCCGCAGATGCCGACCTTGAGGTCCTTGCGGGTGCGCCGGCCCCCGGCGGTGCCGATCTCGAGGAGCTGGCCCGTGCCCTCCTGGTCCAGCGACTGGAACGGATCGGCGGGCAGGATGCCCTGCTCGACGTAGTGGGGCAGGAACTTGCCGGCGTCGTCGCGGCTGTAGCCGAAGGTCATCTGCGTCAGGTCGTTGGTCCCGAAGCTGAAGAACTCGGCCTCGCGGGCGATCTGGTCGGCCACCAGCGCCGCCCTCGGCACCTCGATCATGGTGCCCACGAGATAGGGCACCTCGGCCTTGCGCCGGCGCATGATCCGGGCGGCGACCTCGTCGGTCATGCCCTTCAGCTCGGCCAGCTCCGCCACCGTGCCCACGAGGGGGATCATGATCTCGGGCAGGGCCTCGACGCCGCGCTTGCGCACGTTCAGGGCGGCTTCGATGATCGCCTCCACCTGCATCTCGTAGATCTCGGGATAGGTGATCCCGAGGCGGCAGCCGCGGTGGCCGAGCATGGGGTTGAACTCGTGGAGGGAGGCGATGATCCGCCGGACCCGGGCCGCGGAGACGCCCATCTGGCGGGCCATCTCGCGCTGCTGCGGGGCCTCGTGGGGGAGGAACTCGTGCAGCGGCGGGTCGAGGAGGCGGATCGTGACCGGCAGCCCGTCCATGGCCTTGAAGATGCCTTCGAAGTCCTTGCGCTGCATCGGCTTGAGCTTGGCCAGGGCGTTCCGGCGGCCGGCCTCGTCGGCGGCCAGGATCATCTCGCGCACGGCGTCGATGCGGTCGCCCTCGAAGAACATGTGCTCGGTGCGGCACAGGCCGATGCCCTCGGCGCCGAAGAGGCGGGCCACGTTCGAGTCGTGGGGGGTCTCGGCGTTGGTGCGCACCGCGAGCTTGCGGGCGCGGTCGGCCCAACCCATGAAGGTGTTGAAGTAGCGCAACAGCTCGAGGGCCTCCTGGGTGTCCGCTTCGCCCAGGAGTGCCTTGAGCAGCGGGGCTTCACGGGTGGGCACCTCGCCCAGCATGACCTCGCCCGTGGTGCCGTCGATGGAGATCCAGTCGCCCTTCCGGACGGTCCGGTCACCGGCCGTGAATTGTTCGCGCCGGTAGTCGATGGACAGGCTCTCGCAGCCGGCCACGCAGCACTTGCCCATTCCCCGGGCCACGAGCGCGGCGTGCGAACTCTTGCCTCCGCGAGCGGTGAGAATGCCCTGGGCCGCGTCCATGCCTCCGATGTCCTCGGGGGAGGTCTCGAGCCGTACCAGGATGACCTGTTTGCCATCTTGCTTCCATCTCTCGGCTTCGTCAGGCTGAAAGACCACCACCCCGGTGGCCGCGCCGGGCGAGGCCGGCAGGCCCTGGCCGATGACCGTCCTCCTGGCGGTCTCATCGAAGATGGGATGGAGCAACTGGTCGAGGTCTTCCGCCTCGACGCGGAGCAGTGCCTTGGAGCGGTTGATCAGCTTCTCGGCCGTCATGTCGACGGCGATCTTCACCGCCGCCGCGGCGGTGCGCTTGCCGGTGCGCGTCTGCAGCATCCACAGGCGGCCGTTCTGGATGGTGAACTCCAGGTCCTGCATCTCCCGGTAGTGGCGCTCGACCTTGCGGCAGATCCTCTCGAACTGCCGGTAGGCCCGGGGCATCACCTTCTCCAGACGGGCGAGCGGCTCCGGCGTGCGAATGCCGGCGACCACGTCCTCGCCCTGGGCGTTGATCAGGAACTCTCCGTACAGGGTCTTCTCTCCGGTGGAGGGGTCGCGGGTGAAGGCCACGCCGGTGGCGCAGTCGTCGCCCATGTTGCCGTAGACCATGGACTGCACGTTGACCGCGGTGCCCCAGTCGTGGGGGATGCCCTCCAGCTCGCGGTACGTGATCGCCCGGTCGCCGTTCCAGGACTCGAAGACGGCTCCGATGGCGCCTTGGAGCTGCTCGGCGGGATCCTCCGGGAAACGGCGCTTCAGCCGGCGCCGGATGAGGGCCTTGAACTCCCCCACCAGCTCCTCGAGGTCGGCGGCGGAGAGCTCGCTGTCCAGCTCGACTCCCCGCGCTTCCTTCTTCTTCTCGAGCAACGCCTCGAAGGGATTGGTTTCCTGGTCTTCGGCGCGCAGGCCCATCACGACGTCGCCGTACATCTGCACGAAGCGGCGGTACACGTCGTACGCGAACCGGGCATCGCCGGAGCGCTCGATGAGACCGGCCACGATGCGGTCGTTGATGCCGAGGTTGAGGACCGTATCCATCATCCCCGGCATCGAGACGCGGGCTCCGGAGCGCACCGAGAGCAGGAGCGGGTTGGAGGGGTCGCCGAAGCGGCCGCCCATGGTCTCCTCCACGGCGGCCACGGCGGCGTCGATCTGCGTCTGCAGCTCGGCGGGGTACTCGCCGTCGTGGTCGTAGTACCAGGTGCAGACCTCGGTGCTGAGGGTGAATCCGGCGGGCACGGGCAGCTTCAGGCGGGACATCTCCGCCAGGTTGGCGCCCTTGCCGCCGAGGAGCTCCCGCTGGGTGGCGTCGCCCTCGGTGCGGGCGGTTCCGAACTGGTACACGTACTTGACGGACGGGTGGCGCTTGCTCTTGGCCATTCTCTCAGATCTGGGTTGGGGGTGGTGTGGTCTCGGGGGGCGCGCGGAGGGGGGACCCCCCGCCGCGGTCCGTTCGGAATGTACCGGGCCCCGTCAGGGGCGCAAGCAGGTCCCGCCCGCCCCGGGGGGCGGCGGTCAGTCCCAAACCTTCTCCCAGGCGCCGCTGGCCCCCGACCGGTACAGGGCCAGGGCCGTGCGCAGCTCGCCCAGGGAGTGCTCGGCCGGGGCCGCCGGCTCGGCGCCGTCGAGGACGACGCGGGCGAAGTCCTCCAGCTGGGGGCCGAAGGACTTGGGGTAGCCGGCCGGCTCCATGACCGCCCGCCCCTGCCGGTGGCCGGCGTCGAAGAGGCGGATGCCGCCCTCGAAGGCTCCGTCGATCAGGATCTCGCCCGTGGTGCCGGTGATCCGCCACCACGGGTCGGGGCCGAGAACGGTGTCGAGCATGAGGGCGTCGAAGCCGGCCACCACGCCGGAGCGGAAACGGAAGAGGGCGCGGCACAGGGACTCGCCCTGCATGCTCCGCAGGGGATGGCCGAGGACGGCCATGACCTCGTCGATCTCGCCGAGCCACATGCGCAGGGGGCGCATCCAGTGGGAGCCGCCGTCGATGACGATGCCCCCTCCCGTGCGGCCGCGGTCGAGGCGCCAGGCGCGGGCGTCGGGGAACCAGTAGGTGTCGAACTCGCAGACGAAGGCGGCGCGGGCGGTGACCACCTCGCCGATGGCGCCTTCTTCGACGAGCTCGGCGGCGCGCACGATCTCGGGCCAGTACTGGGCGTTCTCCGCCACCATGAAGGCGGTGCCGGCCCGGGCGGCGGCCTCGAGGATGCGGTCGCAGGCGTCGAGGGTGGGGGCCATCGGCTTCTCGAGCAGCACGTGCCGGCCGGCGGCCAGGCAGGCGGTGGCCGCCCACTCGTGCAGGTCGTGGGGCAGCATGATGTCGACGGCGTCGAAATCGCCCGCCTCGAGGGCGTGGTCGAGGGAGGTGAAGACCGCGGCGCCGGTCTCGGCGGCGACGGCCTCGGCCTTGGCCGCATCGGTGTCGACGGCGGCGGTGACCTCGATGCGGCCGCTGCCCTCGGCGATGCCGTCGAGGTGGTACCGGGAGATGGCGCCGCAGCCGATGAGGGCGAGCTTCAGGCGTCGAGTCATGGTCGCGAATCCTTCCGGAGGGTATCGGAGCGATCATACGGCGGTGACGGTACTCCGGCAAGGCGTCTGTGTGTGGCGCCTCCATTGCCTATAATTCCGGGCTGTCCGAGCAAACCGGCGCGAAGCGAGGGGCTTCGCCGCAGCATCTCCAGGGAGGATCCCATGAGCCGTTCAGCACTGGCCGTTCTGGCCGCCCTCACCATGACCACGTGGTCCGTCGCCGCCGGCGCCGCGGACCTGAAGGGCACGATCACCGACAGCGACGGATCGCCGCTGCCGGCGGTCAACGTGGTGATCACCGGCGGCGGCCTCCAAGAGCCCCGCGGCGCCGTCTCCAGCGGCGAGGGGAGCTACACCGTCTCCGACCTGCCGCCGGGCCTGTACGACATCCGCGTCACCCACATCGGCTACCGCACGCTCAAGCGGTCCCGGGTGCGCGTCGATGCGGCGGGAACGAGCCTCGACTTCGAGCTCGAGGCCGCGGTCATCGACCTCGAGAAGAGCGTGGTCTCCGCCTCGCGGAGCCAGGAGAAGGCCCTCGACGCGCCGGCGTCGATCTCGATCGTCGAAGGCGCCGAGATCCGCGACCGCCCGGGCCTGACCGTCTCCGAGCACGTGCGCGACCAGCCCGGCGTCGACTTCGCCAGGACCGGCCTCGTGCAGAGCAACATCGTGGCCCGCGGTTTCAACAACGTCTTCTCGGGCGCCCTGCTCACCTTGACGGACAACCGCATCGCCCGCGTCCCGTCGCTGCGGCTCAACGCCCACAGCTTCATCCCCGTCACCAGCCAGGATGTCGAGCGTATCGAGGTCGTCCTCGGGCCGGGGTCGGCCCTCTACGGGCCGAACAGCGCCAGCGGGGTCATGCACATCATCACCCGCTCGCCCTTCAACTCCGCCGGCACGGCGGCCTCCATCGGCGGCGGCGAGCGCTCCCTGGCCAGCGGCTCGGTGCGCCACGCCGGCGTCGTCGGTCCCCACCTGGGGTACAAGATCTCGGCCCAGTACCACACCGGCACCGACTGGGAGCACGCCGATCCACTGGAGATCGTGGACCGCGAGGCCGAGGTCGAGCGCCTGGGCGTCGAGGCCCGGATCGACGTGCGCCCCACGGAGGACCTCACGGCCATCTACACCTTCGGGTACAACCGGGGCACTCAAGTCGAGCAGACGGGTCTCGGGGCTGGCCAGGCCAAGAACTGGACCTACAACTTCCACCAGCTCCGCGCCGTCTACGGCGATCTCTTCGTCCAGTACTACCGCAACCAGAGCGACGCCAAGGACACCTACCTGCTGCGCACCGGCCAGAAAATGGTCGACCAATCCACCCTGGATGTCTTCCAGGTACAGCACGCCTACGGGCTCGGCGACCGCCAGCGCTTCACCTACGGCCTGGACGGTCAGTTCACGCGTCCTCGCACCGGGACCACGATCACCGGCGGCAACGAGGAGGACGACGCCATCGACGAGATCGGCGCCTACCTGCAGAGCGAGACCGGGCTCACCCCGCAGCTGGACCTCGTGTTGTCCCTGCGGCACGACAGTCACAGCAGCCTCGACGAGGGCCAGATCTCGCCGCGGGCCGGGCTCGTCTACAAGCCGCAGGAGACGCAGTCCTTCCGGCTCACCTACAACCGCGCCTTCTCGACCCCCTCCACGAACAACCTGTACCTGGACCTGCTCGCCCAGCCGGGGGTCTTCGCGCCGCTGGCGGCCTTCGAGCCCGTCCTCGGCTACAACCCCAACGTCGACGTCCGCGCCCAGGGGAGCTACCGCAGCGGAATGGAAGGCGGCTTCACCTTCCGCAGGGGAGCCGACGGAAGGGCGATGTACCGCTCCTCCTTCCAGCCGACCATCGGCGGCACCCTTCAACTGATGGGCCTCAACCCCGGTGATCCGGGATACTCGATCGACGGCGACGGCTACATCGCCCTCGACGATCCGGTGGCCACCAACGTGCAGTGGAACATCGGCCGCAGCGCCGTCCTTGCCGAGCTCACTCCGGCCCTGCAGCTCCTGGCCCCGGGCCTGATCGCCCCGATGCTGGTGGCGCAGGGCGTGGACGCCGAGACCGCCCAGACGATGGCCCAGCAGCAGACGGAGGCGGTCCTGGCGGCGCTGCCGTCCCTCGTGCCGGAGCAGCTCCCCGGCCTGACCAACAGCCTGGGCGCGCTGAACCTGGCGACCCAGGGCTTCGACCCGGTGACCGACGCCACCGACGTGCCCGGCACCGAGTCGACCATCACCCAGACCGTGGAGCTGGGCTACAAGGGGATCCTCTCCGACGACCTGGTGGTGTCGGCCGACCTGTACCAGTCCAGGATGGAGAACTTCGTCGGGCCCCTGGCGGTGGAGACCCCCAGCGTCTTCCTCGACCAGCGGAGCCTCATGGCGGTCCTGGAGCCGGCGGTGGCCGCGCAGCTGGCGGACCCGGCCAACGCCCAGATCGCGCCGATCCTCGGGGCGCTGGACGCGCTCTCCCTCCCGGGCCTGATCGAGGGGGACAACGACGGCAGCGCCGCCGACGAGCTGGCCGCCATCTTCGCCGCGGGCGCGGCCGGGATCCCCTTCGGCACGGTCTCGCCGGAGCAGGCCTGGGACCCCACGGCGGTGCTGCTCACCTACCGCAACTTCGGCGAGATCACCCTCTACGGGCTCGACCTCGCCTTCGGCTACTACCCGGGAGAGAGCTGGAACCTGACCGGCGGCTACTCCTTCGTGAGCGACGACTTCTTCCCGAACCTCGACGGGATCGACGACATCGCCCTCAACGCGCCGAAGCACAAGTTCAACGTGGGCGGCAGCTGGCGCCTGCCGCGGTACGACCTCGGCCTCGGCGCCCGCCTTCGCTACACCGGCGGCTTCCCCATGAGCTCGGGGGTCTACGCGGGAGACGTGGACGCCAACACAACCCTCGACGCGCAGGCCCGGTACGACCTGCCCTTCGCCGAGGGCCTGCACCTGCTGGTGAGCGTCGACAACGTCCTCGACAGCCGCTACCAGTCGTTCATCGGCGCCCCGGAGGTGGGCCGCCTGGCCCACGCCCAGCTCGGCGTCGAGTTCTGAAGGGAGGCGGGGACCCGGCCGCGCTCGCGGGAGGGTCCCCGCCGGTCAGAGGCCGGCCCGGGTCGACAGACCGACGGTCAGCTGGTTGCCCGCCGGGAAGTTGCGCCCCGACAGGGTGCGCCGCAGGGCCAGTTCCGCCGCCGTCTCTCCGAACAGGGTCCAGCTGACGGTGGGCGCCAGGTAGAGGATCCGCTTCTTCAGGCTGGGGTTCTCGAAGCCGAAGGAGGTGCCCGCCTTGCCGTGCAGCAGCTCCAGCTTGAGGGCCAGCAGCAGCCGGGGCCGCGGCGACCAGCCCGCCTCGGCGTTGACCAGCCACTCGTCGCCCGGGTCCCGCTGCACGTCCGCGTTCTCCATGCGCAGGCGGTACCCGGCCTCCACGTTGGCGTACGCCGGCAGCGGCCAGAGGGACCGGCCCGCCTGCACGAGGAGGTCGAAGTCCCACTGGCCCTCGCCCACGGGGATCAGGCCGTCCTCGTTCCGGAAGTCGCCCGTGGGGACCTTGGCCCCGAGCTTGAGGGTCAGCACCGCCGGGCTCTGCAGGGTCCGGAGCTTGGTGTAGATCCGCAGGTCGCTGAAGCCGGCGTCGCTGGGCGCCTCGGTGCGCGTGCTGTCCTGGTAGACCTGGTCGAAGTACGGGACCTGCACGCCGAGGTTGAGCCAGTCCGTGACGCCGTAGAAGCCCTCGGCGAAGACCGCCATCGAGCGGTACTGGCCGCCGAAGCGGTAGGGGCGCCGGGTGCCGGCGGGCAGCTCGGTGAACTCGATGCCGTCGGCGGTCTGGATCACCCGCGGCTCGGGGCTGTCGATGTACCACTCGCTGGAGGTCTGGCGGAAGTAGCCGACCTTGCCCCAGAAGCCGGAGGCGGGCACGGTCCAGGCGCCCCCGAGGGCGGGGGCGGCCCACAGGCCGACGATGGCGAGGGCCCGGAGGGCGGCCCCCGCGGCGTGGTTGTGTCCGGCGCCGGGCACCGGATCAGGTCACGTCCGTGCCTCTGGCCATGACCACCTTGCCGGTGCGCACCATCTCCCGCAGGTCGAACCGGGCCAGCATCTTCTCCAGAGCGTCCATCTTCTCCGTGGTGCCCGTGACCTCGACGGTGATCGTCTCGTCGGAGATGTCCACCGTCTTGCCGCGGAAGACCTCGGTGATCTGCAGGACCTCGCCGCGCTGGGCGATGGTGCAGGCGACCTTGAACAGCGCCAGCTCGCGGGTGACGGCGGCGTCGTCGGTGTGGTCGTGGGCATGGATCACGTCGACGAGCTTGTCGAGCTGGAGGATGATCTGGTGCAGCACGTCCGCCGGCCCCGAGCAGGTGATCGTCATGCGAGAGGTGGCGGGGATGACGTGGGCGGGGGAGACCACGAGGGACTCGATGTTGTAGCCCCGCCGGCTGAAGACCTGGCTGATGCGCATGAGGACGCCGGGGCGGTCGTTGACCAGCAGGCCGATCGTCGTCTTGCGGACCTCGCCGCCGAGGCCGACACCGCGGCGGTAGGCGGCGTCGGCGACCTCGGTGGACCTGCCGTTTTCGGGGGCCGCGGGTTCCTGTTGCCGTTCCATCAGGTGCTCCCCGTCGGCTTGGCGAGCTTCCGCCGCGGAGGCTCGATCAGCATCTCGTGGACGGCGGCGCCCGCGGGGATCATGGGGAAGACGTTGTCCTCCTTCTCGCAGTGGCAGTGGACGACGGCCGGACCCGAGTCGTGCTTGAGCATGCGCGTCAGGATCTTGTCGATGTCGGCGGTGCGCCTCAGGTGCCAGCCCTCGATGCCGTAGGAAGCGGCGAGCTTGACGAAGTCCGGGTGGCCCTCCAGGTCGACCCCGGAGAGGCGGTTGTCGAAGAACAGGTTCTGCCACTGGCGGACCATGCCGAGGTAGGCGTTGTCCATGATCAGCACCTTCACCGGCAGGTCGTGGACCGCCGCCGTGGCCAGCTCGCACATGGTCATCTGGAAACCGCCGTCGCCGACGATGGCGACCACGGTCTCGTCGGGGCGGCCGAACTGGGCGCCCACCGCGGCGGGGAAGCCGTAGCCCATCGTCCCCGCCCCTCCCGAGGAGAGCCACTGCCGGTGGTGGGCGGTGCGGTAGAACTGGGCCGCCCACATCTGGTGCTGCCCCACGTCGGTGGAGACCACCGCCCGGCCCGCCGTCAGATGGTAGAGGCGGTCGAAGACGGCCTGCATCTTCAGCCCCCCCTTCTTCCCGTACTTGAGGGGGTACTTCACCTTCCACTCGTCGATCTGGCCCAGCCAGTCGGCGGTGTCGAGGGGCCCCACCATGTTGATCAGCTCCTCGAGCACCTCGAGGGCGTCGCCCTGGAGGAAGACGTCGGGCATGACGACCTTGCCGTACTCCGCCGGGTCGATGTCGACGTGGATCTTCACCGCGTCGGGACAGAACTCGTCGAGCTTGCCGGTGATGCGGTCGTCCCAGCGGCCGCCGACGGACATGATCAGGTCGCAGCCGACGACGGCCTTGTTGGCGTAGGCGGTGCCGTGCATGCCGAGCATGCCCACCGACAGCTCGTGCTGCTCGGGGAAGGCGCCCTTGCCCAGGAGGGTGTTGGTCACCGGCATGCGCGTCTTCTCGGCGAAGGCCTTGGCGGCTTCGTGGGCCCCGGCGGCGATCGCTCCGCCTCCTAGGTAGAGGAGGGGGCGGCGGCTGCGGCGCAGGAACCCGGCGGCCTCCTGCAGCCGGTCGGGGTCGGCCTTGGAGCGCACGCTGTACCCGGGCAGGTAGACGCGCTCGGGGAAGTCGGCGCCGCACTCGGCGGAGGTCACGTCCTTGGGCAGGTCCACCAGGACCGGCCCCTTGCGGCCGGTGGTGGCGATGTGGAAGGCCTCGTGCATGACCCGGGGGATGTCGTCCACCGCCTTGACCAGGTAGGAGTGCTTCACCACCGGCATGGAGATGCCGAAGACGTCGGCCTCCTGGAAGGCGTCCTTGCCGAGCATGGGGGAGATCGTCTGCCCCGTGAGGACGACCATCGGCACCGAGTCCATCTGGGCCGTGAGCAGCCCGGTGACGGTGTTGGTCGCCCCCGGGCCGGAGGTGACCAGGACCACCCCCGGCTTGCCGGTGGCGCGGGCGTAGCCGTCGGCCATGTG
>JAJDTN010000093.1 GCA_022827165.1 Candidatus Latescibacterota bacterium
CCAGGCGGGTGCCTGTTCCACCCGCGCTGCCCCGAGGCGATGGAGAGCTGCGCTGCCGAGGCCCCCCGCCTGGAAGCGCCCGAACCGCCGCGGCAGGGCCGGCGCGTCGCCTGCCTCCTCCACGCTCCCGCTTCCCCGTGAACACCGTGACGCCACTGCTGGAGGTTCGCAGCGCCTCCCGGGTTTTCGGGGGCGGCGGCCTGCTGCGCCCCGGCCGCGAGGTGACCGCGGTGCGGGAGGCGGACCTCGTCCTTCCCGGGGACCGACCGGCGGCGGTCGCCGTGGCCGGGGAGAGCGGCAGCGGCAAGACAACCCTGGCGCGGCTCATGCTCGGCATGCTGGCTCCCACCAGCGGCGAGGTGCGCTACCGGGGATTGGAGCTGCAGCAGATGACCCGCGGGCAGCAGAGGAGCTTCCGCCGCGAGGTGCAGGCGGTCTTCCAGGACCCCTTCGAGGTCTTCAACCCCTTCTACCGCGTCGACCACTCGCTGACGGCGCCGGTGGCCCGGTTCTTCCCGGAGCTGTCGCGCGACGAGCGGCGGCAGCGCATCGAGGAGGGCCTGCAGGCGGTGGGCCTGCGCCCGGAGGAGACCCTGGGCCGCTACCCCCACCAGCTCAGCGGCGGCCAGCGCCAGCGCATCATGGTGGCCCGGGCCCTGCTCCTCGACCCGAAGGTGATCGTCGCCGACGAGCCGGTCTCCATGGTCGACGCCTCCCTGCGCGCCACCATCCTGGAGACGCTGTTCCGCATCCACCGGGAGCGCGGCATCAGCCTCGTGTACATCACCCACGACCTGACCACGGCCTACCAGTTGAGCCGCACGATCCTGGTCATGTACCAGGGGGAGGTGGTCGAGGTGGGAGACGTGGAGCGGGTCATCAAGGCGCCGAAGCACCCCTACACGCAGCTGCTCGTGGGATCGATCCCGCTGCCGGACACGAGCCGCCGCTGGGGCGGCGAGGACGGCGCCGACGGCGCGGACGGCGCGGAGACCGCTGCCGCCGCCGGGGAAGAGAACGGCGCGCCCCACGCGCCGGGAGGCGGCTGCGCCTTCGCCGGGCGCTGCCCCCACGTCATGGACCGCTGCCGGCAGCAGACCCCGCCCCTGGTGCGCACCGACGAGGGCCGCGCCGCCGCCTGCTTCCTCCACGAGGAGGCGGAGGTGCTCTCGGAGGAGCAGGTGGCCGCCCTCTCGCACGGAGGCGGGTGATGGGGACCGGAGAACACCGGGAGGCGATGGGCGGGATGCAGGTGGAACGCGGGGGCTCCGGCGGGCGCAAGCCAGGGACCGGGCGGGGCAGCCCCCGGCTCGGACGGCAGGGCCTTCAGGCGCCGCCGGGGAGCTGCGGCCGTTCGAGCCTCCGCGGCGGCGCCAGGCGCGAGCCCCGGGCCGGGCGGCATGGCCTCCAGGTCGTGGCGCCGGGGAGCTGCGGCAGGTTGAGTCTTCGCGGCGGCGGACGCAAGCCGCGGGCCGGGCGGCCGGGGCGCCGGGTGCCGCAAGCGGTGGCCTGCGCCTCGCTCCTGCTGGCGGCGTGGGCGGCCGTGGCCGGCTGCGGGCCGGGGATCGTGCTGCCGGAGGTCCCCCGGGACCGCACCATGATCCTGATGAACGGCGGCCCCAACCAGTACGCCCTGTTCGACAACCAGAACCCCTACATCCCGGGCTCGGACCAGGGCTTCCACATGGGCACCCTGCCCTCGATCTTCGAGCCCCTCATCATGTACAACGTGCTCACCGGGGAGCACGAGAACTGGCTGGCCGAGAGCTGGGAGTACGACGACACCTGGACGGTGCTCACCGCGCGGCTCCGCAAGGGCATCGAATGGGCCGACGGCAGGCCCTTCACCGCCCGCGACGTGGCCTTCACCTTCGAGATGGTGCGGGACCACGCCGAGTCGATGGTGCACCTGGCCGACCTGCCCGAGTTCTTCGACTTCGCCGAGGTCGTCGACGACCACACGGTGCGGTTCCATCTCAAGAAACCGGGCCCCGCCTTCTGGGCCACGACCCTGAGCAGCAACCACGGCATCCAGGTCTTGCCCGAGCACGTCTGGCGCCATGTGGACCCGCTGGAGTTCACCTTCCACGACATCGACGCCGGCCTGCCCCTGGGCACCGGGCCCTACCGCCTCGTCTACGCCTCGCCCTACCAGAAGATCTACGACCTGCGCCGGGACTGGTGGGCGGCCCGGGAGGGGTTCAAGCGCCTGCCGAGGATCGAGCGCATCATCTACGTGCCGCAGCAGGAGGAGAGCCAGTCGGCGCAGCTGCTGCTCACCGACCAGCTCGACATGGCGCCGATCATGCAGGTCCTCACCCTCGAGAGCGTGCTCGAGCGCAACCCGCGAGTGGTGACCTTCAGCGGCCGGGAGCCGCCCTACGGTTACCTCGACTGGTGCCCCATCGACCTCAACCTCAACTGTTCCGAGCCGCCCTACGACGATCCGGAGATCCGCCGGGCGATCAGCATGGCCATCGACCGCGACAAGGTGGTGCAGCTGGCCGAGTCGGGGGCCGGCGTCGTCGCCCTCCACCCCTTCACCCCCTACGAGTGGTTCGCCCCCTTCGACGAGGCCCTGCAGGAGATCCTCGCCCGCCACGGGTACGACAGCCGCCCCCACCCGGAGGAGGTGGTCCGCATCATGGAGGGCAAGGGCTACGCCAAGGACGAGGAGGGGTTCTGGATCGACGCGGAAGGGGAGCGCGTCGAGATCGCCATGTACGTGCCCCAGTGGCTGCGGTCCTACGGTCCGCCCCTGACCCAGCAGCTGCGCGACGCCGGCTTCGACGCCAACTTCGACACCTCGCCGGGCCTGACATCGCTGGTGCAGACGGGGGAGCAGAAGGCCTCCCTCGGCTGCAAGGGGCCCAGCGGCGTGCGCGGCATGGACCCCTACCTGATGCTCTCCTACTACACCTCCCAGTACTACCGCCCCACGGGGCAGCCGGCGCCCCTGTGGTCGACGATCTCGCGCTGGCGCAACGACGAGTTCGACCGCATCGTCGAGCGCACCGCGCCCCTGCAGGTGGGCGACCCGGAGCTGCTGCAGCTGTTCACCGAGGCGATGGAGATCTGGGTGCGGGAGATGCCCGACATCTTCCTGGCCCAGCTGATCATCCGCTACCCCTGCAACACCACCCGCTGGAGCGGCTGGCCGAGCTCGCGGGACCCCTACGGCTTCCCCCACTCCTGGCAGTGGGAGCTGCTCAAGACGTTCATCCGCCTGGAGCCGGTGGGCGGGCGGGGGGCGTGAGCCAGGCGTGATCCGCACCGTCCGCATCCGCGGCTTCAAGCGCTTTGGCGAGGTCGAGTTCCGGCTGCCGGGACACGTGGTTCTCGCCGGCCCCAACAACACCGGCAAGACGACGATCCTTCAGGCCATCGCGTCGTGGTCCCTCGCCCTTCGACGCTGGCGCGAGCTCAACGACTACAATCCTCGAGAGGGTTATGCGCGGGCTCCCATCGCCCGGCAGGCCTTCGCTGCGGTCCCCCTTCGGAGCTTCGACCTGATGTGGAGGGACCGCCGGTACGGGGGGCAGATCGAGATCGGGATCCGGCACGACGCGGGCTGGTCCGTGACGATGGAACTCATCGCCGACAGCACCGAGCAGATCTACGTCCGGCCCGGGGCGGAGGTCCCCGCGGACCGGCTCCGGGAGCTGGATCCCGGGATCGTCTACGTACCTCCCATGACGGGACTGGAGACAAACGAGCGGCTCCTTCAGCCCGCCGCCGTAGAGCAGATCCTCGGGCTCGGCCGGCCTGGTGAAGTCCTGCGCAACCTGCTCGTCACCGCGAGCCGGGAGGACTCCGCCTGGGCCGCGCTCCAGGACTCCATCGGGAAGCTCTTCGGCTATGAACTGCTGCCCCCTGATGCCAGCGGACCGTACATCCAGGCCGAGTACAGAGCGGCCGGGGGAGCCCGGCCCCTGGACATCGCCAGCGCGGGCAGCGGCTTTCAGCAGGTGCTGATGCTGCTCGCCTTTCTCCATGCGCGCGAAGGCTCGGTGCTCCTCCTCGACGAGCCCGACGCGCATCTGCACCTGATTCTCCAGGACGCCATCTATCATGAGCTTCGCGCGGCGGCCGCGCTGCACGGATCGCAGCTCGTCGTCGCCACCCACTCCGAGGTGATCATCAATTCGGTGGAGCCTCGCGAGCTCTGCCTTACCCTCAACCAGCCGAGGATGGCCGCCGACAGCGTTGAGCAGGGCCGGCTGATCTCCTCCCTTCGCGTTCTCAGCAACACGGACGTGATGCAGGCCCTGCATGTCCGCGGGATTCTGTATGTCGAGGATTATACGGACATCAACATCCTGCGCGCGTGGGCGTCGACCCTTGGACACCGGGCCGAGCGGCTGCTCACCACCGAGATCATGTGGAAGCCGCTGGTATTCCAGGCGCAAGAGGGGCGCCCGGGCATCAGGGCGCGCGATCACCATGAGGCCCTGCAACTCGTGCGCGAGGGGCTGCCCGCGCTCGAACTTCGTGACGGCGATGCGAGACCTCCCGTGCCGGACAGCGAGATCACCGGCACCGGGTTGCAGCGTCTCCGGTGGCGGCGGTACGAGATCGAGAGCTACCTCATCCACCCGGATGCGCTGACCCGGTTCGTCGAGGCCGAGGTTGGCGTCGAGGCTGCCGAGTCGCACGTCGAAGACATGCTCGCTTGCTGGCGCGACGAGTTTCCACCTGCGGTAGTAAGGGAGCCGCTGGGGAATCATGGGTATCTGAATGAGACGAAAGCCCGCACGATATTGCTCTCTTCGCTGCTCGAAGCGGCCGGACTGCACGCTCTGCCTTACACCCGCTACCACGAGATCGCAGCTCTGATGCTTCCCCGGGAGATCCACCCCGAGGTGGTCGAGAAGCTCGATGCCATCTGCCGGGCCTTCGGCGTCGAGCCATGACCACGCATGAAGCGCGGTTGCGGATTACGGCGCGGTGGGCGTGACGGTGGACTCCGCCCTTCCCGCCGTCCGGGATGGCGGATGAGTCCTTCGGGGCGGACAGCGGTTCTCCTCTGGGTTCTGTTCCTCGCGGGTGCCCGGGGCCATGCTCAGATCGTGGGCGACCCGAACTCCCATTCCTTCGACACGGTGACCGACCCTCGAAGCCTGGCGATGGGCGAGTCCTCGGTCGCCGATGCGGAGGACCCGGCGGCGGCCTTCTCCTCCAATCCCGCCAACCTCGCCTTCCTGCGGGGGCCGGGCTTGTTCTACAGCTACAGGTCCTTCGACGGGGTCGAGAAAGATCTGGGAATCGAGGACCTGCATGCGTGGAGTCTGGGAGTGGCTTCCGCCGCTCCCATGGGCGGGGCGGCCCTTTCCTTCGGCAGGAGAGAGCATGGCAACTCCAGGGAACTCCGGGTCTACGACCAGACCCTGGCCTTGGCCTATGCCGCCTGCCGCGGGCATGTGGCGGCGGGAGGGGCCGTGGGGTTCTTCAACCGGTATGCGCTGGGAACGGACCTCGAGCGCGAGTCGAGCTACGTCCCCTCCTTCGATCTGGGTGTGCTGTACCACGCCGGGGAATCCGCGGACGGGCCTTTCGGCGGCCTCTCCATCGGCATGGCGCTGCAGAATCTCGCACCGGACCACACTTGGACGATCACCTCCGATGGCCGTGAGTTCGATGGCAGGATGCCGCTTCCCCGCTATCTCCGGACCGGTTTCCGGTACGCCGCCGACCGGCCCCCCGCGGGCCTCTTTCCGGCGCTGCGGACCGTCTTCGCCGGGGAGTACCGGTGGTACTTCAATCCACCCGAGGAGCAATTCCATTACGAGTCTGGCAGCGGGGGCGCCGGTCTGGAGCTGACCGTCGCCCATTGGCTCTGCCTGCGAGCGGGCTGGATCGAGTACCACGACAAGGGGCTGCGAAACCGCTATGGCCTCGGAATCAACCTGTCGCCGGACAGCGGATTTCTTCCCGCGAAGGTCCGCTTCGACTACGCGCCGGTGCGGCTGCCCGACGGGGAATTCTACGCCGGGAGTCACGTCCACTCCTTCGGTCTGAGGCTGTCCTGGTGATGCGGGAGACGCGAGCGCGATTCCTGGCCGGCGTGCTGATCCTCGCCCTTCCTCTCTCGGGCTGCTATTCCTTCGCCCTGCACCAGACGGCCCACCGGCTGGCCCCGGGGCAGACATCGATCACTCCAGGCATCAGCCGCCAGGCCTTCATCGACGGGGATGAGTGGGACTACCACGACGGGTTCTCGGTGGTGGACGTGCAGGTCCGCCACGGACTGGAGAGGTACGAGATCGGCGGCCGGATAAGCCGCATCAACCTCCAGGACGGATACCAGTTCGTCTCCTTCGACCCCAAGATCTCCCTGGTGGAGGATCGACTGGCCTTTTTCTCGCCCTTGGGCGTGTTCTTCAGTGATCCCTTTCCCAGTGAGGTCGAGTCCATCGACGTCCTCGAGTCCTTCCAGGTCCACCCCTCTCTCATCGCCACGATTCCCCTCGGCAAGTCGGAGCAATATCTCAACCTGGGCGTGAGGGGCATCGTCGGCGTGGACAACCCGGCAGAGTACGTCACGGGGATCAATCTCGGACTACGGTTGACACCCGATGAGGAGACGCGGGGACAGGCGGTCCATCCGGAGATCGGACTGTTCACCGACTCGAACGGCAACTACTACTTCTACTTCGGCACGGCCTTCTCCTTCACCTTCGGCGGACCCTGAGCGGCGGGGCGCGATGGGCGGCTCTCCCCGGCAAGTTGCCGAGTCCGCGGCGCTCGAGGCGGGGGCCCTGCTGCGCGACAACCTGCACCAGGCCGTCGTGGTCGAGACCAAGGGCCGCGCCGACTTCGTCACCGGCCTCGATCTGCAGGCCAACGACGTCATCGGCGCCCGCGTCGGCGCCGCCTTCCCCGACCACCGCTTCCTCACCGAGGAGACGGTCAACGATCCGCTCTCCGACGCGCCCACGTGGGTCGTCGATCCCGTGGACGGCACCCTGAACCTGGTCCACGGCTTTCCCTACATCTCCGTGAGCCTGGCTCTCGTGGTGGGCCGGAGGCCGGTGGCTGGCGTGGTCTACGACCCGTTGCGGGACGAGCTGTTCTCCGCGTCGAGCGGCGAGGGCGCCACCTGCAACGGGAGCCCCATCTCCGTGGGCGGCGGCGGCGATCTGTCCGCGGCGCTGCTGGCCTTCGACCTGGCCCACGATGAGGAGGCCGCCCGCCACAGCATGGACCTGGCGTCGGCCCTGCGCCCCCGGGTGGCGGCCCTGCGGCTGGCGGGCTCGGCGGCCCTGGCCCTGTGCCATGTCGCCGCGGGACGGCTCGGCGGGTTCTTCCACCACCGCCTGGACCCCTGGGACATGGCCGCCGCCCTGCTCATCGTGGCCGAGGCCGACGGCTGCTCAGCCGCCTTCGACGGCGCGCCCGTGACCTGCCCGCGGACGGGGCCGCTGGTGGCCGGCAACGCCGCCATGGTCGAGCAGATCAGCCGCGCGGAGCGGGAGCGCCGCGCGGCTCCCGGTCCCGGCGCGGCGCGGAGCCACCAGGCGAGGTAGCAGGAAGCCCCGGCCGGGCCCGGGGGCGCGGCTCTCGGAAGTGCCAGGCCAGGCTCGAGGACAGGCCGATGCCTCCGGCCTTCAGGACCGCCGGCACCGTGACGCCGACCTCCGCGAGAGGCGTCGTCCTCCCCTGGTCCCCGTGGCGGGTGCAGCGCGTCTCCAGCCGCAGGCGAGCGGCCTCCGGATGACGGGCTCTTGCCGCGCATGGACGGGCGCACGCGGCCGTTGGGTTCCTCGCCGTTGGTCTGCGGCTGAACCGGGCGATCTGGAGGCAGCCGATCGGGCCGCCCGGAGCCTTGCCGCTGCGCTTGCCCGCCGCCGGACCCGGGCCTTTCATGCACGCCCCGCGAGAAAGCAGCGCCCCGAAGGATTCCCGGAGATCCCATGGACCGGATTCGAATCGCCCTCGTCGGCTGCGGCGGCATGGGCACCCGCCACCTCTACGGACTCGCCGAGTTGGCGAAGACCCCCTTCGCCAACGTCGAGCTGGCCGCCGTATGCGACATCCGCCCGGAGAACGCGGAACTGGCCGCCGGCGAGGCGGAGAAGCTCCTCGGCGTTCGCCCGCGGGTCTTCACCGACCTGGAGCGGATGGTTCGTGAGGTGCCCGACCTGCACGCCGTCGACGTCGTCGTCGACCCCGGCGACCACCACACGGTCGCCTGTCAGGCCCTCGACCTGGGGCTGCACGTGATGGTGGAGAAGCCCTTGGCCATCACCGTCCGCGGCTGCCACCGCATCATCGAGGCGGCGCGGCGCAACGACCGCATCCTCTCGGTGGCCGAGAACTTCCGGCGCGATCCCTCGGCGCGGCTCGTGCGCCACCTGCTGGACCGCGGCGCCATCGGCCGTCCGTACATGGCCATCTACCACGCCCTGTCCCCGGGCAGCGAGGTCTTCATCACGCCGTGGCGGCACGACAAGGATCGCGGCGGCCTGCTGCTGGACGTGGCCGTCCACTACACCGACCTGATCCGCTACCAGCTGGGCGAGGTGGCGGAAGTCCACGGGCAGGTCAGCCTGGCCACGCCGGTGCGCAGGCGGCCGGCCCGCCTCGACAGCCCCTACGAGTTCTACCGGCAGCGGCACACGGCGATGGAGGAGGAGGTGCACGCCACGGCCGAGGACAGCTCCATGGCGACCCTGCGCATGGCCGGCGGCGCCATGGTCAGCTGGGTCGTCGGCCTCGGCGGACACGGGGGATGCAGCGGCCAGGCGATCCTCGGCGACCAGGGCGCGCTCCGGAGCTTCGGCAGCCGCGGCGCCAGGGCCGTCCTGCAGGTGGCGGGCGAGGAGGAGAAGGGCCAGGAGCAACTGGTGGCCGAAGCCGGGGGCTTCGAGCTGGAGCCCCTGGCCGCCCACTTCTTCCCCGACGGCGTGGCCACGGCCGACGTTGACTGGAAGCTGCTGGCCCTGGAGTACTACGAGCTCGGCGAGGCGATCCTCCACGGGCGGCCGGTGGAGGTGGACGGCACCGAAGGGATGAAGGCGGTGGCCGCCGTGTACGCCATCTTCGAGTCGAGCGTCCTCGGCCGCGCCGTCAGCATGAGCGAGGTGGAGAGCGCCGAGGCGTACGAGTACCAGGCCGGGATCGACGCCGCCCTGGGGTTGTGATCCGCCGGGAGTCGAGCGGGCCCCCTCCGGCCACAGGGCCCGAACTCCGTCATGGCTGCATGGCGTTGTCCAGGCCCCCGAGGCCGGCCTGGACGACGAGCACCACCGCCCACAGCATCAGCAGCGGGACCAGTGCGTTGCGCGTGGGGCGGCCGGACATGACGCCGGTGCCGACGGCCATGAGCAGGACCTGCCAGAACGTGAAGAGGTCCACCCCGGACAACAGACGTCCCGCGAAGGTGGCGAGCATCTCCTCGGAGAGGAACAGGCCCGGGCCGATGACCAGCAGGGTCCCCGTCTTCAGCAGAAAAGGCAAGGTCACGATCGCCTGGACGACCTTGACCAGCGAAGCGTAGGCGGTCACCGCCAGCATCTGGCCGTAGTTGGCCTCGCCGCCGAGGATGGGGTTGGCCAGCAGGAGCAGGACGCCTCCGAGGAAGAAGAGCACCAGGAAGGAGAAGACGGGAACCGCCACCAGGGCCATGGCCGGCGCCGCCTGGTGCATCTGCTCCGCCATCGCCCGCTCCGCCTCGGTCATCTCTTCGTACTGCTCCTGCAACATCTCCGAGCCGGCCTCCATGGTCGCGGGCAGGGCCAGGATCCCGGTCACCAGGCCCGCCACCACCACGACGAGGGTCGGGGTCAGCCAGTCCCGCCAGGTCGACTGATCCCGGACCGAGGCGAAAGTCCGGCCCGGGGCGGTCAAGGTGCGGATCATCCGTCCGGCGATGCCGGTGCCCGAATCCTCGTACATGCGCGATTCCATTCTGTCCTCTCTTCTCGAAGAGCGTGAGAGCCCGGCGAGCGGCTCCGCCCTCACCGTCCCATCGACGCCTTGAGCGCTGACAAGGCGGCCACCAGCAGAATACTCCAGAGCGCCCACAGGATCAGCACGGGGACCAGCGCCCTGCGCGTGGAGCAGCCGGCCATGACGCCGGTGCCGATGGCCGTGACCAGGATCTGCCAGAGCCCGAAGACGTCCACAACGCCCAGCAAGAGGCCAGCGAAGGTGTCGCGCATCCCGTCGGGGAGCAAGGGCGTCAACCCGATGGAGACCTGGGTACCCGTCACCAGGGCCAGGAGCCCGGTCACGATCCGATCGGCCACGTGCACCAGGGAGGCATAGGCGGTCACCGCCAGCATCCGGCCATAGGTGGCGCCGCCCCCGAGGATGGAGTTGGCCACCAGGAGCAGGACCGCTCCGGCGATGAAGAGGTGCAGGAAGGGGCTGACAGCCTGTATCAGGAAGGTCGGCGCCATTTCCGACCAGGCGCCCATGTGTTCCGTCGGCACGCGGGCTGCCAGGGGCGCCGCGTTCGCCGCGACCACAATCAGGGTCGGCGCCAACCAGTCCAGCCATCCGGATCGCTCCCGGACCGAGGCGAAGGTCCGACCCGGGGCGGTGAAGGTGCGGATCATCCGGCCGGCGAGGCCGAGGCCCGGATGCTCTTTCGTGCCTTGTTCCATGGCGGATCCTCTGTGGCCAAGCGCCCGCCCAATCTAATCGGACGCCCGCGAGCCGGTCCATCGGCCCGCACCCGCACCGGGAGTTGACCCGGCTCCCGGCGCGGACTACCAGTAGCCGAATCGGTTTGCGCCCGGCTGGGGGCGGCGAGTGGCCCCGGGAGAGGCATGGAATACGTCGAGTTCGGCCGTTCCGGCCTGAAGGTGTCGCGCCTGGCCTGCGGCCTGGGTTTTCGCGGGCAGGACGACGCCCGCGAGGCCGAGCGCGCCATCGAGCGCGCCGTCGAGCTGGGGATCAACTTCATCGACTGCGCCAACGTCTACGGCCTCGGGGACGAGGACAAGGTCCGCGGCACCTCCGAGCAGGTCCTGGCGCGGGTCCTCAAGCGTCACCGCGACGACCTCGTGATCACCTCGAAGGTGGCCGGCCGCATCGGCGAGGGGCCGAACGACGGCGGCCTGTCGCGCCATCACATCCTGCGCGAGATCGACCGCACCCTGGCCCGCCTGGAAACCGAT
>JAJDTN010000141.1 GCA_022827165.1 Candidatus Latescibacterota bacterium
CTGCCGCGTTGTGAGCGTTGACGAAGGTCGCCCCGAGGGTCAGGAAGTCGGTGACATCCGTCTCGAGGCGCGCGGCCGTCAGGTTGGTGTAGTTGCTCTGGGGGACGGAGGCGATTCCTCCGAAGATCAGCACCACCGGGTGGGAGGGGCGGGCGAAGAGCCCCGTGGCGCGAAGGCGGCTGGAGGCGAAGTCGGTCATGACGCCGCTGAAGCCGGCCTTGCGGAAGGTCATCGGCGTCAGGCTGGCGAAGATCTCGTCGCCCACGGTCAGGGAGTAGCTGTTGTCGCCTGTCGCATCGGAGGAGATGATGAGGCGGTGGAACCAGCTGTCGTAGCGCGCGAGCTTGGTGATTCTGCTGCTGTCGAGGGTCCGGGCCTGGGTCTGGCGCCAGTCGTAGACCAGCCACCCCTGGGTGACGAGGTTGCCGTAGTAGTCGTAGAAATACTGGCCCTCCTGCTCATGACCCACGTACGGCACGTAGGGCTGGCGCGCGTAGTTCGTGTACGACCACTGGCGCCGGCCGTACTCTCGGAAGAGCTCCTGCGGCAGGTACCATCGCTTGATCGTCGGGTCGAGGGTCTCCATGAGCACCCTCGGCCCGGTGACGCCGTACTGGGGGGGGCCCCGCTCCTGCTCTCCGAGGAGGTGGCCGTAGTCGAGCTGGGCGCCGGCGGCAACCGAGGTGCCCGCCAGGAGGAGGAGGACGAGGAGACCTCTGCCGGGTCCGTTCCGCCGGGCTCCATCCATGGCGTTGATCCTCATCCCTCGACCCTCCGAAGCCGGTCCTCGAAGATCTGCACGGGATATTCCTCGCGCAGCCCGCGGACGTACTGCGAGTACCCCCGTGCCGCCTTGTCTATGCGCACGTAGGCCTTGGCGCGGCGCTTCGACTCATCGTTGTAGGGGTCCTTGTAGGCTTCCCGCTCCAGCACCTTGAAGACGGAATGCCCCATGGCTACCTCGAAGGGACCTCCCACGGCGCCGACCTCCACCCCGGCAAGCTTCTCGGCCAGGACAGGGAAGAAGCTCTGGGTGAAGACACTGACGTTGAGCCGGCCGTTGTGATGGGCGGCCCCCGGGCGCAGGGTGTGCTCCGCCGCCAGGGCCTCGGCGTCGGCGCCGGTCTCCAGCTCCCGCCGGAGACGCATGGCCATGGTGTCGGAGGCGACGACGATCTCGACGATGGACGTGTACTCCGGCCGGGTGAACTGGTCCGGATTCTCGTCGTAGAACCGGCGGGCCTCCTCGTCGGAGGCGCGGACGTGCCGGGTCACCTCGCGGCGCCGCAGGGCGGTGACGAGCACCTCCTGGCGCTTGAGGTCCACGGCCTTCCGGAGACCGGCGTCCTCCCGCAGCCCGGAGGCCTCGATCTCGGCCTCGATGAACAGCTCGGAGAGGATCCGGTCGCTCAGCAGTTGCGCGATGGCGAGGCTGTCGGCCCCTCCGACTTTCGCCTTTGCTCGGCGCGCCATCTCGAAGAAGCCGCTGACCGAGACCTCCCGGTCGCCGTAGGTAGCGATCACCTCCCCGACCTCCGAGTCGCTCAGGTCGGGACCGGCCTCCCCGGCTTCGGAGATCCGCTCCGCCACCAGGCGCACCGTGGCACCGCGCACCCGAACGGGGTAGACGGTCCGCAGGGAGTCGAGGTACTCAAGCATGCGCTCGTCGCGCTTGCGCCGGGCCACCTCCTCGACGACAACTCCCTCGGAAACGCTCAAGGGGGAGGGCACCTCGTCGAGAACCATGTAAATCACGTAGAACCGCCCCTCGCGGCGCAGGAGCTCGAGCAAGGGCTCGGTGAAGGCTCCCACCTGGAGGTAGGGGGCAACCTTGCCGGCCTCCGGGGGCATCTGGTCCCGAACCAGATAGGTGCCGAAGTCTCCCCCTTTCGGGGCCGTCGGCTCGTGGACCGAGTGCTCTCTCGCCAAGGCCTTGAAGTCGGCTCCAGCCTTCAGGAGGGCATGAATCGAGTCCGCCAGGGTCTCCTCATGCAGCATGATGGCGCCCAGCCGCAAGGCCCGGTGGCGCCCGGTGGCGCGATGGTGCGCCTCCACTTCCTCCGGGGTGATCGTCACTCGCCGGGCGATGTAATCGCGATAGTGCAGCTTGCGCAGGTACCTGCGCTCGAACTGCTCCAGATCGTCCTGCACCTCGGCGTCCGACTCGAGCCCGGTGTCAAGCGCGGCCCTCAGCAACAACTCCTTGTCGACCAGGCTCTCCAGAAGCTGGCGGCTCCTCTCGTAGGGCGACTCGCCTTCCTGCATGCCCTCCGGGATGCGCTCGGCGAAGGCGCGAAGCTCGGAGAGGGTGATCGGATCTCCAGCGACGGTGGCCAGGACGGACTCATCCGGATCGGAGCCGCATCCAACCAGGGAAGTGACAACGGCGAATGCAGCCGCCGGCAGGAGCGGGTGTCTCATCTCTCGAGTCCGGCGTAGACGGTGATGAAGGTCGTCGTCTCGGTGCTTCCTCGGTTCTCGAGAATGAAGGAACCCGGTCGATCGTCCTCCTCGACGACCTGCTCGGTGAGAATGCGCCCCAGGCGCAAGCCGACCTGGGTCGTGAGCTTGTATCCGAGGTAGTCGGAGGTTGTCGACAGCTGGAAGGCGAGGTTGGTCGAGCGCCAGTCGCCCGTCTCCTGCTGAAGGGCCTCGGCGAGGAGGGCATCCTCGTCCGGCACCAGGTCGCTGAACCAGAGCTGCTCCAGGCCGGACTCGATGACGGTGTGACGCATGACGGGCAGGCGTCCGATGAGTTGCAGGGTGAGGGTCCACTCCTCCCGGCGTGGCTCCAGCTGGGCGAAGGCCTCGCGTCTCAGGTACTCGTTCTTGATCCGAGGCTGCAGGTCGAACCGTCCCAGGCCGAGGGTGTAGTCGGCCTTGTTGATGAGACCGAAGAGGTCGGTGTCGCTCCGCAGGCGCCGGCCGTCGCTGTCGCGCGGGCTCTCCTTGTTCTGCCGGTAGGTCTCCCACTTCAGCTTGTGCACCATCTGGAGCCGGGGGACGCCCTCGAAGGTGAACTCGCCGTATGCCGAGTTCACCCAGGTGTCCTGGGCGGGCAGCGTGTCCCGCACCAGTGGCTGGACGGTGAGGGCCAGGACATGGGGGGTGGGCTCGCGGCGGTCGTCGGGGATCGTGTCACGGGCCAGCTTGAGCATGTCGAAGAGGCGCAGACGGCCGAGGCCCGCCTGCTGCCAGTCGACGGTGAAGAGGGCGTAGTTCGTCTGGTTCGCCGCGTCGGAGGAGGGAGAATCCTCGTCGGTGCGGCCCAGGGACAGCCGCGCCCACGGGGTCAGGTGGTAGCCGGCAAAGGCGTTGTAGCCCCGCCGGTCGGGCTTGTACGGATAGTCGGGCAGGTCGTCGTCCTCGAAGCGGTCGATCCAGTCGTTGTTGTTCAGGTCGATGCCGAAGAGGAACTCGGGACGATCGACGCGATAGCGGAGGAAGGGCTCGTCGTAGTCGGGGATGGTGTTGTTCGCGGAGGCGTTGTCGTTCTGGTTGAAGTCGGAGATGAAGTCGTTGTTCTGGTCCCACCCCGGGTAGATGGCCCGGTCCCTGGAGGAGTCGAAACGGATCCAGTCCGGGGAGCGGTCCTGGTCGTCGTTGTCGTCGACGAACTCGTAGAGATAGAGCTGGGAGTCGTCGTAGACGGTGTTGCCTTCGTTGTTGACCAGGTAGGCCGTGGTCGAGTAGGCGCCGTCGATGGAATAGGCTTCGCCGAAGGCGAACCAGGGGTACTCTTCCCGCGACAGGTTGACGTACCAGGCGTCGGACGACTCCGACGCGATCTTGTGCTGCTCCCGCAGATTGAATACCTCGGCATTCGGATACTGGGTGTAGCGCTTGTTGCGGTCCCACTCCCCGTAGAAGTCCAGGCCGAAGAGACCCGTCCCCTCCACGGTGAAGCCGCCCACGAGGTTGGCCGTGGGCAGCCCGTAGTCGAAGCGGATGCGCTGCAGGTTCGTCAGGTCGGCCACGTTGCCCTCGGCCCGGCGCAGGGTGAGCAGGGCGGGCCGGGCCTCGTCGATGACCTCCGAGGTGAGCGGCGCCTGGGGAATGCCCTGGCGGGAACTCTGCCGGTCGGACCACAACTCGACCTTGTAGTCATTGGCCAGGACGTAGTCGAACTCGACCTTGACGATCGTCGTGGGATCGACTCCCGCGGGCGGGGCGAAGGCCGGGTCGTTGAAGTCGTAGTTGAGGATGATGCGCTCCTCGCCGTCGGCGGCGAGGAAGCCGGAGCCCGGGGCGCCGCCGAAGACGATGGGCCACTGGCTGCCGGGGCGCACCACGTCGCTCAGGGTGTAGACCGTCTCCGCCCCCGTGTCGAAGTTCCTCGCCGTGATGCGCACATCGTGGCTGAAGAGGGCGGCGCCTCCCTCGCCGTCCTCGGGCGAGTCGTCGCTCAGGACGACGGCGATCGCCGAGAGGGGGGCCGTGCTCTGCCCGGAGGTCAGGTTGCCGGCCACGGGGTCGCCGTCGAACATGTCCAGAACGGTGTTGCCGTTGGTGGCGTTCACCAGGGTGGCGCCCAGGAGAATGAAGTCGCCCACCTGGAAGGTGGCGCGGCCTCCGAAGAGGGAGGTGAGATTCGTCCGCCGCGTCGGCGCGGTGACACCCGCCAGGCCCTGGGAGGAGCCCTGGATCGGTTCGCTGATGCGCGACGACAGGACCGTGGCGTGGTACTTGTCGGAGGAGAAATCGATCTGCACACCGTTGAACCCGGGCTTGGAGAAGGTCATCGGAGTCAGGGTGGTGCGGATGCGGTCTCCCACGGTGATGGAGTAGGAGTACTGCCCCTGGGAGTCGCCGCTGACGGTGACCGCGTTGAACCAGGAGTTGAAGCGGGTGGCCTGGAAGATGCCGCTGCCCTCGGACTGGGGCTGGAACTGCCGCCAGTCGTAGATGAGCCAGCCGTGGGTGGTGAAGTTGCCGTAGACGTCGTAGAAGTAGTCGCCTTCCCGGTTCGTTCCCACGTAGCGCTCGTAGGGCTCCCGGGCGTAGTTGGTGTACTCCCACTGGCGCCAGCCGTAATAGTTGTACAGCTCCTGCGGGATGTACCACTTCTTGATCGCAGGATCGAGGGCCCCGAAGAGCACCCCGGAGCCCTGGGGCGCGAAGCTCACCTCCCCCCCGCGCTGGAGGCCGAGCCGCGTTCCGTAGTCCTGCTGGCCGAGCACCGGGGCGCCGGACAGCAGCGCGGCGGTGACGGCGAGAAGCCTGATTGCCCTCAAGCTCGCTCCTCCTAGTAGGTCACGGCGACGGTGCCGAAGGCCCGCGCCTGTCCCGTCTTCGCGTCAACCGTCACGCTGAAGACGTAGTTTCCCGGCGGCACGATCCGGCCGGCGTCATCGCGGCCGTCCCAGGGGAGGGCGAAGCGTCCGCTCACGTCATCCCCGGAGTACAGACGGCGGATCGGCCGGCCGGACAGGTCGTGAAGGACGACCTCCACCCGCGTCGGCGCGCCGATGGTGGTCAGGTCGTAGCCGATGGAGGTCTGGTCGTTGGCCCCGTCTGCGTTGGGTGTGATCACTGCCGGCGCGGCCTTGACGTTGACGAGGAGGTCGTCGGTGATCCCCACGTGCACGGCCAGGTTGCCCGCCACCTGCGAGCCCAGCGGGAGGGTGTCCCCATCGCCCGCCCCCAGATCGGCGGCGTTGCCGGGGAGAAGGTGCTGCCCCAACAGGTCGCCGGTCTCCGAGCTCAGGGCCTGACCGGAGAAGGTGGTGCCGAAGCGGAGCACGGCGTTGTCGAAGGTGACGCGCAGCTCGGCCCCATCCTCGGCCACGGCGGGGAACCCCACGGTGAAGGATTTCTCCTCTACATCGAGTATGGAGAAGTCCCCCCGGGCCACGGGCAGGTCCGAGTCCGACAGGGGCATGCCGGTGAAGTCCGCCGACTCCACGCTGCCGTCGGCCCGCCGGATCTCCACCGATCCCACCTCCTCCACGCGCAAGGGTGTCTGGATCTTCAACCGGTCAAAGCCCCGGTCGCGGCCCGGCTCGAAGCGGGTGCGGACCGCGTAGGTGAAAAGGGTCTTCTCGGCCAGTTCCGCCCTTCGCGGCCGGATCTCCCCGACGAGGGCCTCGGAGAAGGGCCGGGTGAGCACGTCGAAGGCGAGTCCGCCGACGCCGGTGGCCGATTCGAAGTCATCGCTGAAGAATTCGATCGAAACCTGGAAGTACCGCCGCGGACTGGGAGAGACGATCGGGACCCCGAGCCCTTCCACCTCGAGCCCGTCGGCCGTGACCACGGCCTCGGGAGGATAGACCGATGACCACTCGCTCCAGCCGGTCACGTCGTGGCGGATCGCGCCCCTGTCCTTCGTGGGCAGGGCCCTGTAGTCCGCCTCGGTCAGGCTGAGCTCTTCGCGCTGCTCGAGGGCCAGTTCGTCAAAGGTCTGGGTGGCGTCGCGGAGGTCGACGTCGATGTTGTCCAGGACGTTCTCGACGAGCGCCTTGAGGTCGGGGTCGTCGACCTTGTCGGCGAACTTCCAGGGCACGTGGGATTCTCGCGGGGAGAACTGGCCGGCGATGCGGAAGATGTCCTCGGCGGGACGGATCTTGTTGAAGATCAGTGGCTGGGGGTCGATCCCCGAGCGCGTGCGCACCCTGATCCGCGAGAAGGCCTCGTCTCCCACTTTTTCCTGGACCCAGCGGAGATTGCCGAGCAGGGTCGGCGCGCCGAAGTCGATGATGTTGGAGATGTAGGCCGCCTCGGGGACGAAACCGGTCCCGAAGATCTGGAACTCGGCCAGGTCGAATCCGACCGAGGTGAGCGACTTGAGGCGGACGAGACGGACATACTGCGCCGGGATGCGGATGTCGACCACCGGTTCCTCGTTCTGCCCCTCCACGGCCACGCTCGTCAGGATCGGTCTTCCCTGGCTCGTCGACTCGGGTGTGCCGTCGTTGAGGAAGACCTCGAAGCCGCGCAGGAAGTCGTTCTGGAAGGGAAAGTCGGGGGCC
>JAJDTN010000173.1 GCA_022827165.1 Candidatus Latescibacterota bacterium
GGCCCGGGCCGGCTTCGAGGAGCTGGCCCGGGGGCCGTTGAAGGAGCTGCGGGTGGAGCTCCTGCACGGACGGCTGCCGGCCGACGACAAGACCGGCATCATGAGCCGGTTCGCCGAAGGGGAGATCGACATCCTGGTGGCGACCACGGTCATCGAGGTCGGGGTCGACGTCCCGAACGCCACGGTGATGGTGGTGGAGCACGCCGAGCGCTTCGGCCTCGCGCAGCTGCACCAGTTGCGCGGGCGCGTCGGCCGGGGGGCGTCGGCGTCCTATTGCATCCTGGTCGACCACGCTTCCGGCGAGGACGACACGGGCGCCCGGGCCAGACTTGATTCTCTATGTGAGACCATGGATGGTTTCGAACTGGCACGAAAGGACTTGGAACTACGTGGGCCAGGGGAGGTGATGGGCACGAGGCAGGCGGGGATGCCGGAGCTTCGGGTGGCCCATCTGCTGCGCGACGAGGATCTCCTCGAGCCGGCGCGCGCCGAGGCCCGGATCGCCATCGACGAGGAGAGCGAGGGAGGAGGGGAGTCGTCATGACGAGCGAGACCGCACCGTTGCTCGACCCGGGGCTGTTCACGGGAATCGACGGGGTCGCTCACCTGTGCACGGGAGGGGAGGCGCCCTGGCTGAAGGAGTTCGACGAGGTCCACCGCGAGTTCGCCCGCCTCAAGAGCGGGGGACTCGAGGGCCGTGAGGAGATCTACCGCCGGGGCGAGAGCTGCCGCGGTCGCGTGGCGCGCCTGTGGGGGGTCCCCAGGGACCGCGTGGCCTTCGTGCCCTCGGCGGCCGAGGGCATGGGCTGGCTGGCCCGGGGCCTGCCCTGGCGGCCCGGCGACAACGTCGTCACCGACGATCTGGAGTTCCCCTCCGTGGCGTATGCCTGGCGGGAGATCGCCAATCTGGGTGTCGAGGTGCGCATGGTGCCGCACCAGGACTGGCACGTGGGGGAGGAGGAGCTGCTGGCCGCCGTCGACGGCAGGACCCGCGTCCTCGCCGTGAGCCAGGTGGGCTTCTACACGGGACAGAACCTGGATGTCGAGGCCCTTGCGCGGGGGCTGTCCGCCCACCCGGGGTGCCTGCTGGCCGTCGACGCCACCCACGCCTCCGGAGTCGTGAGGGTGCCCGCCGCGGTGACGGACCTGTGCGTGAGCAGCAGCTACAAGTGGATGCTGGCCACCCACGGCACCGCGCCCTGCTACCTGAGCGAGCGGGCCGGCGAGGTGGTCCGGGACAGCTGTTTCGGCTGGCGCAACCTGGCCGTGTGGCCGGATCAGGGAGCCCTTCGGACCCCGGAGGTGGCGGTGCGGCCCATGCCCGAGCGCCTTGAGCCGGGGAATCCGGCCATGATCGTCATCATGTTCCTGGAGAAGGCGCTGGCCCATCTCGAGAGGATCGGGGTCGAGGCCGCCGAGGAGCATGCCCGCGACCTCTCGGAAGCGATCGACGCGGGACTCAGGTCCCTCGGGCGAACCGTGATCAGCCCCTCCCGGCGGCCGGCCCGCTCCGGCAATACCTGCTTTCTGGACGAGGATGCCGCGGCCCTGGCGCGGAGGCTCGCCTCGCGGGGGGTCCTGGTCTGGGGGGAGTACGGCCGCGTGCGCATCTCGGGCCACGTCTACAACGGTACCTCCGACGTAGACAGGATCCTGGAGGTGCTGGAGGAGGTGGGGACGCGGGAGGCGTGACCGCCCCCGGTCCAGAGGTTGACAGATGCACATATGAATAGTATACTGATGTGCATCACAGGCCGATCGGATCCTCCGCCGATCAGGCTCTTCTCACGTCAACCTCGAGGCCAAGAGGTTCCGAGTCATGGAGCAGTTCGACCGCGAGCGGATCGCACGGGCCGCCCGGATCTACGCCAGCAACCGCGACGCCGGGGTGGCCCTCGGCATCGCCCCGGGGAGTTTCGGGCGCCTGTGCCGCCGCTACGGCATCGAGACCCCGCAGGCGCGGCGCAAGCGCCGCACCCCGCCGGACAAGGGCGATGTCTGACCTCCTGTCCCGCCCGGCACCGGGCAAGTGCCTCAACAAGGTGACCCTCGTGGGCAACCTCGGCGACGATCCGGAGACCCGGTTCACCCCCTCCGGGACCCAGGTGACCACCGCCAGCCTCGCCACCGACGAGTCCTGGACCGACCGCAAGGGCGGCCGCCGGCGGCGCACGGAGTGGCACCGCCTCGTGCTCTGGCGCCGGCTGGCGGAGGTCGCCAGCCAGCATCTGCGCAAGGGGGTCCGGATCTACGTGGAGGGGCGCCTGCAGACCCGGAAATGGGAGGACGGCAAGGGTCATCGCCACAGCGTGACGGAGATCGTCGTCACCGACCTCCGCTTCGTCGACGGCGCCGGGGGGCCCGGCGAGCTCGATCTCCTGTACGGGCGGGAGGACGAGGCGGAGCCCGGCACGACGGCCACCCGTTCCCCGGGAGCGCTGGAGGACGACGGGCTGCCGTTCTGAGGCCGCCTCCGCCGGCGATCCGGGGACGGATGGGGTCCAGGGGGACTACCGGTTCGGCTGGGGCGTAACCCTCAGATACGGCTTCACCGCCTCGAAGCCCTTCGGGAATTTGCTCCTGGCATCCTCGTCGGAGACCGCCGGCACGACGATGCAGTCCTCACCGTCGGTCCAGTTGGCCGGGGTGGCCACCGAGTATTCGGCGGTCAGCTGCAGGGAGTCGATCACCCGCAGGATTTCGTCGAAGTTGCGGCCCGTCGAGGCCGGGTAGGTAAGGGTGAGCTTGACCTTCTTGTCGGGGCCGATGACGAAGACGGAGCGCACCGTCAGGTTGTCGAGCGCGTTCGGATGGATCATGTCGTAGAGGTCGGAGACCTTCCGATCCGGATCGGCGATGAGGGGAAAGTTGACAGTCGTGTTCTGGGTCTCGTTGATGTCCCCGAT
>JAJDTN010000406.1 GCA_022827165.1 Candidatus Latescibacterota bacterium
ACCCCCGCACATCGGCGTCCTGCGCGAGCGCTCCCTGCACGCCGCGGTCAAGTCCTGGTACGCGCGGCCCCAGGACCGCCTGGAGACCCGGGTCGACGGCTACGTCGTCGACATCGAGCGCGACGACGACCTGCTGGTGGAGATCCAGACGCGCAGCTTCACGCCCCTGAAGGCCAAGCTGCGCCGGCTCACCGAGCGCCGGCGGGTGCGTCTGGTGCACCCCATCGCCGCGGAGAAGTGGATCCTGCGCGTCGACGCCGCGGGCGAGCGCCTGGGCCGGCGCAAGTCCCCGAAGCGCGGCCGCCTGGAAGACGTATTCCACGAGCTGGTGAGCATCCCCGACCTGCCGGCGCGCCCCGGCTTCGCCCTGGAGGTGCTGCTGATCCAGGAGGAGGAGGTCCGCTGCCACGACGGCCGCGGTTCCTGGCGGCACCCGGAGTGGCGGCGCACCGACCGCCGCCTGCTGAAGGTGGTGCGCCGCTGCGACCTGTCGACGCCGGCCCGCCTGCTGGACCTGCTGCCCCCCGCCGCAGAACTGCCCCGCCCCTTCACCAACCGGGGGCTGGCCGAGGCCGCGGGCCTGAGCCCGTCCCTGGCGGCGCGCATGACCTACTGCCTGCGGGCCGTGGACGGCCTCGCCGTGGTCGGCCGCGGCAAGCACGGGGCCCGGCTCTTCACCGAGGCCTGAGCCACGTAGCCGGCGATCCGCGCCGCTCCTTAGATTGCTCCCGCTGAAACGACGGCGCGTATGCTCGCGCCCGGAACCCCAACTGAGAGGAGACAGATGACCGACCTTGCGACGATGACCAGCGTCTGCCCCGACTGGCGCCTGTACGAGGTCGTGGCCGGCATGAAGCGCCACGGTTACAAGGGCCTGGAGCCGCGAGTCGAGTGGGGCCACGCCAGCGGCATCGAGGCCGGCCTGTCCAAGGGGGAACGCGCCGAGGTGAGGCGCCGCTTCGCCGACGAGGGGCTGGAGATCTGCTGCATCGCCACGGGCGCGCGCATGGCCGTGGCGGAGCCGGAGCGGGCGGGCCACGTCGAGGACGTGCGCCGCTACATCGAGCTGGCCGCCGACCTCGGCTGCGGGCTCCTGCGCACCTTCGGCGGCTCCCGGGGCCACGCGGGGGAGCTGGCCGCCGCGGTGGAGCACACCGCCGAGGGCTACCGCCAGGTGGCGGCCGAGGCTGGGGCGGCGGGGGTCACGGTGCTGATGGAGACCCACGACGACTGGTGCTGCTCGGCGCCGGTGCGGGCCGTCATCGAGGCCGTGGACCACCCGGCCGTGCAGGTCCTGTGGGACGCGATGCACACCCAGCGCATGATGGAGACGCCGGAGGAGTCCTTCCGGGTCCTCGGCCCGCTGACTCGCCACCTCCACGCCCACGACGGCCGCTACGTGGACGGCCGCATGCAGGTCTGCGCCCTCGGCGATGGCGTCATCGATCACGCAACGCCGGTGCGCCTGCTGGAGGCCGCGGGCTACGACGGCTGGTTCTCGGTGGAGGTGATCCACGCCCCCGGCAGCGATCACGATCCCGACGCCGTGCTCGCCAACTACGCCGCGGGCTTCCGCGGCTTCTCCGCGTAGCCCGCCCGCGCCTGGGAAGGTCCCACCGATGGGGGTCCTCGGACGCCAGCGCGAGCTCTCCGACGCCGTGCTCGCCGGCTACGCAGCGGGGTTCCGCGGCTTCTCCGCGTAGCCGGCCCCCGGGCGCCACGGGGGGCTCCCGTCGATGAGGGTCCTCCTCCGCCAGCGCGATCTCTCCGACGACTACCTGCGCTCCGCCGCGCAAATCGGCGCCGACGGCATCGACGCCCATAGCGCCGGGAGCCTGCCGGGTCCTACCAGTCCTGCACGGCCCCGTCCGGCCGGCGCAGATGCGGCGGCTCGTGATCGTCGGTGCCGAGCCGCCGGGCCGCCTCAAGGTCCAGGTCGATCCCCAGCCCCGGCCGGTCCGAAGCCAGCAGGTACCCGTCCTCGACCCGCAGGTCGTGGTCCACGACCTCGTTCATTGACTCCGAGGGCGGCGCGAACTCCTGCACGGCGCAGTTGGGGATCGACAGGTTCAGGTGCAACATGGCCGCCGAGCTCACCGGGCTCGAGGTGTAGTGGGTGGCCAGCTCCTGGTAGTGGACCTCGGCCATGTGGGCCAGCTTGCGGCCCTCGGTGATGCCGCCCGTGTGGCAGATGTCGACGCGCAGGTAGTCGATCAGCTCGCCCTCGATCAGCTCTCGGTAGGCCCACTTGTCGTGCAGCTGCTCGCCGGTGCCGATGGGTACCGAGGTGTGCTCACGCAGGGTGCGGAAGGCCCCGGGGTTCTCCGAGCGGATCGGGTCCTCGACGAAGAACGGACGCAGGCCCTCCAGTTGCCGGCACAACTCGACGGCGCGCGCCGGCGACAGCCGCGTGTGGACCTCGAAGATGATCTCCACCTCCGGCCCGACAGCCTCGCGCAGGGCGGTCATGTGAGCGACGCCGTTGAGGATCGCGCGGCGCGGGTCGAAGCCGACCTCGGGCCGGTGGTCGGCGCCGCGGCCGGCGACGATCGGCGAGATGCGCAGCACCTTCCAGCCCTCATCGAGCAGGGCCCGGGAGCTCTCCACCAGCCCTTCCGGCGTGGCGCCGCCGACGTGCCGGTAGAGGAGGACCTTGTCGCGGGCGCGGCCGCCGAGGAGGCGGTACGCCGGCACGCCGAGGGCCTTGCCGTTGAGGTCCCACAGCGCCAGGTCGACGCCGGCCAGCGCCGACTGCAGCACCGGCCCGCCGCGCCAGAAGGTTCCGCGGAACAGGTCCTGCCAGATGAACTCGATCCGCGTGGCGTCCTGGCCGATCAGCAGGGGGGTGATGTGATCGAAGGCGGCGGCCACGGCCCGGTTGCGGCCGCTCAGGCTGGCCTCGCCGATGCCGTGCACGCCCTCGTCGGTTTCGATTCTGACGTAGAGGAAGCTGGCGAAGGGGATTACCTCAACCTGGGTGATCTTCACGAGCGACTCCTTTCCGTTGGCTGAAGCCCGCAGGGTATCACGGTGACGTCGATTTCGTCGATGACGATTTCGCCATCGGAGCCGTTTTCCACCTCTGCCAGCCTGACGCCGAGTGTGTTGTCCCCATCGAGCATGTACTCCGTGCCGAGGTCGAACATGAGGGTCGAGTAGGCGGGGAGCGGACGCCCGATGTTGGTGGAGCGGCCGTCCGGGTGCCACATCCGACGGACGCTCTCGTCGGGGGTTGCCACCCCGTTCACGTCGAAGACCAGACGCTCTTCGGGGCGAAGGTTCTGGGCACGGACCGCCATGCAGGCGTGGCCGACTTCGTCCCACTGCTCGCACAGACGCAGCCGGTACTCCTGGCGGGCGCCGGGCGCCTCACGGCTCAGGACGATCTTGTCGTCCTTGATGGCACCGGTGGAAGCCATGCCGGGCGCGCCGTGGTAGTCCACCCCTCCGAGCATCGACCGGAACAGGTACGTGCGGTGGCGTGCCTTGATCGCTTCGGGGTCCTTCAACTCCCTGAGCAGGGCCAGTTCCCCGGGGAACCCGCCGATGAGGTTCCCCGTGTACTGCTCCTGGAAGTTGAAGCTCGAGACGCCGTCGGCCCCGGCTCCGTACATGTTGTTGGCGAGTGCGCGGTAGTTGTCGGAGGTCATGGGACGCAGGCATACCCGGGACTGAAACGCCATGTGGTCCCTCGTGCCGCTCTCGCCCGTATCCGGCTGCAGCGCCCAGGGGACCGTGTCGCTCCGTGAGTCGGTTGCCGAGCAGAACGGCATGACTCCCGGAAGCAGGCGGCAGTCGGTCCCTTCCGCCAGCCTCGAAAACTCCTCCCATCGCGCGTTGTGGTTCGAGTACATGGAGTTGCCCGGGCTCGCGTAGTCGAGAATACCCGTGGTGATCCACGTGGGAAGATCGAGGCCGCAGTCGCGGCACTCGTCGACGGTCTCCGGAACACGAACGCCGAGAAGCAGCTCCCTGCCCTTGTTGCGCGCCTCATCGTCGAGCATGTCGCGGATGCGTTGCATCAGTTCCGTCATCAGGGGCTGTCGTTCCCGGGAGATCGAGCGGGGGTAAGGGAAGTGATTGTCGCTGCGGAAGGTGATCTCGATGCCGTCCACGTCGAAACGGCGCGCGATCTCCTCGATCGCCCCGAAATGGAAGTCCCTCACCTCGCGGAACGAGAAATCGAGGGTGTTGCCGGGCTTGCTCAGAGGCCCCGGCGGGAGGTCTCTCAGGATGAACTCCGGGTGATCGAATATCCACCGGGCGCCCTGTGTGGGCGCGCCGTGGTCGTCGCCGAACCGCGCCCCCGCGATGAACTTCATCCCGCGCTGGTGCGCCCGGTCGCTGAATATCTCGATGGGATGGATGCCCCGATCCAGCATGGGTATCCAGCGGCGATGCTGCGGCCGCTGATCGTACTCGTAGGTGTCGGAGTGGAAGTGCAGCACCCACCCCTGTCCGAAGACCTCCTGCCCGAGCGCGTCCGCCCCACTCAGAGCGAAGTGGTCGACGAGCGTGCGGATCTGCTCGGGAGTGGCCGGATCGCCGACGAACGGTGGTCGCGCGTGACTCGAGAGGTCGGCGGCGAAGAGCAGGCGGATGTCGCCCCTGGGTCTGATCGGTCTCGGTCCCGGCGGTGTCGGGCGCATTGGCCATGGACTCCTTTCCGTTGGGGAAGCCCGGAAATAGGTTGTACCCGCCCCGTCCGGCAACCAGCGTCCCGGGTTGCCACCGGCGAGCCGAGCCATCCCCTCTCCCATCCCACATCTCTGGCCGTTGCCGGCTCTCGTCGTCGTCGCCTGCGCGCCGTCGCTGGAGAGCCAGCTGTGGAAGACAACCCTCAAGACAGGCACGATCCCGGCCTACGAGGCGTTCATCGAGCGCTATCCCGGCGGCCCCCGGTCCGAGGCGGCGCGGGAGCGTCTGCGGGCGCTCTATGAGGCCCTGCGAGGGGTCGACTCCGTTCGCCTCGACATCCGCCAGAGCTATGTACACGGTCGCGCCGACCGGGAGATCGAGGGCCTTGCGCTGCCCGTCGCTCAGACGGCGGCGGTGCTGCTGCGGCAGGCGGGGCTGAGGATCGCGCAGGACGGGGCCGGGTCCGCCGATGGCGTGCTGGGCCTGCGCCTCGAGGGACGCGCGGTGAGCCAGCCCTACGCGCCGGTGAACGAGCGCAACCTGGCCCTGGGCGCCGTGACGAGGCGGTACGCGGGCGCCGGCCTGCGGGGGTCGGTCTCGCTGTCGACAGCGGGGGAGAGGCTGTACGAAGAGTCCTTCGACGGCATGTACAACCCGCCGGAGCGCATCGACTCGGAGGACTTTCCGCGGCCCGAGGACGCGCCTTTCGAAGCGGCCTTCCACACCATCGTGGCGCCCGAGCTGGCGGCCATGATCGGACGGCTGTACGGCCCCGGGCCCCTGGTCGGTACCGCGATGGAAGGGGCGGTGCCCCTGCGGGTTGCGGCCATCGAGGCCTTGGGCGATCTGGGCGACTCGACATCGGTGCAACCGCTGCGGACGATGCTGGGCGAGACGGCCAACTTCCGACTCCAGGGGGCCCTCGTGACCGCCTTGGGCCGGATCGGTGACGCGAGCGCCGCGGGGGACCTGCTGGAGGTCCTGCGCTCGGCCTTCGATCCGGCGCTGCGCGCCAGCGCCGCCGAGGCCCTGGGCCGAATCGGCGGCGAGACCGCGGTGCCGCTGCTGATCGAGGCGCTGAGCCGCGACGCCCCGACCGTTCGGCAGCAGGCGGCCAACGCCCTGCGATCCCTGACCGGCGAGAGATGGGGCAACGACGCCGCCGCCTGGAGGCGCTGGTGGGAGAGCCGTGGGTCGACGCCGGCGCCGCCACCCTGACCAGAAGCGCAGCCCCGAGTTGGGGGTTTTCGCGCTTCCTTACCGGCCAAGCTCCGTGTACCCTTTCCGGGGAGGCAGCCTCGGGACCGCTGCCGACAGCTGGAGAGATGAAGCCTTGGATGAGTCGCTGAAATCGCAAGACCACCCGTCCGGCAAGTCGTCGCCGCCGCGGTGCGCCGAGCTGCTGGCCCCCGGCGATCCGCCCCCCTTCGAGGTCGTCAACCCCTCGGGCCGGGGGCTGATGGTCCTCACCTGCGACCACGCCTCCCACGCCGTGCCCGCGGCTCTCGACGGCCTGGGCCTCGACCCGGCCGACCTGCGCCGCCACATCGGCTGGGACGCGGGCGCCGCCGAGCTGGCCCGGCGGCTCTCGCGGCGCTTCGACGCCCCCGCCGTGCTCTCGGGGTACTCGCGCCTCGTCATCGACTGCAACCGCGAGCCCGGCCATCCGGAGTCGATCCTGTCCGAGAGCGACGGCACCCCGGTCCCCGGCAACCGTGGCCTCACGCCGGAGGAGGCGGAGCGGCGGGCGCGGGCCCTCTTTCATCCGTACCACGAGGCGATCGCAGGGGTCCTGGAGAGCATCCGCTCACGCGGCGAGACCCCCGCCTACGTCGCCCTCCACACTTTCACACCCAGCATGAACGGCATGGCGCGCCCCTGGCACTTCGGCGTGCTCTGGGACCGCGACGATCGCATCGCCCGGCCCCTGATCGAGGCCCTGGGCCGGCGCACGGGACGCGAGATCGGCGACAACGAGCCCTACTCGGGGCGCGACCACGGCGCGTTCTCCAACGGCCACCACGCCGCGCCGGCCGGGCTCCCGAACGCCATGATCGAGATCCGCGAGGACCTGCTCGCCGGCGAAGCCGGGATCGCCCGCTGCGAGGGCATCCTCGCCGAGGCGCTGGAGGAGGTCCTTCCCTGATGGCCCTGCACGAGCCCAGCTTCAGCCTCGGCGTCGAGGAGGAGTACCTGCTGGTCGACCGGGCCAGCCGGGACCTGGTGAGCGAGCCCCCGCCCGAGCTGATCGACCACCTCGAGCGGGAGCTGGGGGGTCACTTCAGCCCCGAGTTCCTGCGGCCCCAGGTCGAGGTCGGCACCCCCGTGCGCGACTCCACCGCCGAGATCCGCGCCGACCTGGAGCACCTGCGGCGCACGGTGGCCGGCATCGCCGGCGGCCACGGCCTCGGGCTGATCGCCGCCTCCACCCATCCCTTCGCCCGCTGGCGGGACCAGAAGCACACCGACAAGCCGCGCTACAACATCCTCCACCAGGACATGCAGGTCGTGGCCCAGCGCCTGCTCATCTGCGGCATGCACGTCCACGTGGGCCTCGAGGACGACGAGCTGCGCGTCGACATCCTCAACCAGGTCTCCTACTTCCTGCCCCACCTGCTGGCCCTGAGCACCTCCTCGCCGTTTTGGGAGGGCACGGATACCGGCCTGCAGTCCTACCGCCTGTGCGTCTTCGACGAGCTGCCCCGCACGGGCCTGCCCGAGCGCTTCGAGAGCCACGACGAGTACCGCCGCACGGTCGAGCTGATGACCGCGGCGGGCCTGATCGAGGACGCCACCAAGCTGTGGTGGGACGTGCGCCCGAGCGCCCGCTTCCCGACCCTGGAGATGAGGGTCACCGACGTCTGCACCCGCCTGGAGGACGCCCTCTGCTGCACCGCCCTCTTTCGCTGCATCTGCCGCATGCTCTACCGGCTGCGGCGCGACAACCAGCGCTGGCGGATCTACACCCGCACCCTGGTGGACGAGAACCGCTGGCGCGCCCAGCGCTACGGCATCGACGAGGGCATGGTCGACTTCGGCCGCGGCGAGATCGTGCCCTTCCCGCGGCTGGTGGACGAGCTGCTGGAGCTGGTCCGGGAGGATGCCGAGCACTTCGGCTGCGTCGCCGAGGTGGAGCACGCCCGCACCATCGTCGAGCGGGGGACCAGCTCCCACATGCAGGCGCGGGCGTATCGGGAGGCGATGGAGGCGGGGGCCTCGCACGAGGAGGCGCTGCGGGCGGTGGTGGATGTGGTGATGGAGGCGACCGTCGCGGCGTCTTGACTCGGCGCATGGGACCTGCCTGCCTCGACATCGACATCGCCAGTCCCGTCCGGCCGGAGGAGTCCGCACCGAGCAGTTCCTGATCGACTCGGGGGCGGTCTATTCGGTGGTCCAGGGTCCGGTCTTGGAGGACCTGGGCATCGAGCCGCACTCACACCGGACCTTCACCTTGGCCAATGGCGATCAGATCGAACGCCCCTTGGGGGATGCCCTCTTCCGATACAACGAGCACCGGGGGGCCGCGCCGGTGATCTTCGGCGAACCCGGCGACAGCAGTCTCCTCGGTGTGGTCACCCTCGAGGCCCTGGGCTACGTGCTGGATCCCCTGAAGCGGGAGCTGCGCCCGTCGCCGATGCTGCTGGCCGCGCTCACTACGGGGACCTCATCAGAAACACCCGGTCCGTGTTGAGCACGTCGTTGACGCGGTCGTCCCAGAACGCCCCGCCGGCCACCAGCAGCCAGTCGTCGGCGTCGGCCGTCGCCGCCCAGCTCAGCTCCAGGGGCGTGTCCGGGCCCCGGGTCTCGGCGCTGGCCGGGTTGTAGGCGTAGCTCTCGCCACCGTCGGCGCGTCCACCCAGGACCCAGACGCGAAAGGGCCTTGCCGCCGGCCATGTAGAGGCAGTCGCCGACAGGCCCCCTCTCGCATGTCACGCCTAGCCGATCCAAGCCGTCCGCAAGGCTGTTGCCTTTCGATCAGCCGACACGGAAACTTGCAATTAGCCGCTGTCTGACCTTACAATTGGCCGGCCCCAAACCTTGCAATCAGCCGAAGTCGCGCACCCGGAATCCGCTCGATGCCCGAACAGACCTTCTATCCGCGACTCATCGAGCCCCGCCTCGCCGAGGCCCTGGAGGACTCGCCGGTCGTACTCATCCACGGCCCGCGCCAGTGCGGCAAGACGACACTCGCCCAGTACGCCTATGCGCCGAATTACCTCACGTGGGGTGGCAAATACCTGCTGTGGGAGGAGAAGCGGCTGAATTGGGGAGTGTCACGGCAACAGCGGGACTACGGATACATCAGCTTCGACGATGCCATCATGAGGGATGGCGCTCGGGCGGATCCCGCCGGGTTCGTCGCCGACCTCCCGGAACGCGTCATCCTGGACGAGATCCAGCTCGCCCCGGAACTCTTCCCGGCCCTGAAGCTCGAAGTCGACCGGAACCGGGTACCCGGCCGATTCATCCTTGCCGGCTCCACCAACGTTCTGCTCCTGCCGGCCCTCTCCGAGTCCCTTGCCGGCCGGCTGCAGATCGTCCGACTCCATCCGCTGTCACGGTACGAACTGGCGTCGTGGTCTTCCGTGCTCGCATCGAATCCGAGCGGGGGGTTCGTAACCGACCTGTTCGAGGGAGGGTTCAAGATCGTTCAGGCCCGGAGGCTCGGTTCACGACTGGCCGAACTCATCGTCGCTGGCGGATTTCCGCCGGCGCTGGCGCGACCCACCCCTCGGCGACAGGCCAACTGGTATCGTGACTACGTCGAGACACTGGTTCAACGCGACGTGCGCGACCTGGCCCGCATCCGATCGCTCGAGACCCTTCCGCCACTCCTGCGCGCCGCCGCCTCGCAGACGGCCCGGCTCTTCAACCTCGCCGACCTGGCCGCGCCGTTCCAACTCAGCCGTCCCACGATCGGGGAGTACGTCACGCTTCTCGAAAGCCTGTTCCTTCTCGAGAGACTCCCGCCCTGGCACAGCAATCGTCTGAGCCGTCTGGTCAAGACCCCCAAGCTCCACCTCGGAGACACGGGTCTCTCCGCCGCGCTTCTCAACCTCGGTCCCGCGCAGTTGGCGGCGGATCGTTCCCTGCTGGGGCAACTCCTCGAGACTTTCGTCTTCCAGGAACTGCGGAGACAGGCCAGCTGGCAGGAGGTGCCCGTCGAATTCTCCCACTTCCGCGACAGAGATGGAGTGGAGGTGGACATCGTGATGGAGCAGGGCTCGCACGCCGTCGCCGGTGTCGAGGTCAAGGCATCGGCGACCGTCAGGCGCGGCGATTTCCGCGGGCTTCGGAAACTGCGGGGAGTCGCGGGCGACCGTTTCCGCCAGGGTGTCGTGCTGTACGACGGAGAGACCACGGTCCCCTTCGGAGACGGCCTGTACGCCGTTCCGATGGCCCGCCTGTGGGAGTAACGGCTGACTATCGTCCCCC
>JAJDTN010000354.1 GCA_022827165.1 Candidatus Latescibacterota bacterium
ACCCCCCGTATCGTCTGCGCCACGGCTGACCACCCCGAACAGCATCCCCACTTCCGTTCGAAGGCTTCCCTCCTTGGCCTGGAGGGCCGTGGCCTGCGAGACCAGCATGAGAGCCAACAGACAGGCCAGCATCGGACGAAGCTGCATGATTCCTTCTCCTCTCATCCCGCGCTCATCGAGCGGTGCCCGAGCCGCGCTCCTGCAGCAGTCCTCGTCACCGCCGGGCGCAGGAACACCCACCCCCGGGTGAAGTCCTCAGGCCGCTTCCGGCAGGTTCTCCGGCATGTTCTCGAGCCGCGTCAGCCAGTAGTGGGCGTCGAAGTTGTCGTCGCCCGTGAGGAACCTCCAGAGCTTGATGCGGTTGACGATCTCCAGGCGCCCGTCGGCGGCCTCGAACCAGGGCTCCTGCTGGTTGAGGATCGTGGCGACGCCCTGCTGGTGGCTCGACCCGCCGTAGATGATCTCGGGGCCTCCGCCTTCCTCCAGGTCGTCGGTGTTCCACAGGCGCAGCTGCCGCACCGCGGGATTGAGGCGGATCTTGAACATGTAGCGGACGCGGTCGGTCTCGTTCCGGCGGCCGCAGTGCCAGATGCCGTGGTGGACCACCGCCAGGGTGCCGGCCTTGCAGACCATGGGCAGCTGGCCGAGGAAGTTCTGGTAGCGTCCCACGTCGAGCTCGTTGACGCGGCGGAAGTGGCTCCCCGGCAGGAGCATGGTGCCGCCCATCTCCAGGGGCACGTCGTGGGGGAAGTACATGAGTTGGATGTCGAAGTGCATGCGCGTGTCGATGATCGAGTCGCCGTGGAGGCCCTGGGCGTGGCCCTCGTTGGGCTGGCGCACGTGGACGGCCTGGTGATCGAAGAGCGGATCGGCGCCGACCAGGCTCCGGATGATGCCGTGGACCTCCGGCATCCGGAGCATGCGCCCGATGGGGGCCGGGTGGGGATAGCACCTCGACAGGGGCGTTCCCGCGGGCTGGCTGGCGATGCCGTCACCGTCGATCTCGGCGATGACGGCGCGGTTGATCTCATCCGGCACGATCTCGTCGAACCGCAGGACGCCGCGGGCCACGAACTCGGCCATCTGTCTCGAGTCGAGCAGGTGTTGCTTGTCCACCATCAGTCGATCTCCTCCAGCTTTTCGAAGATGAACTCGTTCTTCTGGAACGAGGTGGTGTACTCGGTGCCCGGATAGGGCGGGTTCAGCTGCGGGAACTGGATCACCCGCCAGCCGTCGAGCAGGGCGTCGAGGCCGGTGGCGTACGGGGGCTCGGTGCTGTCGCCGGTGGTGTGGTGCTCCCGGCCGGTGCCGTCGTAGAAGGTCCAGCCCTTGACCGGGCTGTCGAGGGCGGAGTAGGACAGGTAGAGGATCATCACCTTCTGTCGGCGCTGCGGCATCTCCTGGATCCGTCCTTTGGCAAGGGGTCCCTGGCGTCTCCTGATGATAGGGACTCCCCGGCGCCGGCGTCAGGCCTGGCCCGCGAGGCTCCCCTCTTCACGCAAAAAGGCCGCCGGGGCCCGAGGCCCGGCGGCCTGTATTCCGCGGCGGCCCGCGCTCAGGCGCCCGCCGTCTCTAGCCCTTGAGACGGTTGATCGCCCTCTGGCAGAGGATGGTGACGGCGCCGCTGAACAGGGCGATGCTCACCTGGTCGAGGATGGCATCCAGGTAATCGCCGACGGCGGGGATGTTGCTCAGCACGCTCATGCTCGCCGCCCCTCCGACGGCGATGGTGACAACCAGGTAGGCGGTGGCGTCCTCCGCGTCGACCGCCATGGCCCCGTACACCAGGCCCAGGATGACCAGGATGAGCGGCATGAAGTCGCCCACCGAGTCGGCAGCCAGGCCTTGCACGATGGCTGCCAGTGTGATCAGGCCTACCAGGATTCGAGTTGCCATTTCTTCCTCCCTGAGAAATCGGCGTCACGCCCTGGGCTTCACCTCCCGTGACGATCACCGGCGGCGGAACCGCCGGACGTGTACACCAGTGGCAAAGAATCGTCTCGAAGAATCGGTATTGCTTGACTTGGCACCGTCGAATTGCGGACCTCGGCGCCGGACAGGCCGGCGCCGGGTGGGAGACACCAACTGTCGAGGATCCCCGGGGAACTGGGGCCGCCGATATGATGGTACCTCAGAGGCCGAATCACAAGGAAATTCGGGCGGGGGCGCTGCTCACCCGGGCACCTCCTCCAGCCGGAAGCGGTAGCCCCTCACGTAGCAGTTGCGGCCGCGGTCCGGCTGCAGCCAGGCCAGGGACGGGAAGCCTACGGGCATGCCGTTGCCGAAGTAGTCGACGACGAAGCACTCGCCGTCGGGGAAGACCACCGGTACCGGCTTGCCCCAGTCGCCGGCGTCGACACAGTGCTCCAGCTCCAGGAGGCGGTCCTCCTGCCAGGCGTCGGGGAGGCCGTCCCGGTCGTGCCGCCAGCGGTAGCGGTGGTCGGGCAGCCAGCGGTTGCCGGTGATGTCGAGGCTCACCGAGCGCCACTGGCTGCGGCCGGCGTTGGAGGGCCGGACGTACCCAGGCAGCCGCACCCGCATCGGGTAGAGCTCCGGGCGCGGCAATTCCCGGTGGTCGAACTTGCAGCCGAAGGCGTTGCACGGCGCGTGGCTCACCGGCGCCAGGTCGATTGCGGGACAGGCGAGCACCTGGCGGCCGTCCACAAGGACGCGAAGCACCCCCCGCTCGAGCTCCAGGCGGTAGCGGTGCCACTGGTCGCCGGTCACCGCCACGCGGCTGTGCCCGGGGATGTGCTCCAGGTCGATGTGGTCCGGGAAGATGCGCAGCCAGCCGGCGCCCCTCAGGCCGAGGCTGCAGGCCTGCCCGGCGTTGGCCAGGCAGCGGACCTCGGCCTCTAGGACCACCGTCGCGGCCGGATCGTCGGCCGGCATCAGGAAGAACTGGGCGAAGGCGCCGGGGTCGTCGTCGGTCTGCAGCAGCAGGCCCTCGTCGGCCAGCCGCACCGGCGAGGCCCCGGCCGCCGGGTAGCGGCAAGACGACACCCGGTACCCCGGCAGGTCCCCAAGATCGCCGCGCCACACGACGCTGTTGGCGCGGCCTCCGACGTTGCGGTAGGCCAGCAGGTGGGTCCCGTCCCCGAGGTCGAAAGCCGCCGGCCAGTGGCCGATGAAGGGGGTCGGCCGCGGCCGGCTCCAGGTGCGGCCGCCATCCTCGGAGTCGGCGGCGAACATGGGGAAGTTGGCGTAGTGGTTCTCGCGCATGAGGATCACCAGGCGGCCGGCGGCGGTCTCGGCCAGGCACACCTCGCCCAGTTGCAGGGGACAGTCCTCCGGGACCACCGGGTCTCCGAAGGGCTCCCAGGTGAGCCCGCGGTCCAGGGAGCGCAGCAGCCGGTTGAGGCCGGTGTAGACCAGCAGCTCGCCGCCGCGGCGCTCCAGGACGGCGCCGTCCTGGCGGAACTCCAGGCCGGGGGCCATGGCCCGCTCCGGCGACCAGGTCCCGCCGGCGTCGTCGCTGATGCGCAGCAGGGGGGTGGTGGGACGGCGCTCCGGCCAGCCCTCGGAGAAGTAGTGCATGAGCACGCGGCCGTCGCCCAGGGCGGTCAGGTAGAGGCCGCCGGTGGCGACGAAGGGCAGGCCGCGGTCGAAGTCGCCCTCGGCCAGGGTCTCCGGCGGCGTCCAGGTGCGGCCGCGGTCGCCGCTGGTCATGGCCACGACCCGCTGCCAGCGCGAGGCGCCGTGGCCGTAGGCCTGCTTGACGCCCAGCACGAGGCGGCCTCCGGGGGTCAGGCAGAGGCCGGCGAAGCCCTGCCACATGGCCGGATCGCGGGCCACGAAGGCGGTCTGGTTCGGGGGGACGGTTCTCATCGGGCGGCTCCCGGGGCTGGCGGTGTCACGCCAAAGGAAAGCGGAAGGAAGGCTCGCCGGGTATCCCGGGGCGGCAGGGAACCAGGCCCGGATCCCGGAGGAACCACTCTCCCGGCGGCACGTCCCTGCCGCTCGAGAACGCTTACTGTCCGCCGCGGCGCAGGTGGACGCGGTCCGGCGCGGATACGAAGCTCTATCCGAGCCCAGGCCGAGGAGACCGCCGATGACCGACCCCAGCCGCTACACCGCCGACCAGCCGGCCGACAACCGGGTCCTGCACGCGGCCCGGGAGCTGCGCTACCGCATGCTCGCCGACCCGCACCGGCCCGGGTACCACTTCACCATCCCCGAGGACAACGGCCACCCGGGGGACCCGAACGGCGCCTTCTGGGCCAACGGCCGCTACCACCTGATGTATCTCTACAACCACGCCGATCTCGGCTTCGTCTGGGGCCACGTCTCCAGCGCCGACCTGCTGCACTGGCGCCACCACCCGTACGCCATCGGTCCCGGCGACGGCGACGTGGGCTGCTTCAGCGGCGGCGCCTTCGTCGACGGCGACGGCCGCGCCGTGCTCTCCTACTGGGGGCTCTGGGAAGAGCGCGGCATCTGCCTCGCCTTCTCCGGCGACGAGCACTACGACACCTGGGCCAAGAGCGCCGCCAACCCGGTGATCGCCTCCACCGGCCGCGGCTTCACCGAGACCGTGGACGACCGCGGCCAGCCGCTGGTGTACGGCTCCTCCGACCCCTCGCAGATCTGGAGGAAGGACGGCCGCTACTACCTGCTCACCGGCAACCTGCAGGTCCTCGACAAGCTCGGCCGCGCTGACGACTCCCCGCCCGAGCAGCAGGGCGACCGCCTCTACCTGTTCGTCTCCGACGACCTGGAGCGCTGGGACTACCTGCACCCCTTCTACGAGTCGCGGCGGGAGTGGACGGACCGCAGCGAGGACAACATGTGCCCCAGCTTCCTGCCCCTGCCGTCGTGCGAGAGCGGCGGCGAGCCGAGCGGCCGGCACCTCCTGCTGTTCATCTCCCACAACAAGGGATGCCAGTACTACGTCGGCACCTACGACACCGCCGGCGACCGCTTCCGGCCGGAGCGGCACGGCCGCATGAGCTGGTGCGACAACGCCTACTTCGCCCCGGAAGCCCTCGTCGACGGGCAGGGCCGGCAGATCATGTGGGCCTGGATCTTCGACGACCGCCCCGAGGAGGTGTGGCGGCCCAGCGGCTGGAACGGCATGTACGGGCTGCCGCGCTCCCTGTGGCTCGGCGACGACGGCGGCCTGCGCATGGCCCCGGTGGAGGAGCTGGCCCTGCTGCGCCAGGGACACCGCTCGAGGGGCGCTTTCACCGTCCCCGCCGGCGCCGAGGTCGAGCTGGAGGACTTCGGCCGCGAGCTGATGGAGCTGGAGATCACCATCGATCCGGGATCGGCCCGGCGCTGCGGCGTCCGCGTCTGCTGCTCGGAGGACGGCCGCGAGCAGACCACCCTGCTCTACGACGCGGAAGCCGGCGAGCTTCAGTGCGACACCACCCGCAGCGGTCTCGGCTTCGGGCGCAAGGTGGTGGAGGCCGGCCCCCTGGAGCTGCCGCCCGGCGAGCCCCTGCGCCTGCGGGTCTTCGTGGACCGCTCCATCGTCGAGGTCTACGCCAACGAGCGCCAGGCCCTGGCCCGCGCCGTGTACCCCACCCTCGGGGGCCGCGGCGTGCGCGTCATCGCCGAGGAAGGCGAGGCCCGCGCGACCAGCGTCAACGCCTGGGAGTTGATGCCCTCCAACCCCTGTTAGCAGCACCCATCCCTCAACCCTCTCCAAGGAGAGCCATTCGCCATGAGCTTTCGCCAAGCGGCCGCATGCACGGCCGCCATCTGCCTGTCCACCGTCGCCGTCCTCGAATCGCAGCCGCCGGGTGGTCCCGGATTCCCGGGCGGCGGCATGATGCAGACGCTCTCGAAGGCGGCGGCCGCATCCCCGGACCAGGTCTTCGCCATGTTGGCCTTCGACGAGAAGTTCAACGTGACCGACGAACAACTGCCGGGGCTGCGCGAGGCCCTGCGGCCGCTGTATGGCGAGCAGCGCCAGTCGATGGCGCAACTCGCCCTCGGCGGCGGCGCCGGCAATCCTCAGGCCATGATCCAGGCCCTGGTGCAGCAGCAGAACAAGATGCGCGACAAGGTCCTGGCCGCGGTCGCCGAGACCTTGACCGCCGACCAGATGACCGCCCTGAAGGCGGCGCTGAACAAGCCGCCGCTCCCGCCCGGGATGGGCCAAGGGGGTGCAGGGCCGCGCGGGGAGCCCCCCCGGGGCTACTAGATTTCGCGCCCAGCTGCTCCAGGATGGGCCCGCGCAAGGGGACCGGCGTCAGGGCGATGGCCTGCGCCGGAGGGCCGCGGCCGGCGGCCGGTCCCCTGCCGGGCCCGTTCGCTGGACCGCCCCCACCTTCGGGGGGCGTGCGCGTGACTGCAGGGGAGGCGAGGCCCGCTCCCCAACCCGTGGCGGGGCCCGGCGGTCTGCGGACCTACCGCCAGTGCGGCGGCACGATGGGAGCGTCGAACCCGAGCTTCTCGGCCACCCAGCTCTCCTCGTACAGGCCGTCCTTGTAGCCGGAGCGCTCAGAGGCGTGGACCGTGGTCTCGCCGCGGATGGCCCCGGTGAGCGGACGGATCGCTTCCGGCGCCAGGACCGAGCCTTCCGGACCCGCCATGATGAGGGTGGTCGCCCCTACCTTGGGGGCGAAGGCCCGCAGGTCGAAGTGGGACAGCGTCGCCGCCACTGAACTCCGCGCTGACGGATTGCTCCTCAGAAGGTCGTTGTACTCCTCCAGAGGGTAGGCCCGGCTGCGTTGCGCGAGACCGAGGGGATCGTAGAACAGCTCGGGGGTGCACACCAGGTGAGTGGCCAGCGGCCGCAGCGCCAGGCTCTGCATGGCCACATCGTTGCCGATGGCCACAACCCGCGTCCTGTCGATGCACTCGAGGGAGTTCAGGAACTCCAGGCCGCGCACCGCGTCGGCGGCGATCCCCCGGAAGATGTAGGTCGCCGGCGATTCGATCCCCTCGGTGAGCAGGCCGGGGAACATCGCCGCGAAGGGCCTGTCCGAGTTGCGCTGGCCCCTGCCGGCCAGGGAGAAGGTCACGAACCGGCCGCGGATGGCAACCGCCGATCCCTGGGGGATCATCTGATGCACGCTCATGTACTTCGGCGGCCAGTAGAGCGCCGGGAAGGGCCCCTCCCCCTTCGGGACGTTCAGGTATCCGAACAACCGGTACGGCCCGATGCTGGTGAGGCGGATGCCGCTCATGGTGGCGAAGTCGGTCTCCCGCAGCGGGATCGCCTCGACCTCGGGCTCCGCCGGCACGGAGTCCAGCTCCGCGAGAACGTCGTCCCAGTAGGCGTCAGGCATCCGACGCCTCCCGTCCGAGATGACGAGCGAAGAACTCGCCTTCGATCGCCCCGTGTTCGTGACCGCCGGCGTCGTGTCCCGCCCCGTCGTAGGCGTACAGCCGCTTCTCCTCGCTCGCGATCTCGCGGAACAGGGCGTACCCCGTCTCGGGGGGACAGATGTTGTCCTGCAGTCCTATGTTGACGACGATCGGGCAGGTGATCCGGTCCGCGAAGTTGATGCAGTCGAAGTAGTTCAGCGTCCGCTCCACCCGCTCCCGGCTCGAC
>JAJDTN010000174.1 GCA_022827165.1 Candidatus Latescibacterota bacterium
GTCGCTTCCGCCGGACGAGCGCGCCACCTTCGACATGGACGTCACCGCCATCGACTGGTCCGAGTACGTGGCCGGGATCCACCTGCCCGGCCTGCGGCGCCACGTGCTGCGCGAGGAGAGCGCCGTGGAGGCGGCGCTGCCGGAGCCGCCCGGGGAGCCGGGGGCCGAGGAGGAGCGACTGCGGGCGGAGCGCGAGATCGCCACCCTGCCGGACCTGCTGCGCTGGACCTGCGCCCGCCACGCCGGGCGCGTCGCCCTCGAGGCCCGCCGCGGCGGCCGCTGGCGGAGGATCACCTACGCCGATCTGCTGCAGCGCGTGGAGGAGCGCGCCGGCCGCTGGCAGGGTCTCGGCCTCGGCGCCGGGGACCGCGTCCTGCTGGCCGGGGAGAACGGCCCCGAGTGGGTCGTCTCCTACATGGCCTGCTCCTTCCTCGGCGCGGCGGTCCTGCCCGTGGACCCGCAGACGCCGGAGGAGGAGGTGGAACGGCTGGCCGCCTTCTCCGAGGCCCGGGCCCTGGTGGCCGATGACGCGATCCTCGCCCGGATCCCCCCGGCCGCGGTCCGTACCCGAATCGACCTGGCCTCGGGCGATTCCGTGGATGCCGCCGAAGGGACCGGACCCACCTTCCAGGAGCCGGAGATCGACCGGGACCGGGAGGCGTCGATCATCTTCACCTCCGGCACCCGGGTCGAGCCTCGGGGGGTGGTCCTGACCCATGGCAACCTGATCTCCGATCTCCTGGCCCTGGGGGAGCTGCAGCGCGTTCACGACAGCGACCGCATCCTGTCCCTGCTGCCCCTGCACCACGGCCTCGAGTTCACCGGGGTCCTGCTCATGTCCCTGTGGAGCGGAGCCTCGACCGTCTACCTCGACGGCCCTCTCAACAGCCGCAACATCCTCGAGGCCATCCGCGAGCGCGGCATCACCGCCATGCTCGCCGTGCCGAGGGTCCTCAAGATCCTGGCGGATCGAGTGCAGCGTCTGGACACGAGGGCCGAGGGGGGGCGGTCGTCCAACATCGACGTGCTGCGGCAACTGCGCCTGATCGTCTCCGGAGGCGCGCCCCTCGGCGAAACGCTGTTCGACACCTACCGCGATCTCGGCCTCACGGTGTACGAGGGCTACGGGCTGACCGAGACCTCCCCCATCGTCACGGTCAATCCTTCGGGTGCGGCCCGCCGGGGCTCCGTGGGCGTTGCCCTGCCCTGCGTCGAGTTGCGCATCGACGCTCCCCTCGGGCACGACGGAGAGATCCTGGTCTCGGGGCCGTCGGTCACCGCGGGGTACCTGAACCGCCCGGACCTGACCGACGAGGTCCTGCGGGACGGCTGGCTGCACACCGGCGACGTGGGCCACGTCGACGAGGACGGGTACCTGTTCATCACCGGCCGGCGGCGGGCCCTGATCGTCACCGGCGGCGGCAAGAACGTCTATCCCGACGAGGTCGAGGACCTCTACGGAGGCCTGCCGCACACGGCCGAGCTGGCCGTCGTCGGCCTGCCGTCGGCGCGCACCCTAGGCGAAGAGGTGCACGGCGTCGTCGTTCTCGATCCCCGCTCCCGGGACCTGGACCTGCCGGAAGCCGAGGAGGAGATCCGGCAACGGGCCTATGCCCTCTCCCGCGACCTGCCGGCCTGGCAGCGGATCGCCCGGCTGCACATCCAGCGGCGGCCTCTGCCGCGGCTCGACGACGGCCGCGTCGACCGCAAGGCCCTGCGCCAGGACCTGGAGCGCGGAGCCCCCGAAGAGGTGGATGCCGCGGACGGTCTGGCTCCCTGGGAACGGCAGGTCTACCACCGGCTGAGCCAGTTGTCGGGGCTGGCCGTAGGAGAGATCATCGCCCATGCCGACGCCCCCCTGGACACCGTGATCGACTCGCTCATGGCGGTCGAGCTGGCGGCCTCCCTGCAGGGGGCCGGGGCCGGGCAGGTGACCATCGACCGCGAGCGGACCACCCTGCGCCGGCTCCTCGACGAGGTGGGGCCGGGTCTGACCCTGGCGGAGTCCGAGGCGGAGGGATACTGGTCCTCCGTGCTCCGCCGCCCGGGATCCGTGGCGCGGAGCGGGAGATCGGCCCTGGGCACGATCGCGTCCAGGGCATTGAGGGCCGCCCTGCGGGTCGAGGTGGATGGCGCCGGGGGCCTGCCTGAGGGCCCCTTTCTCCTGGCTGCCAGCCGTCCGGGACCGGCCGCCGCCGCGGCGGTCTACGCCGCCTTGAGGCCCGAGCTCGACGGGCTCTGCCTGCTGGTGGAGGGGCACGACGCCATCGGAGGCCGGTGGGAGTCCCGGTTGTGCCGCTGGTTCGCCGAGCTCGTGACCCTCTCCGGTCAGGACGGCTTGCCGCGGGCCCTGGAGGAGGCGGCAGGGCGCATCGGCCGGCGCCGGCCCCTGCTGCTGTTCCCGGAGGGAGGGCCCCGTCCCTCCGCCGTCGGCGCCTACAGGCCGGGGATCGGCCTCCTGGCCCTGGAGCTGGACCTGCCGGTGGTTCCCGTCCGGGTCGATCTCTCCGGCGCCGGCAGCGACAGCCCCCGGCGCGCCCGGGTGCGCCTCGGCGCCGCCGTCGAAGCCGGCTCGTTCCGGTGCCTGCAGGAGCGCCTGACCCCCTACGAAGTCTACCGCGAGATCGCCGAGGCCGTGCGCCGGCGCATCGTTGACCCGGGGCCGGCATGCGCCGGCTCCGCCACCCCGGGGCGGGCGCCGCCCGCCGAGGACTGACCCTCATGTATCCGTACTGGCTCGAGATCGGGAGCTTCCGTCTGCCCACCTTCGGCCCCATGGTGGTCCTCGGGTTCCTGTCTGCCCATCTCGTCATCAAGAGCGAGTTGCGGCGCCGCGGCATCGATCCCGAGCTCTCCGCCAACCTGATCACCGCCGCCATCCTCGGGGGCCTGGCGGGGGCCAAGCTCTACTTCATCCTCTTCGAGATGCCCGACGCGACCACCTGGGGCGAGAGCTTGCGCTCCGTGTTCTCGGGCAGCGGCCTCACCTGGCACGGGGGCTTCCTCGTGGCCACGGCGGCGGTGGTCTGGACGATCCGGCGGCATGGAGCGCCGCTGCCGCCCACGGCCGACGCGGTCGGCATGGGCCTGGCCCTGGGGTACGGCATCGGCCGCATCGGCTGCCAGCTCGCCGGCGACGGCGACTACGGCATCCCCACCGACCTGCCCTGGGGCATGGCCTATCCGAAGGGCGTGGTGCCCACCGACGAGATCGTCCATCCGACGCCGGTCTACGAGACCCTTCTGGGGGTGGCCACATTCGGCCTGCTCTGGCGCCTGCGCAGGTCCCTGGAGGGGAGGCCCGGTCTGCTGTTCTGTGTCTACCTCGTCCTCGCCGGGGCCGCCCGGCTCTGGGTGGAGACGATCCGCCTCAAC
>JAJDTN010000023.1 GCA_022827165.1 Candidatus Latescibacterota bacterium
CATGCCGGAGGAGAACAGCAGGGCGGCGTCGGCCCCGTCGAGGGCGGCGAGCTTGGCCTCGGCGGCGCCGACCGTGGGATTGCCGTAGCGGCCGTACTCGAAGTGGGTGCGCTGGCCCTGCTTGTACTCCTCGAACTCGTCGAGGCTGTCGAATACGTAGGTCGCCGTCTGGGCGATCGGCGTGGTCACCGACTTGGCGTGCTTGCGGCGCTCCTCGCCGCCGTGGACCGCCCAGGTGGAAGGGCCGCCCGCGGCGGCGGTCGAGAGATCTTCTTCGCTCATTCGGACAGGTTCAGGCGTAGACGGTGTCCACGGTTTCGAGAACGGCCCGCCGCACCTGCTCGAGGTCGGCGTCGACCTCCACGGGCCGGTTGGCATGGTTCGGGGTGACGCCGAACCCGTCCAGGCGGTCCTCGTGGTAACCCACCTTGAATTCCGGGAACTTCAGCCCCAGGGCGGTGGAGATCACCACGACGCGGCTGTCCGGCCGGACGGTCCCGCGGGCGATGAGCTTCTCCAGCGCCGCCAGGGCGACCCCGGTGTGGGGACAGGTGAACAGGCCGCCGCGGTCGGCGCGCGCGCAGGCGTCGGCCAGCTCGGCCTCGGTGGCCTCCTCCACGACACCGTCGAGACGGCGCATGACCCGGATCGCCCGCTCCCAACTGACCGGGTCGCCGATGCGGATGGCGGAAGCCAGGGTGTCGGAGGCCTCGACCGGCTCGAAGGACTCGAAGCCCGTCCGATAGCTGCGATAGAGAGGATCGGCGTTCCGGGCCTGGGCCACCGCCAGCCGCGGCAACCGGTCGATCATGCCCATCTGGCGCATCTCCAGGAACCCCTTCCCGAGGGCGCTCACGTTCCCCAGGTTGCCGCCCGGGATCACGATCCAGTCCGGGACGACCCAGTCGAACTGCTGCAGCAGCTCGATGCCGACCGTCTTCTGCCCCTCGATCCGCAGGGAGTTCATCGAGTTGGCCAGGTAGACGTTCTCGCTCTTCACGAGATCCCGAACCAGGCGCATGCAACCGTCGAAGTCGGTGCGGATCGACAACGTCAGGGCGCCGTTGGCGATGGGCTGGATCAACTGCGACACGGAGATCTTGTCCTTTGGCAGGAGCACGATCACGGGGATGCCGGCGGCGGCGCCGTAGGCGGCCAGGGAGGCCGAGGTGTCCCCCGTGGAGGCGCAGGCGATGGCCGGGATCGCCTGTCCGTCGGCCCGCATCTGCTTGACCATGGAGACGAGCACCGTCATGCCGAGATCCTTGAAGGAGCCCGTGTGGCTGTGGCCGCACTGCTTGATCCACAACTCGCCGACACCGATCTCGTCGCCGAGGCGGTCGGCCCAGAACAAGTTGCTGCCGCCCTCGTAGATGGAGACCACGTTGCCGTCGTCCACGGCGGGACAGACCAGTTCTTTCTTGCCCCACACGCCGCTGCCGTAGGGCCAGACCGTCCCCATGTAGCGCTGATCGAAGAGGCGCCGCCACTCGGTCCCCGGCCGCCGGCCCAGGGCCTCCATGTCATGGACGACCTCGAAAAGTCCGCCGCACCCGCACTCGTAGACCACCTCGTCGAGATCGTGGCGGCTGCCGCAGCGGATGCACTCGAACCAAGCCTGGTACTCCATCGATCACCGAGCGGTTGGAGCGGTTGCGGGAGAAGGGGTTATACAGCGGGAAATCTACCCCGGGGGCCGTACACCGGCAAGGAAACGGGACGCCGGATCAGGCTGGCACGCGCCGCACCAGCCATGGGACCGCGGCCGCGGCGATGAGGGTTTCGGGCACCATGTAGCTGGCGTTGTAGAGGAGGGAGTACTTCCACACCGGCGTCCCCTCGGGGGCCAGGTGGGCGAAGTAGACGACCCCGGACAGGACGTGGCTCCCCAGCCTTGCCAGGCTGGCGCCCGCCGAGGCCGCGGCGATCGTCCAGGGGCCGCTTTTGGCGGAGGCCGCCAGGCCGGCGAGGCCCAGACTGGCGAAGGCCGCGGGGTAGTCCAGAACCAGCTGCACCGGGTGTACGAAGTAGGGTGTCATGACGAAGTTGACGACCCCGTAGGCGGCCCCGGCCAGGATGCCGGCGCGGGGGCCCCTGCGCAGCGAAAGAAAGAGGATGGGCAGGGTGTGCAGACTCACCGAACCGCCGTACACCAGGTGGGGCAGCTTGACGCGAACCAGGCTGAGGACCGCTGCCAGGGCGATGGCGACGGCGGTCTCCGCGGCGGTGCCGGTCCTCACGAAGGAGGAACCCGCCGGCCCGGGAGGCGTCTCACCAGTGCGGGCCATCCCGGTCTTGGCTCGCGCCTCCCTGGCGGCCGGGGGCGTACTCGCCTCCGGCCGCACCTCGTTCTACCGCCCGGGGGCCTCGGCACCCCGGCCTCAGTTCAAGCGCTGCAGGAGCATGTACCCCTGCTGGATGCGGACCGGGCCGCCGACCCCCCCCACCTGCAGCTTCAGCACATTGCTCTCGACCTCGGGGAGCATCTCCCCGGGCCCGAAGAACCCGAGATCGCCGCCGTCCCTGGCGTTGGGCGCCTGGGAGAACCTGGCCGCCAGATCCCCGAAGTCGCCGCCGGCCTCCAGCTTCTCGAGGATGTCGAGGGCCTGGGACTCCGTCGGAACGAGGATGAAGCGGGCCCGCATCTTGCCGTCGAGGATCGCCCGGATGCCCTCCATGTTGACGTTGATGGCATGCAGGAGTCCCGGATCCCGGGCGACCGCCTTCGTCCGGTCGTACCACTCGAGGGCCTCGGCATAGCGTTTCCCGGCGGCCAGCAGGTAGGCGATGTTGTTGTGCGACTCCACGTCGTCGGGGAGAAACTCGAGGACCCTGTGGTAGCGCAGCAGAGCGCTGTCGGGCTTCCCCGTGCGCGTGTAGTGCAACGCCAGCAGGCGGTGGGCGTGGGCGTTGCGGTCGTCGAAGGCGAGGGCCGTGTCGAGCTCGGCGCGGGAGGCGGCCAGGTCTCCGGCCTGCAGGTGCAGGAAGGCGAGCTGGGTGCGCACGCCGGAGTTCCCCGGGGCCAGCTCCATGGCCCGGCGCACGTAGTGCAGGGCGGAGTCGAGGCGGCCCACGGCGAGGAAAGCGTCGTTGAGCATGGAGTAGACGGGAAGCTGGGCCGGGCGCTCGCCCAGGGACCGGTGCAGGAGCTGCACCGCGCGGCTGCCGTTTCCCTGGATGAGGTAGAGCTCGGCGATGCGGTTCAGCACCTGGGCGCTGCCGGCTCCCTCGGCGAGGGCCTCTTCGTAGCGCAGCAGCGACTGGTCGAGTTGGCCGCGTCGGGCCAGCCCTTCGGCCTCCCTCACCAGGCTCACCAGCCTGGGTTCCGGGTCCGGCCGGTCCTGTGCCGACGTGCCCGCCGCCGCCAGGGTGATCCCGGCGAGCAGGAGGGCGCCATTGGCCAGGCTCACCGATCCACCTCCCGCCTCACCGGTCCTCGGACCGCAGCCGCTGCACGACTTCCCGGGTGATCCGCTCCACGAGGCCGTCCTCCGGGCTCCCCTCCGGGGGATCGCACCCGGGCCGTCCGCGGATCCCGAATCGCTTGCGCAGCTCGATCAACTCCCCGACCTGATCGCGGTCGAGGGTGTTGGTGGCCCCGAGCTGCCGGGAGACGAGGACGATCCGCGCGAAGTGCTCCACCGTCTCCATCTTGAAGTGGGCCTCCTGCACCGACTCGCCGAGGGTTACGGCGCCGTGATTGGCCATCAGCACGGCATCGTACTTCTCGAGGAGGGGGCGCATCGGCTCGAAGATGTCGGGCCCGCCCGGCGTGCCGTAGGGCGCGAGAGGGACACCGCCGAGGAGCACGACCACTTCCGGCAGGACGCATTCGGTCAGGTCGAGGCCGGCCACGGCAAAGCCCGTGGCCGTGGGCGGATGGGCGTGGACGACGGCGGCCACGTCGGCGCGCAGCCGGTAGGCCTCCAGGTGCATGCGGATCTCCGAGGAGATCTTCATCGGCCCGGAGACCTGGGTCCCGTCCATGTCGCAGATGGCCAGCATCTCCTCGGTGAGGAACCCCTTGCTGACGCCGGTGGGGGTGCACAGCACCCGGTCGCCGCCGATCCGGGCCGAGAGGTTGCCGTCGTTGGCGGCGACGAATCCGAGCTGGTAGATGCGGCGCCCCATCTCGCAGATCTCGCGGCGGGCGGTGAAGGCGGAGGAAGCGGTGGCCACCGGATCAGCGGGCATGGGCCGGGCCGAGGACCGAAACCGGCGACCAGCGCCCCTGACCGAGGACGATCAGGCCGGCCAGACCCGGCACCACGAGGTTGACGGCACACAGCGCGAGGGCGGCCTGAAGGGCCACCGCCGGCTGGACTCCGGCCAGCCCGAGGACGGAGACCGCGGCGAACTCGCGCACCCCCAGGTCGAGGAAGCTGATCGGCAGCAGGGTCTTGAGGGCGAAGACGGCGGGCACGCTCCAGAAGACGGAGGGGGGCAGGGGACCGGCAGCCAGCAGCAGGAGATGGAACTGCGCGAAGAAGACCAGGTTGAAGACCGCGGAACCGCAGAGATTGGCAGCCCAGCCGCGACCGGGAACCGCGCTCAGCACCTCGAGCCATTCGCGGCGGTGCCGACAGCGGCGAAGGAGGTACCATCCAGCCCCCCCGATCGCCACGGCCGACGCCGCGCCGCCGAGGAGCCAGCCACCCCCGATCCCGGGCAGGACGGATGCCGAGAGGGCGCCCGCCAGCAGCGTCACTCCAGCGGATGTCGTGCGGTCCGCCGCGGCCAGCTGGGTGGCGGCCAGCCGCCGTCCCGGCAGGATCAGGCCGCGGCCGAGCTCCCCTACCCGCCCGGGGGTGATGAGACCCAGGCCGAAGCCGGCCAGCAGGGACCGCAGCGCGTCGGCGCCGGAGACCTCGGGAGCCGCCGCGCGCAGCAGGACCCTCCACTTCCACCACTGCAGGACAAGACCGACCGGCAGGAGAGCCACGGCGGCCCCGGCGAAACGCAGGTCCAGCCCGGCCACCGTGCGCAGCAAGGCCTGCGGCGACGTGGTCAGGCCGACGACGCCGGCCAGGAGGACGAGGCCGACGGCGACTCTCGCGAAGGACGCGGGCAGCCGCCCCATCACGAGCCGGGTCCGGGCCCGGCCGCAGAGCTCAGCAGCGGCTCGAGGGATGGGTGCGGCCGGGGTATCACGTGAACGGCGACGACCTCCCCCACGGCGCGCGCCGCCCGCTCGCCGGCCTCGGTGGCGGCGCGCACGGCGGCCACGTCCCCGCGGACCAGGGCGGTGATCAGCCCTCCGCCGACGGGGTGCCAGCCGAGGAGCTCCACTTCAGCTGCCTTGACCATGGCGTCGCTGGCCTCGACGAGGGCCACCAGGCCGCGGGTCTCGATCAGCCCGAGGGCATCGCCCATGTTTGGATAACATTCTCGGAGAAAAGGACTTGCAGGGTTCTTCGGGAGCAACCGGGCAATAATCGCGCCGCCCCCGGCATCGGTCAAGGCGGCGGGGCCGGCCCGATGGCCCCCCGGGACGCCGGTCAGCGGAACAGGAAGGTGATCACCTCGCCGTCCCCGACCACGTGGTCCCGGCCCTCGGAACGCAGCCTCCCCGTGTCCCGCAGCCGCGCCGCGTCCCCGTCCACCGACAGCACGTCGGCGACGGTGGTCACCTCGGCGCGGATGAACCCGGCCTCCATGTCGGAGTGGATGCGGCCGGCGGCGGCGGCCGCCTTCGTGCCCGACGGCACCTGCCAGGCCTGCAGCTTTTCGTTGGCCAGGGTGTAGAAGGTGATCAGCCCGAGCAGATCGCGCGCTTCCCTCAGCAGGCGGTCGACACCACTCTCGCGCATACCCAGGGTGGCGATGAACTCCTCCCGCTCCTCCTCCCCCAGTTGGGCGAGCTCGGCCTCGATGCCGGCGGAGATCCCCAGGACCGACCGCGGTCCGTAACGGTCGCGGAGGGCGCTGGCGGAGCGGGCCTCCACCCCGTCCTCTTCCGACACGTTGGCCACGACGAGCACCGGCTTGCCGGTGAGGAAGTCGTATCCTCGGAGGGCCGCCAGGTGCTCCGGTGAGAGATGGCCCTGTCGAAGTGGAACTCCCTCCGACAGGATCCCATGGGCCGCCCCCAGGGCGGCCAGCTCCGTCTGCCGGCCGGACTTCGGATCGGACCGCACCACCTTGTCGAGCTGGGGCAGATTGCCCTCGGCCACCTCGAGGTCGGCGAGGATCAGCTCGGTGTCCACCGTGTCGGCGTCCCTCGGCGGGTCGAGGTCCCCCTCCACGTGGGAGACCGTCTCCGCCTCGAAGCAGCGCACCACGTGAAGCAGGGCGTCGGTCTGGCGCACGTCGGCGAGGAACTGGTTGCCCCTCCCCTCTCCGCGGCTGGCGCCGCGCACCAGACCCGCGATGTCGGTGATCCGGATGGCCGCCGGGGTGCAGCTGGCCGGCTGCAGCGCCCCTTCGAGCCGGCGCAGGCGCCCATCGGGAACGTCGACGACGGCCACGTTCGGCTCGATGGTGCAGAAGGGATAGCTGGAGGCCGCCGCCGATCCCCGGCTCAGGGCGTTGAACAGGGTCGACTTGCCTGCGTTTGGCAGACCGACGATCCCGACGGAGAGGCTCATCCGCCCTCCTCCGCCGGCAGCAGACCCGGGCGGACCATCAAGGTCTTCTCCCGCCTCACCGAGGCCAGACCCGGCGGGCCACCCCTGGGCCTGGAGACGTACTTGGCGAGGGTGTAGATGACGGGCACCTTGCCGGCCGTGCGGCCCTTGCTCCACCAGGCGGCCACCGCCGCCGCCTCCTCGAGGGTCTTCCGCGACGGCTCGTCCTTGCGTCCCTCGCGGCGCAGGATCACGTGGGAGCCGGAGTAGCCCCGGGCGTGGAACCAGAAGTCGTTCTGGGCCGCCATGCGATGGGAGAGCCGGTCGTTCTCCTGGTTGTTCCGTCCGGCCCACACCGACCAGCCCGAGGAGGTGCGGTAGCGGCGCGGATGGGCGGGCGAGTCCTGTCGACCGTCCGCAGCCGCCCGGCCGTCCCTGCTCAGACCCAGGTTCTCCTCCCAGATCTCCATCTCCTTCTCCGGCAACTGGTTATACCCGTTCTTCTCAAGCCTCTTCAGAAGGAGGCGGGTCTCCTCCAACTGCTCCTCCACCCGCTCCAGGCGCGGCGGCAGCACCTCCAGCCTGCGGCGCAGGCGCCGGGCCCGCTTGAGCATGCGGCCGGCCTGGCCCGCCGCCGACCGCCCCGGCTCCAGCTCGACGACGATGGCCGCCGCCTCCGGGTCGTGCACGTCGGTCACCTCCAGACGGCCCGGCCCCCTGGCGCCCGGGTCGCCGGCGGCCATCAGGGAGTGGGCGGCCCTCTCCAGGTGGTCCACCTGGCGGGCCTCCTCGAGGTCGGAGTACAGCGCCGCCCTGCGGCGCTCGAGCCGGCCGGCGGCGCGGCTCAGCCGGGAGCGCTGGCCGGCGCCGGCGGAAGGGGGGGCCTCGGCCAGGGGCGCCCGAAGGGCGTCGCTCACGGAGCCGAAGACCTGCACCTCGGCCGCGGCAACCGGCTCCAGCACGGAGACCCGCACCCATCCCCCGCCCGCGGGCCACCGGAACATCTGGAGGTGGCAGCCGCCGTGCAGCCGCCGGCCCGCCTCGTGCAGTCTCTCGGCCACGGCCGGTCCGCAATCGCTCAGCGGCCGGGTCGGGTCGGCGCCGGCCTCGGCGCACCATCGGGCGATGACGTGGCGGTCCAGGCCGGCCAGCGACCGGCGCATCGCCTCCTCCAGGGTTCCCTCCCCCGCGAGCACCGCCTCCCAGTCCGCCCTCTCGATGGC
>JAJDTN010000044.1 GCA_022827165.1 Candidatus Latescibacterota bacterium
TCCATCGACTCCTGGTCGGTGACGAAGTAGGGGGAGAGATAGCCGCGGTCGAACTGCATGCCTTCGACGACGTCGAGGGCGGTGTCCATCGACTTGGCTTCCTCGACGGTGATGACGCCGTCCTTGCCGACCTTGTCCATGGCGTCGGCGATGAGGTCGCCGATCTCGGAGTCGTTGTTGGCGGAGGTGCGGGCGACCTGGGCGATCTCCTCGTGGCTCTTCACCGTGCGGGCCGACTTGCGGATGGTGCCCACCACGGCGGCCACGGCGGCGTCGACGCCGCGCTTGAGGTCCATCGGATTGGCGCCGGAGGTGACGTTGCGCAGGCCCTCGCGGAAGATGGCCTGGGCGAAGACGGTGGCCGTGGTCGTGCCGTCACCGGCGACGTCGGAGGTCTTGGACGCGACCTCGCGGACCATCTGGGCCCCCATGTTCTCGAAGGGCTCCTTCAGCTCGATCTCCTTGGCGACGGTGACCCCGTCCTTGGTGACCGTAGGGGAGCCGAACTTCTTGTCGAGGACCACGTTGCGGCCCTTGGGGCCGAGCGTGACCTTGACCGCATCGGCGAGCCGGTCCACGCCCTCGGCAAGGGATTCGCGGGCCGAGGAATCGAACTGCAACTGCTTGGCAGCCATTTTGAAAATCCTCCTAAAGGGTTGAAAGGGAGATCGTTACGAGAGTCCATAGCACTCCCGTTGCGAGAGTGCTACCCGTCTTTTTTCAGTCCGAGAAGTTACCGGCAGAGACGGGAGAGCGCAAGCTCCCCCCCCGTTCCCCGGGCGCACTCCCCGACCCATGGGGCGCCGCATCCTCCACCCCCGGCCGCTCCGGGCGCAAAGGCGGCCCCGGACCGACGCCGGATCCCGCCCGCGGACGCACCGCCGGCGGCTCCCGGCACGGCGGGCACCCGGGTTGCCGGGAAACCCTCGGCTGGCTATCTTCCACGGCTGCGAAAATCCCCATTCCTTCAACGAAAACAACAACTTAGCGGACCCCCATGATCGATCTGCTCGACATCGCCCGCACCGAGGCCGCCGGCAGCGACCTCCTCGGCCTCCTCGAGGGGCTCTTCGAGCCCAGCGAGGTGCGCCCCGAAGGCTATCCCGAGGCCGTCATCTGGCAGGGCGGCAACCACGACGCCGGGGTGAACCCCGTGGCCCACTCCCTCACCGACGCCTACGCCCTCCTCGGCACCCTCGCCGCCCTCGATGTCCTCGGACTTCCGTACTACGGCGTTCCCATGTGGGCCCAGTACCGCCACGACCTCGACCTGGCCCCCCTGGCCTGGTTCGGGAACATGCCGTGCACCTCGATCAAGTGGTCCACCGCCGGCGACGCCTACGTCAACGACGGCCGCGGCGGCCGCGTGGTGGTGAAGGGCAAGTCCGGCAACGCCCAGCTGCGCACCCAGGCCGGGGTCTACTGCAACGTCCGCCCCTACGGCACGATCACCGTCGTCCGCTGCATGCCCTGCCTCCCCTACTCGCAGGACCGCCCCCGCTTCAACGTCGACGGCGAGACCGGCCTCATCCACTCCGAGATGAACACGCCGGGGATCCAGATGGCCTACGCCAACCGCCGCTTCCTGCAGATGGTGCACGAGACCGGCCGCCTGGGACGCGTCGCCTTCAAGCCGACCCAGGCCATGGAGGACGGCATCAACGCCGGCCTGTTGTCGTGGCTGCTGCAGGGCACGCGCTTCGAGGTGGGCCGCAAGTACGCCGTCGACGGCTACGTGGAGCACCGCGAGCACGTGGACCGCATCATCTCCCTCCTGCCGCCGGACTTCAAGGCCGGCATGGAGAGCTGGGGCGGCCGCATCGAGCAGCACATCGCCGACACCAGCTACGGCCTGCTGCTCTGGGACCTCATCAACAAGGAGGAGGTCATCGTCCTGGCCACCGACCTCGACGGCGACCGCCTCACCGACCTGCTCGCCGACGTCTCCGACCCGCTGCGCCACTTCGGCCAGCTCGTCGTCGACCACGTCGGCGCTGCGGCGAGGATGGACGACCTCTGGGGCCGCATGGGCTACACCACCGGCAACGGCCGCGACATGACCTCGGTCATGTACCGCATGGCCGGCCCCCCCATTCACGAGCAGACCCTCGGCTCCGCCGACGCCATGCTCGAGCGGCTCCTCGACGGCGACGAGTCCATGGGCGGCACCAAGCGGCCCTACGACCCGCGCATCCACTTCGTCCTCATCCGCCACGCCTATCTCGACGCCAACCCCGGCCACACCGAGCTGCGCCGGTGGCTCGACCGCTCCCTGGACGCCTTCGACGAGGTCTACGGGGGGACGAGGCCCGGTTTCCTCGAGGGTTACCGCGGCCTGAAAGAGGCGATCGCCCCCTGGGGGTCCTGACGTGGCCGATTCCGGACGCCTGACCCACCTCGACGAGTCGGGCCGCGTGAAGATGGTCGATGTCTCCGACAAACCGGTGAGCGAGCGCCTGGCGCGCGCCGGCGGCCGCATCCGCATGCGGCCCGAGACGGTGCGCCGCATCTCCGAGCAGAGCGTGGCCAAGGGCAATGTCCTGGAGACGGCGCGCATCGCCGGGATCCAGGCCGCCAAGAGGACGGCGGACCTCATCCCCCTGTGCCACCCCCTCAACCTGACCGCCGTCGAGGTGGAGTTCACCCTCGGCGAGGACCGCGTCGAGGTGCAGACCGAGGCGCGCCTGGCGGACCGCACCGGCGTGGAGATGGAGGCCCTCACGGCCGCGGCGGTGGCCCTGCTGACGATCTACGACATGTGCAAGGGCGTCGACCGCGAGATGGTGATCGACGAGGTCCGCCTGCTGGAGAAGCGTGGCGGCGCCAGCGGGACGTACGCGCGGGGCGGTTGACGCGCCCCCGGGGACTCTACCCCAGGAGGCCGGCCAGCTTGAGGAGCACCGCCTTCTGGCTGTGCATGCGGTTCTCGGCCTGGTCGAAGACCACCGAGCGCCGGTCCTCCACCAGCTCCGCCTCGATCTCGTAGCCCCGGTGGGCGGGCAGGCAGTGCATGATCAGCGGGTCGAGGCCGCGGAGCAGGTCGCGGCTCAGCTGGTAGGGCCGCAGGGCGCGCAGGCGCCGCTCCTTCTCCTCGGCGAAGGCGGGATCGTTGAAGTACTCCATGTCGAGCCAGGTGTCGGTGTAGACCACGTCGCAGCCGGCCACTCCTTCCGCCGGATCCTCGGTCTCCACGTAGCGGCCGGAGGCCCGGGCCTCGGCCAGCAGCCCTTCGTCGGCGGCGGCCTCGTTCACCTCGGGGGCCACGACGGTGACGTGCATGCCGGTCTTGAGGCCGGCGGCGATGAGCGAGTTCGTGACGTTGTTGCGGACCCCCACGTAGGTGAGGCGCACCCCCTCCAGGCGGCCGAGCTTCTCCTGCACCGTCTGCAGGTCGCACAAGGCCTGCAGCGGATGGTAGCGGTCGCAGCAGCCGTTCATCACCGGCGCCTCGGCGGCCTCCGCCGCCGTGACCACGTCGGCGTGGGCCAGGAAGCGCACCAGGAGGAAGTCGAAGTAGCGGCCCAGGACGCGAACCTCGTCGGCCAGGTCGGCGAGTCCGAAGTTGGTGGCCCGCCAGTCGAGGTAGACCGAGTCTCCGCCGAGCTGGGCCATGCCGACCTCGCCGGAGCAGCGCGTCCGCGTCGAGGTCTTCTGGAACAGCAGCGCCAGGGAACGCCCCTTCAGGGTCTCGGCGAAGGCGCCGGGGTCGGCCTTGAGGCGCCGGCCGGCGTCGACGACCTGGAGGATCTCCTCGGCGCTCCAGTCCTTGAGCGTCACCAGGTGCCCGGGGTTCATGGCAGCATCTCCTCCACGGCGGCCAGCAGGCGCGACCGCACCGCCGCCGCCTCTCCCTCGATGCGGCAGCCCGAGGCCTGGGCGTGGCCGCCGCCGCCGAAGCGCCGAGCCACGGCGCTCACGTCCACGTCGTCGCCGCGGGACCTCAGGCTGACGCGGAACCGCCCCGGCTCCTCCTCCCTGAGCAGGGCCGCCGCCGCCACGCCCCTCACCATCAGACCGTAGTTGACGATCGCCTCGGGGTCGCCCAGGGCCAGGTCCCGCCGGTTCAGCCCCAGGAGGGCGACGCGGTCCCCGCAGTGCAGCTCGAGGGAGTCGATGGCCCGCCCCAGAAGCTTGACCGAGCCCAGGGTGGCGTTGCTGTAGAGGCCGTCGGCGACGCGGTCGAGCCGGGCGCCCCGGCGCCGGAGGTCGGCGCCCACCTCCATCGACGTGGGCGTGGTCAGCGAATAGCGGAAGCAGCAGGTGTCGAAGAGGAGGCCCGCGGCGAGCAGCTCCGACAGAGTCCGGTCGAGCTCCAGGTCCATGTGCACGGCCAGGTGGTAGAGCATCTCGCAGGTGGAGGAGACGGCCTCGGAGGCCAGGTTCGCCGACCCGAAGCGCTGGTTGTCCGGATGGTGGTCGATGTTGAGCACGGAAGCGCCGTCGGCGAGGCACTCCGCCACCGGGCCGGTGCGCGCCAGGTTGGAGCAATCGAGGACGATGGCCCGCTGGTGGCCGCCGCCCGCGGCGCCGGCCTCGACGATGCCGGCGGTCCCCGGGAGAAAGGCGTAGGCGTCGCCGGGCCTCTCCTCCAGGACCGCCGTCGAGGCCTTGCCGAGCTGGCGCAGCAGGCCCTCCATGGCCAGGACCGCGCCGATGGCGTCGCCGTCGGCGTTGACGTGGGAGGTGATCAGGAAGCCGTCGCCGCCGCGCAGGAAGTCGGCGGCGGCATCCAAATCGGAGGCCGGGATCTCTGTGGGTGGGGCGGGCATGAGCGGCTCAGCGGCGCAGGACGAAGTGGACTCGGTCACAGAGGTCGGAGCCCGGCCGCAGGCTGAAGCCGTCGAGCAGCTCGACGAGGTCGAAGGGGCTGGCGTCGACGGCGGCGGCCAGCTCGCCGCACTCGTAGATGCGCTGCACGTGGGTCTCCCGGACCCGGGATCCGTCCTCGAAGCAGATGTCGAAGTCGTTGTGCTGGAGGCGTTCGTCGGAGGAGTAGTGGCTATGGCGGCGAAAGCTGAAGCCGCGGCCGTGCTCGGAGCTGCGCACGTCCCTGAAGTGACGCAGGGAGTTCTGCTCGGTGCAGATGTCGAAGATAAAGACCGCGCCCTCCGGCAGCACGCCGTGCACCTGGGTCAGGGCCTGCCCCACCTCTTCGAGGCTCAGCAGGTAGTTCAGGCTGTCGTAGAGGCACACGGCGGCCCCGTGCTCCCCGACGCCCGACAGGTCGCGCAGGTCGCGGACCCCGAAGCGCAGGTCCCGCTGCTGGCGGGAGGCCTTCTCGCGGGCCACCCGGACCATCTCCTCAGAGGCGTCGTACCCGGTGAGGCGGTACCCCGCCGCCGCCAGGGCGAGGGAGGCGTTCCCCGTGCCGCAGGCCAGCTCCAGAAGGCGGCCGGGCGCGCAGTCGTGGCGCCGCAGCAGGGAGGCGACGTAGTTGGCCCAGGCCGGGTAGTCGACGTGGCGCATCACGAAGTCGTAGATCGAGGCCAGGCCCTCGTACGGGCGGCGCTCGAGAACGGCGGGCTCAGGGCTCGTCATCGAAGGACAGGACCTCCGCCGGCAGGGCCTCGCGCCGCAGCTCGCGTACGTAGCGGCAGCGCTGCGAGCGCGCCACCGGCCGCGGCGGCAGGTCGAGGACCTCCACCTCCAGGCGGTGGCCGCCGGCCTCGACCTCGAGGATCTCGCCGACGCGCATGGCGCGGGAGCCGCGGGCCGGGGTCCCGCCGATGCGCACCCGGCCCTCGTCGCAGGCCCGCCGCGCCTGGGAACGTGCCTTGAAGAGGCCCGCGTTCTTCAGGAAGGCGTCGAGGCGCACCACGGACTCAGCGGCCTCCCCCGGGCTCCTCGGCGGCGGAGTCCTGCCGCGCAGCCGGATCGGCGGCAGCCGGGCCCAGGGGGTCCCAGAGCCACTCGTCGTCGAGGCGCTCCTCCACGTGGATCTCCTGCCGGTACTCGGCGATCACCTCCTCCATGCGGTGGGCGACCCGCTCTTCGCGCACCAGTGCCTCCAGGGTGGCGAAGTCGTCGTTGATCTTGAAGATGTGGCCGCCCGTGTCGAGGATGACCGGCTCGCTCACGCCGCCGAGACCGAGGTGCCCGATGAAGGGGTTCAGGACGTCGGGAATGGCGGCGCGGTCGAGGATCTGCCACAGCCCGCCCTGGCGGGCCGACTGCGCGTCCTCGGAGTGGTCCCGCGCCAGCTGGGCGAAGTCCTGCCCCGCCAGGGCCCGGCGGCGCAGATCCTCGAGCCGGTCCCGCACCCGCTCCCGGTCGGCCTCGGTGGTCCGCGCCCGCACCAGGATGTGGCTGACGCACATCTCCCCCTCGCGCTTCTCGTGCAGCAGGATCAGGTGGAAGCCGAAGCGCGTCAGCACCGGCGCGCTCGTCTCGCCGGGACGCAGGTCGACGGCGGCGCGCTCGAAGTCGGCGGTGAGGGTGCCCGGCGAGAAGCACCCCAGGTCTCCCCCCGCCGCGGCGGTGCCGGGATCCTCCGACAACTGGCGGGCCACCTCGGCGAACTCCTCTCCCGAGTCGAGGCGCTCCTGGATGCGGTCGATCCGCTCCCGGGCTCGCAGACGCACCGAGTCGGCGGGGACGATCTTGAGGTTGATCTGGCTCACCGAGACCTTCGGCGGCGGGGAATCGAGCCAGGCCTCGCGGAACGCCTCCACGTCCCGCCGGGTGAGGTACTGCTGGTAGGCCAGCTGCGAGACCATCTGGTCGTAGAGGAGGCGGTTGCGGATGCGCTTGCGCTCCCGCGCCTTCAACTGGCGTTCGGTCATGCCCGAGTTCTCGAGGAGCTGCTCCAGCTCGCCCGGCCCCATGGAGGCGCGCATGCGTCCGAACTCGGCGTTGAGGTACTCCTCGACCTGCACCGGATCGACCTCGATGCTGTCCTTCTGGGCCTTCTTCACCACCACCAGCTCGGCCACCATGTCCTCGAGGACGCGGCGGCGCTCCTCGGCCACGTCCTCGAGCTCGAGGAAGGCCGGGTTGCGCCCTTGCTGCTGCAGCTGGAGCAGGGTCCTCAGCTCCAGCTCCGACCACAGCACCACCTGGTCGTCGACGACGGCGACGATGCGGTCCAGGAGCTCCGGCTCCGCCGGCCCCCGGGAGGGGAAGAGGGCGCAACCGGCGAGGAGGCCGAGGAACCAGCGCGCGCAAGCCTTCATGGAGCCCTCGACAAGGTTTCGTCGATCTCCCAGCTGTGCTCCGCCCGCAGGCTGTCGACGAGGGCGTGTATGCGCCCCCGGTACCCTTCGCGGACCAGGGCCTCCTCGATCTGCTGCCGCACCCCCGCTTCGTCGAGGGAGCGCAGGCTGCCGGCCCTCCGGCGGTCCCGCAGGCGCACGATGTGCCAGCCGCTGCCGGAGGCGACCACGTCCGAGACCTCCCCCGGCTGGAGGTCGGCGCAGGCCTCCCACAGCTCGGGCCTCTCCCGGGCGGTGAAGTAGCCGAGGTCGCCCGAGGAACCCGCCGTCGCCGCATCGAGGGAGACCTCGGCCGCGCGGCCCTCGAAGCCGCCGTCGCGCAGCAGTTCCTGTCGCAGGCTCTCGGCGTCGCGCCGCGAGTCGACGAGGATGTGCTGCGCCCGGATCTCGTCCTCCTGGCGCGTGAACTCCCCGGGGTTGCCGTCGTAGTAGCTCTGCACCTCCCCCGGGTCGATCTCGATCGACCGGCTCCCGAACTCGCTGTCGAGGTAGGCGGCGACGATGACGTCCTCGCGGGCCTGCTCGACGAGACGCTGGATCCTCGGCCTCTCGTGGACCTGCCTCTCCAGGGCCTCCTGGTAGAGCAGCTGCCGGCGGACCCAGTCCTCCACGAACCGCCGCCGCTGCTCCGGCCCGGCCTCGCCGGGGACCTGGGCCTCCAGCTCGAGCCGGGTGAGGGACGAGGCGCCCACGCGGGCCACCACCTCCTCCCGCGCGGGCGAGGAGCAGCCGGCGAGGGCGGCCAGGAGGACGGCCCCCGCCGGGCGGCTACACCAGTTGTTCCACAAGGTCTCGGGCCTTCGCCAGCCGCTCCTGCTCGTCCGTGGCGCGCAGGAAGGTCTCGATGGTCAGCCCCTTGCCGACCTTGAACTCCAGCTCGGACGACGACTTCTGCACCAGCCGCCGCAGGTCGGCGGGGGGGACCTGCCGGGTCTCGGGGAAGACCATCCGGAACCGGGACTTCTCCAGCTGCACCGCCTCCAGCCCCAGCTGCCGCGCCATGACCTTGATCTCCATGATGTGGAGCAGCGACGCCGCCTGCCACGGGAGGCGGCCGAAGCGGTCCTCCAGCTCCTCGCGCACGGCCAGGAGGTCGACGATGCGCGCCGCCCCGGCCAGGCGCTGGTAGAACTCCATCTTGAGGTCGGTGTCGGGCACGTAGTCGTCGGGCAGGTAGGCGGTGACGGCGATCTTGATGTCGGGATCGGCGGCGTGCTCCACCCGCTCGCCCTTCAGCTCCCGCACCGCCTCGTCGAGGAGCCGGGTGTAGAGGTCGAAGCCGACGGCGGTGATGAACCCGTGCTGCTGCGCCCCCAGGAGGTTGCCGGCGCCGCGGATCTCCATGTCGCGCATGGCGATGTTGAAGCCCGAGCCGAGGTCGGCGAACTCCTCCACGGCGCGCAGGCGCAGGCGCGACTTGCGGGTCAGCCGCTTGCCCTTGGGCACCAGCAGGTAGGCGAAGGCGCGCTCCTTCGAGCGCCCCACGCGGCCGCGGATCTGGTAGAGCTGGGAGAGACCCAGCATGTCGGCGCGGTTGACCAGGATCGTGTTCACGGAAGGGATGTCGATGCCGGACTCGATGATCATGGTACTGACGAGGCAGTCGTACTTCCGTTCCAGGAAGTCGAACATGATCTTCTCGAGCTGGCGCGCCGGCATCTGGCCGTGGGCCACGGCGAAGCGCACCTGGGGCAGCAGCTCGGACAGGAACCGCGCCAGGCCGTGGATCGACTGCACGCGGTTGTGGACGAAGTAGACCTGCCCTCCGCGTTCGACCTCGCGCTCGATGGCCGCGGCGATGCGGCCCTCGTCGAAGGTGATGATCTCGGTGTGGATCGGCAGCCGGTCCTGGGGCGGGGTGTTGATCACCGACATGTCGCGGGCCCCCATGAGGGACATGTGCAGGGTCCGCGGGATCGGCGTCGCCGTGAGGGTGATGACGTCGACCTGTCGCTTGAGCTGCTTCAGGCGCTCCTTGTGGCGCACGCCGAAGCGCTGCTCCTCGTCGACCACCAGCAGGCCCAGGTCGCGGAAGCGGATGTCGCGGCCCAGGAGGCGGTGGGTGCCGATGAGGATATCCACCTTGCCCGCCTTCACGTCCTCCACCACCTGCTTCTGCTCCCGCGCCGTGCGGAACCGGGAGAGGACCTCCACCCTCACCGGGAAGGGCTCCATGCGCTCGGAGAACACCTGCAGGTGCTGCTGCGCCAGGATCGTCGTCGGCACCAGCACCGCCACCTGCTTGTGGTCGCACACGGCCTTGAAGGAGGCGCGCACCGCCACCTCCGTCTTGCCGTAGCCCACGTCGCCGCAGACCAGGCGGTCCATGGGGTGGGGCGCCTCCATGTCGTGCTTCACCTCCTCCACGGTGCGCAGCTGGTCCGGCGTCTCGGTGAAGGGGAAGGAGGCCTCCAGCTCGCGCACCATCGGCGAGTCCCCGGAGAACCCGACCCCCGGCAGGGACTTGCGCTCGGCGTAGAGCTGGATCAGCTCGGCGGCGGCCTTGAAGATCTCCTCCCGGGTGCGCTCCTTGAGCTTCTCCCAGGCCCCCGAGCCGAGCTTGCTGAGCAGTGGCGGGCTGCCGTCGGCGCTGGCGTAGCGCCGCAGCCGGTCGAGCTGTTCCACGGGCACGAAGAGCTTGTCCCGGCCCTGGTACGTGACCTCCAGGCAGTCGTGGTCGCGGTTGGTGATCGTCAGCCGCCGCAGGCCCAGGTAGCGGCCGATGCCGTGGTCGACGTGGACCACGAAGTCGCCAACGCCCAGGGCGTCGAAGGAGGAGATCGGCTTGGCCGCCTTGAAGCGCCGGTAGCGGTGGCGGCTCTTGTTGCGCGAGAAGATCTCGTGGTCGTTGAGGACCGCCACGCCGGCCTCGGGGAAGACGAAGCCGCGGCTCAGGCTGCCGAGGCCGAAGACGATGTCGTCGCCCCACTCGGCGAAGATCTCCTGCAGGCGGCTCGACTGGCCCCGGGTCTCGCTGAGGATGTGGACGGCGTAGTTCTGGCGGCCGAGGCGGGCGATCTCCTGGCGGAGGACGTTCAGGTCGCCCTGGACGATACGCGGCTCCGAGGCTCCGAAGCGGACGGCCTCCCCGCCCTCGCCGACGGGAGCGGTTCGGACCCGCGGGTGGCGCGCCACCCGCCCGTGGAGCCAGGAGGTCTCGCGCACCAGGCGCTCCGGCGGCAGGTGGGTGCCGCGGCCGGCGTGGCGCTCGTAGTCGCGCCGCGAGGGGGCCTGCTGCTTCTCCACGTCGGCGTCGATGTCGTCGGTCTCGTCGGCCCAGACCACGGCATCGGCGGGAAGGTACTCGAAGAGGCCGTCGCCCGGGCCGTAGAGCACGCCCATCACCGCCTCGATGCCCTCCAGTGTGGCGGTGCCGAGCTCGAGCGGGTCCTTGACCTCGATGAGATCGACGCCGGTCTCCTCCTCGGCCTTCTCGAGGTTGGGCACGAAATCGTCGAAGAAGGGCCGGTGCAGGACGACCTCGCACACCGGCAGCACCACCGCCTCGGGGCAGGCGTCGAGGGAGCGCTGCGTGCCCACGTCGAAGGTGCGGATCGACTCGATCTCGTCGTCGAAGAACTCCAGGCGCAGCGGGTGCTCGACGCCGGGGGGATAGATGTCGAGGATACCCCCGCGGGAGCTGAACTGCCCCAGGCCGTCGATGATCGGCACGCGCTCGAAGCCGGCGTCGACGAGATGGGAGACCAGGTCGTCGAGGGGCTGGACCTGGCCGCAGGCCAGGCGCAGGGTGGCGCGCTCCAGGACGGCGGCCGGGATCAGCGGCGACAGCAGGGCCGCCGCGGGGGCGACGACGATCGTCGGGGAGCCGTCCGCCAGCCGCGCCGCCGCCTCGATGCGCAGGGCCGAGACCTCCATGTCGGGGGAGCGCCCGTCGTAGAGATCGATGTCCCACATGGGGAAGTAGCGGACCACCTCCGCGCCGGCCACCGCCGTCAGGTCGTCGCGCCAGGCCTCGGCCCGGCTCTCGTCGGCGGCCACCACCAGGATCGACCGCCCCAGCTCGCGCTGGGCCGCCGTCAGCAGGAAGGCGCCGAGGCTCGCCGGCAGTCCGTGGACCCGCACTTCCCGCCCGCCGGCGAGCCGGTCGAGGACCTGCCGCACGGGGGCGGACTGGGCGGTCGTTCGGGCGACGGGATCGAGGGCGGGCGCAACGGCCATGTCGACGGCAAGGCCCTTGGAAAAGCCTGTATGTAACTGGAAATGAAGACGTTGCAGCGGCTTGGAGAGCTGCTTGCCGCGGCGGCGGCAGGAAAGGCGTAAAATAACCGGGCCCCGCCGAGACTGTCAACGCGCGGGAAAGGAGACGAGCCGCTTGCCGGAGACCAGCCACTTCTTCGCCTACCTGGCGCGCATGAAGTACATCGCCCGCTGGGGGGTCATGCGCAACACGCGGACCGAGAACATACAGGAGCACAGCCTGCAGGCGGCGATGATCGCCCACGGCCTGGCGCTGATCTCACGGGAGGTCTTCGGCCGGCCCGTCGACCCGGAGAGGGTGATGGCCCTGGCCGTCTTCCACGAGGTGAGCGAGGTGATCACCGGCGACCTGCCGAGCCCGATCAAGCACCACGACCCGGCCCTGCGCTCGGCCTACGGACGCATCGAGGACGCGGCGAGACACCGCCTCTTCGAGATGCTGCCCGAAGAGCTGCGCGGCGCCTACCGCCCGCTGATCATGGCCGATGGGGAAGACGGGCCGGCCAGGCTGGTGAAGGCCGCCGACAAGCTCTGCGCCTACCTCAAGTGCCTGGAGGAGGAGAACAGCGGCAACCAGGAGTTCGCCCGCGCCAGGGCCACCCTCGAAGCCGAGATCGAGGCCCTCGACCTGCCCGAGGTGGCCTGGTTCATGGAGCGCTTCGTGCCCGCCTTCTCCCTGACCCTGGACGAGCTGTCGTGATGGACGAACGACTGACCGATCTCGGCCTCGAGCCGGCCGAGCTGAGCCCGGAGCAGAAGACCCGGCTCGACGAGGACGGCTTCCTGATCCTCGAGGGCATCACCGGCGCCGCCTGGCTCGAGGAACTGCGGCAGGCTTTCGAAGCTGTCTTCGAAGGCGAGGGCGACGAAGCCGGCAAGGAGGTGGCCCAGGTCGAAGGAGTGCGCCGGCTGGCCGACCTCGTCAACAAGGGCGAGGTCTTCGACGGCGTCTACCTGCATCCGGCCCTTCTGGCCGCCGTGTGGCACGTGCTTCGGCGGCCCTTCAAGCTGCACTCCCTCAACGGCCACGACCCCCTGCCCGGCCACGGCCAGCAGGAGCTGCACGCCGACTGGGGCGGCGAGCGCGCCCCCGGCCGGTATCACGTGGTCAACTCCATGTGGATCCTCGACGACATGAGCGCCGACAATGGCGCCACCCGCATCGTGCCGGGCAGCCACCGGTTCCCCGGCCGTGTGGGGGAGGAGGTCGCCGACCGTCTGGCGCCCCATCCCGGCGAGGTCTGCCTGGAGGCCCCGGCCGGGTCGGTGGGCGTCTTCAACGGCAGCGCCTGGCACGGCTGCACCCGCAACCGCTCCGGGGCGCAGAGGCGGCTCCTGCACTGCGCCTTCATCGCCCGCGAGCACCGGCAGCAGACCGACCAGCGGGAGTACCTGAGGCCGGAGACGGACCGGCGGCTGACGCCGCTGGCGCGTTATGTGCTGGACGTGTGAGAGTGGACGATCACCCGGAGGGCCCAATGCGCTTCACTGGAATCTGCATCGTCTCGAAGGACGTCCGCCGACTTGCCGAGTTCTACATCGAGGTCGTCGGCGTCGAGGGGAGTGTCAACAGCACCTTCGTCGGTCTCTCCACCAAGGGCGCCTCCCTCTCGATCTTCTCGGAGGAGGAGATGGAGCACATGGCAGCCGGGAGCATGGAGGGCGCGGGGCGCGGCGGCTACACGATCGAGTTCGAGGTCGCCGACGTGGACCGGCAGTTCGGCCGGCTTCAGGCGATGCGGGTGCCGATCGTGAAGCCACCCACCACCCAGCCGTGGGGCCGGCGGTCCGTCTGGTTCCGCGATCCCGACGGCAACATCGTCAACTTCCATGCCAGTGTTGCGCCTCTAGGGGACGCCGGCTGAAGGCCGGCTGTCCGGCAGGAGTCCGGAGCGCGGCCTCAGGCCTTGCTCCTTCTGGTCAGCGTAGCAGCGTCATCTTCCGTGTGTATGTCTCCCTTGGCGTCACGAGCCGATAGACATAGACACCGCTGGCCAGGGGACGGCCCTGCTGATCGCGGCCGTCCCACTGGAGTCGGTGGATACCGGCCCCATGGAATCCCTGACTCAGGACAGCTACCCTCTGTCCCGTGAGGGCATAGACCTCCAGATGGGCTGGTCCGGACTTCATCACGAACCAGGAGATCACGGTCTGGCCGTTGAAGGGGTTGGGCGTGTTCTGATGCAGTTGGGGGCTATCGGGCAGGCCGAGCGAGTCATGGGCCCAGGCGATCAGCTTGGTCCGCTCTTCCTCGCCGAAGTGCTCCGCGAAGAGGAAGAAGTCCGCAAAGTCCACCGAGCCGTCGCTGTCCAGATCGAAGCGGGGGTCGTTGCTGCCGAAGTGCTCCGCGAAAAGGAAAAAGTCGCTGAGTCCGACGTGGCCGTCCTGATCGAAGTCAGGAGACGCCTTCGTGGTCGCCGTGAATACGACAGGCTCCAAGCCTGTCACTGTGGCTTCGACCGTATTGGGTCCCGGGTCCTGGCCCAACGTCAGGGTGGCCGAAGCCCGTCCATTCGTATCGGTGGTGGCCGTGGCGGTGGACAGAGTGCCATCGCCGGCGGTAATCGTGAAGGCAACCTCTGCACCCGCGTAGGGATCTCCATGCTGATCCAGCACGGAGACGACGAAGGGCTCCGCCAACGCCATGCCCATGTCGGCCTCCTGCTCGTCGCCAGACTGGATCGACACCAACTCCGGGCTGAGGACCGTCCAATGCGATACGTCCCAGAATTCCACCGTGCGGGCATCCGACGAGATGAGCGTGCCTCCATCGTTCAGGAAAGCCAGGGAGTGGACACTGTAGGCATGGAACAGCGTGAGGACTTCCTCGCCTGTCCTCCAATCGACAAGTCCAATCGTATCGTCTCCCTGGGCCACCGCCAGGAAATCTCCGCTAGGGGAGATGGCCACTGTCGAAACCCCATTGGGAGGATGGATGACCTCGGAAGACTCGGTCTCCAGATTCCAGACTCGAACGGTTCCATCAGCCGCGCCTGAAACCAGGACGCTCCCATCTCGGGAGAAGGCGATGTCACTGATATGCTCTCTGTGCCCGGAGAGAGTCCGAATCTCCTTCGTATCAAGATTCATCAGCTTGACGGTATTCGCATCGGGACCGCCACCACTGCTCAGCGCCGCAGCAAGGGTGCTGCCATCCGGAGAGAAGGCGACAGCGAGGACGTATCCGGTGGCCCACGAATAGGATGCGCTCGTACCGGTGCTCAAATCCCATGTCTTTAGGACACCCCTGTCGGAATCTCCGAAACCAGCCGCCAGCATGGAGCCATCCGGAGAGAAGGCCACGGACGTAACGACAAGATCCGGACCCTCCGGAAGATCGCTCAACAAGACCTCCAATGTGCCTGTACTCAGACCCCGGAGATTGACCGCTCCTCCATGCAACCCGACTGCCAG
>JAJDTN010000025.1 GCA_022827165.1 Candidatus Latescibacterota bacterium
GTCGAAGGACCTGAAGGTAGCGCCGGGGAGCGCGGCGCTCTGTGGCCGGAGGATTTCGGGGAGCGGCTGGAACGCTTCATGGAGATGGCCGGTCTGTCGCGGCGGGACCGGGCCGAACGCCTGGGGGTGACGGAGGACGCCGTTGGCGAGTGGCTCAAGGGAGCGGAACCCACCGGGAGCGACGTTTGGGCCATGTTCCAGTTGTCACTGGGCGTGCCCGGCGGCTTCCCGCTGCTGCTCTACGGCGACCCCCATGCGAAGGTTGGACCGGAGGAGTAGGAGCGGGAGGAGTGGGGGCCGCCCTTCACCGCCTGACGACCCCCTGGGGATCGCGCCGGGACGCCCTGCGGTTGAGGGCGCGGTCGAGGATGCTGAAGGCCAGATGGACGCCCATCTTCGTCGTCCTGGGGCTGGGATCCTCCTCTTGCTTCAGCAGGGCGTGGGCGATGAGGTCGGCCATCTGGAGAAGGTCGTCGTCCTGGGAGCTTCGGAAGGATGGGCCTCCGATGACGTTCTCGACGGGGATGTTCCGGGTCCTCTCCCCCTCCTCCCATCTCTCGTACCGGCTGGGCACAGGATTGAATATCCTGAGCCTGCGGTAGGCCGTCGTTATCATCCGCTCCTTGCCCTCGTCGAAGATGAGAAAGGCATGTGTGCCCGCGGCCTTGACCGAGGCGTTGATGCGGTTGAGCAGCCGGTCGAGGCTGACCTTCTCGTACGCACTCACCTCCGGCTTGCGGAGACAGACGTTGATGACCTCGACGCCGCCGATGCGAAGGGCCGCGTTCTCTATGCGTCGCAGGCCGTCCCTGAAGACCTCGGCCCCCTGGCCCGGGGAGAGCCGCTCGTTGGCATTGCCGTTGCGGGCCAGCATCCCTCTTCCCGCCAGCAGATCGCAGGCATGAAGTTCCCGGTCGGGCGGGATGCCGTAGCTGTCGCGAAGCTCCCTCCTCCACTCCTGGATGTCTTCGTAGAGAGCGTTCCACCGCTCGGCGTCCACGCCCAAGGCGGAGCGGACGTAGCAGGTGGGGCCTTCCGACTCGTCGATGTAGTAGATTCTCATGGGTCTTCTCCCGTGTCGTGTTGTGTGCTCTACCGGCCCGTGAAGGCATAGGCCGGCTGGGTGCCTCCCGGGGCGAGCCACGCCCGTCCCAGCGGCCCCTCCCGCTCCACCATCTCCCGGTGGGAGACCAGCAGGGGGAGGTCCACCCCGGCCCGCCTCGTCTCCTCCCCTGCGATGCGCAGGAAGTGGGTGGCGGCCAGGTCGTCGTGGAAGACCACCAGCACGTGGGGCCGCGACCCGTGGTCGTCGGTGGGCCGGTGTGAGGAGTAGTAGCGCAGGTAGGGAGCCAGGCGCGCCGCCATCGTGACGGGGCGCACGGCCCGGCGTTCCCATTCAAGGAAGAACGACCAGACGGCGTCGCGCCAACGCAGGACGCCGAAGGCGTCGGGGTGGATGGAGCGCAGCCGGTCGTCGTATCGAAAGTACCTTGAGGCCCTGCGGGGCGGGTCGAGCTGGAGTATCTCCCTGGAACGGGATCGGGCCTGCCTCGACAGCGCAGCGATGAAGGCGTGGACGGCCTCGGTGTGCTCGATGTTCCTTAGAAGCTGCCTGCTGCGCCTGCCGGAGACGTTGCGCCAGTCTCCGTCATCCAGGGGAACGGCGCTCCACCGTTTCTTCGCCCCGCCCACGGAGGCGCGGTCCCTGCGGGCCAGCATAGCCAGACCCCGGTCGGCGACGGCGAGGCGGCGCATTCCCCCGATGGGTGCGTCCATCACCAGGTCGAGAGCGTTCAGCTTCCCGATGACCTCGGAGAGCCGCGACCGCTTCAGCCCCATGATTGCGCCCAGGTGGGCGGGGGTGAGCCAGGGCCAGTCGGCGATGAGGTCGTGGGCTCGCTTCTCCACCGGCTTCAGCACGGAGGGCAGCATCCAGTCTTCCCCGGCCTCATCGTGGAGTTCTGCTGGGAGGGACGCCCGCACGGGCGGCTCCTCGTCGGGCCAGGGGCCGCGCGGCCCCGTGTAACGAAGCGCCTCGCGAAGGTCGAGGAGCGTGGCCCCGGAGGGTGTGCGCCAGATTCTTGCGCCCGCCCCCGCCGATGCCGCCTCCCTCTCCAGTGCCAGGTAGGACATGAAAGGCGCTCCCGTCAGCAGCCTGCGGGCGTGCCTGAGCCGGGCCTCGTCGGGCATGAGCAACAGGACAGCGGCGGGCCGCTCGACCTCCCGGAGCCGCCACAGCCGCTTGGCGAAGCCCGTGCGGTCGGTGGCCGGACCCTGCCGGACCACGGCGAGCGCCCGCCCGTCGGGGAGGGCTATGGCGGCGTCCATGGGCATGGCCCGGTACCAGCGGAATCGAAGGGGGTGGGCGAGGTCGGAGAGGGCGGATGCCAGCCGGTAGACGATTCCCACGGCGTCCAGCCGCTCAAGAAGCGTCCGACGCCACTGGTTCGAGACCGGACGGCTGCGGAGTAATGTTTGGAGAGTGATGCCCTCCTCACGGGCCAACTGCCGCAGCCCATCCGTCGTCAGACAATAGCGGC
>JAJDTN010000167.1 GCA_022827165.1 Candidatus Latescibacterota bacterium
GAGGCTGTGGACCTCCTCCGGCGCCAGCTGCTGCCAGTCGTGCAGGCCCTGGGCGGCCCCGGCCTCGACGCTGGCGCGCAGGGCGGCCTGGTCGGCCGCGTCCCGGGCCTGGATCCAGCCCTTGCGGTGGTAGTCGCAGTCGAAGCCCTCGTCGCGGATCGTGGCCTCGATCAGGTCGGCGTTGCGGTAGGCGCTGCGGGCGTAGACGGCGGCGAACTGCTCCGCCAGGCGGGCGCGGTCGTCCTCGCCGAGGTCGGCCCGCACCCGGTCGAGGTAGGGGCGCACGGTGTCGCGGACCATGGCGAAGTAGCGGCCCATGACCACCAGGCCCTCGTTGCGGCCGCTGGCCCCGGAGGCCGGGTCGTCCATCTCCAGCACGGCGAGCCGCCCGCCGGAGGGCGCCCGGGCCCAGTGGTAGGCGCAAGCGGCGCCCGTGAACCCGGCGCCGATGACCACGGCATCGACGGAGTCGGGCAGGGCCGCCCCCGGGTGGTCCCGCCAGGGGACGCCGGCCAGGGGGTTTCCCGCCGCCAGCCAGATCGGCGTGCGGTCCACGCTCCGGGCGAAGGTGACGCCGGTCAGGCCCTCGGGGATGCGGCGGAAGACCTGGGCCAGGGTCCAGCCGGCGAACCGGAGGAGGCGCCCCGGGGCGGAGTGCTCCGGCCACTGCAGGCGCATGTAGCTGCGAGCGGCCCTCAGGTCGTGGGCGCGCAGGCCGAGGAGGAGGGACAGGGCGTGGCGGATGCGGCAGAGCATGGCTGGAAGCTATGGTATCGGCAGGGTGAGATCGACCGGCAGCCGGCGCAGCGTCGTCTGGCTGGCGGGTCCCGGAGCCCGTACCTTGGGCCATGCGAACCCCCTTCTCTCCCATGCGCTTACGACAAGACCGCGCGTCCGGCCCGGAGTCTTTTTCCCCTCTCGTGACCCGGCGAGCACGACTTCGGCCAATCCCCGCCGCGGCTGGCGCTGCCCCCGCCGGCCGCCGCCGGCGCGGCCGGCCTCCCGACGGGGCGCCCGCGCCCAGGACAGGCTCCCGCTCTCCGGAACCCGTCTCCCCATGACCCTTCGCCCACGCACCTGGCTCGTCCTAGCGGGAGCGGTGGCCGCCGCCGTCGCCGTCCCGCCGTCCGCCGCCGATCCCTCCGCCGCCGGGCTGCGCCTCGTTGACTCCGACACCGGGGGCCTGCGCCTCGCCCTCGAGGTGGAGCCCGGAATCGGCCCGGATGGGCGGCGCATCGCGGCTCTGGGGCTGCCCCGGGGGGCCGGTCCGGGAGGGGTCGACCTGCCCTACGTGGCGGCCCTGGTGGCGGCCCCGCCCGGAGCCCGCTTGCGGCTGTCGGTGGTCTCCGAGGCGCACCAGGACTACCCAGGCGTGGAGCCGATGTCCGCGGACAGCCAGGCCGTGGTACTGGACCCGCGCCAAGTGGCGGCCCTCGCCCACACCGAGCCCCTCGGCCGGCTGCGCGGAACACCCGCCCACCGGCTGTGGCTGTTCCCGTGGCAGGTGGATCCGGTCTCCGGGAAGGTCCGCGTGCACCGCCGGCTGGTAGTGGATGTGGCCTTCGTCGGCGGGGGGGCCCACCGGCCCGCGCCTCTCCCCGACCCCCACGGGGATGTCCTGCGCGCGGCCTTCATCAACCCGCCCCCTCCCGCTTGGGCGGCTCCGCGTCCGGCGGCGCGTCCGGCCGCGGCCAAGAGTTGGTACGACCCGGTGGAATCGTGGATCAAGCTCCTTGTGCCGGCCGACGGCGTGTACCGCATCACGCCGGGGTGGGAGCCGCTCTCGCACTTTGACGCGGAATCGATCGATCCGCGCACATTCCGGCTGTTGCGCGCCGGCGCCGAGATCCCCCTGGTGGTGCGCGGCGGCGAGGACGGGTCCTTCGACGCCGGCGACGAGCTGCTGTTCTACGGGCGCTACCGGCGCGCGGTCACCGCCGGGCAGGAGCGGGACCACGAGAGCGAGTACGGCCCGGAGGAGACGTACTGGCTCACCTGGGGCGGCGCCCCCGGCCGCCGCTACGAGGAGCGGGACGCCTCCCCGGACCGCGGCTACCCGGAGAGGGAGTGGTACCTGAACGCGGCGCACCACGAGATCGACCGCAGCTTCGACCAGCTCGGCTTCGCCACCGACCTGCAGATGGACCGATGGTTCTGGCAGCCGCCCCAGGACGCGCTGACCGCCACCGAGCCGGACACGCCCTCCAGCCAGACCTTCGCGGGGGACATCACCGCCATCCACGAGGGGGAGGAGTACGAGGCGCGCGTGGAGGTCGCCCTCCAGGGCCGGACGGGAGAGGGGTTCGGCGAGCACCACACGGTGGTGCACTTCAACTGGACCGGCGCCGACTCGCGGGTCCTCGAGGAGGCCTACTGGGTGGGGCAGGTGCCGCGCGTCATCGACGCCTCCGTGCCCTCCGGCTGGCTGAAGCCGCGCAACCGGGTGCTGCTGCAGGGGTACGCCGACCGCATCAAGGTCGACCAGATCTGGTTCAACTGGTTCCGGGTCACCTACCGCCGCCGGTTCGACGCCGATCCGGGATTCCTGGCGGCCCCGGCCGAGGCCGCGCCGGAGGGCCATCGCATCACCGTGGAGGGGTTCCGGCACCCGGAGGTGGTGCTCCTCGACGCGGCCAACGGCGCGCTCCTGACGGGGGCGGCGGTCGCCCCCGCCGACACCTCTTTCCAGGCGACCTTCGAGGACGCTCCCGCCTCGCCGCCCCTCTACGTCGCTGCGGACAGCCTTTCCCTGCGGGAGCCGGTGGGCCTTCCCGACACGCCCTCCGACTGGGCCTCGGGGACGCACGGCGCCGACTACGTGATCCTCTCCCACCCGGAGTTCCTCGACGCCGCGCACCGCCTGGCCGGCCACCGGCGCGGCCACGGGTTGCGGGTCGCCGTCGTCTCTACCGAGGACGTGTACGACGAGTTCAGCTTCGGCCGCGTCCAGCGCGAGGCGGTGGCCGACTTCATCCGTCACGCCTACGAAGCCTGGGCGCCGCGTCCGGCCTTCGTAACCCTCCTCGGGGACGCGACCTGGGACTACCGGGGGGTCTACACCGGCAAGCCGAAGCGGACGCTCGTGCCCACCCGCTACTACCTGGCGCGGGAACGGGGGTTCTCGCCCTCCGACTACCACCTCACCCTGGTCGACGGCGACGACCTGCTGGCCGATCTGTCCGTGGGGCGGCTGGCCGTCGACTCGGCGGAGGAGGCGGAGCGGGTGGTGGACAAGATCATCGCCTACGACTCCGACCCCGAGCCGGGGGACTGGCGCAGCCGCTCGGTCTTCGCCGCCAACTGGCACGCCAAGGACGAGTTCTCCGGCCCCCTCGACTCGCTCGCGGCGCGCTACACGGAGCCGGCGGGGTTGCAGTCGGTGCGCATCTATGCCCCCGACGAGGCGCCCCTGCCGAACCCCCGGGGCAAGGCCTTCGTCGACGCCCTCAACGACGGGGCGCTGATCGTCAACTTCTCCGGCCACGGCGCCGCGGGGGCGATGCAGTACCTGTTCTCCACCGGTTTCCCGGACTGGGAGTACCTGAACCAGGTGCGCAACGGCGGCCGCCTGCCCCTGATGCTGGCCCTCTCCTGTCTCAACGGGCTCTTCACCCTGCCCACCGAGGAGGCCCTGAGCGAGCTGATGACGGAGCACGAGGAGGGCGGCGCCATCGCCTTCATCTCCGCCACCGCCCTGTCGCGGACGGCCCAGAACCGGCTGCTGAGCGACCAGCTCTACAAGCTGATTTTCACCGAGGGCCGGCTGCGGTTCGGTCCCGTCCTCGACGCCGCCAAGGCGCGGGTCCTGGCGGCCCACTCCAGCTACCGCGACGCGGTGGAGACGATGCAGCTCATCGGCGATCCGGCGCAGGCGCTGGCCCTGGCGCCGGGCGCCGACTACGCCGCCGCCGACCTGGCCGTCCTCGGCGGGAGGGTGAGCACCGGCGCCACGGTGACGGTCACGGGCCGGTTCCGCAACAACACCCGCCTCGGCACCGACAGCCTCACCGTCGCCCTCTTCGGCGAGGCGCAGGGAGCGGCCCCCGACACCCTCTGGGTGCAGCGGCGCGGCCCCTTCGCCGGCGGCGACAGCCTGCGCTTCGACTGGGCCGTGGGCGACCGCCGCGGGCCATACCTCCTCTCCCTCGTCGTCGACGCCGACGACCAGGTGCAGGAGGCCGACGAGAGCGACAACCGCCTCGACCTCTCCCTCCACATCCTCGATGCCCGCGCCGCCTCTGTCCTGTCTCCGCCCGATGGCGGCCTGGCGCCCGCCGTGGCGCTGCGCGCGCTCACCCCGGTGGACGCCTCGGGCGGGTCGGCCGGCCTGGCCTGCGAGTTCGCCCTCTCCACCGAGCCCGGTTTCCCCGAGTCGGCCACGGCGTGGTCGCCGCTGGTCACGGCCCGGCAGGGCCTGGCGGAGCACACCTTCGAGGGGTTCGCGGCGCCGCCGGGGTCACCCCTCTACTGGCGGGTCCGGCTGGTGGACGATGCCGTCCCCGGTCCGTGGTCGGCGGTGCGGACCTTCGCGCTGGAGCCCTCGCCCCCCGGGGCCGCGGACGGCGTGTGGAGGAGCCGCGGGCCTCAACTCCTGGCCCTCGGCGAGTCGGGGGGCGGTCTCGTCGCCGAAGGGGGCGCCGTCACCCTCTCTGCCTCGCGGCCGGCCTTCCGCCCCTCGGCGGCCACCCGCGAGGACGGCTTCACCGTCGGCGAGCTGGAAGGCGCCGGGATCGTGGCCGCGGACGGGGAGTACCTCTACGCCAAGCGCTGGTTCAACGACCCCTCCACCCGCTACGCCGGCACCGACTTTTTCGCCCGCATCGGCACCGGCTTCGGCGGCACCGAGCGGGGCCGGTTCTACGGGTTCCTGCCCGACTCGACTTCGGGCGGGATCGCCGCCACCGGCCACTCCGACGGCTACCTCTACTGCGACGCGGGACGCACCTTCGAGCTGGAGCGCCTGGACCCGCGCACGGGCCGGCTCGACACGGTGCGGGTCCCCGACGGCCTGGTCGACTGGAGGACGGGGCAGGTCGTGGAGGAGCCGGCCGAAGGACAGGTGATCCACGCCCTGATCACCTCCGACGGCCGCTACGTGTACAACGTCTCCATGAGCTCGGCCGTGGGCATGCGCGTCGGCTGGCGGGTGCGCGTCTTCGAGCCGGAAGCGGCCTGGCGGCTGGTCCGCGAGTTCGTGGCGCCGCCCACGGAGACGGGCTTCACCTATATGTGGACGGACGGGATCCTGGCCGACGGCGAGCGTCTCTACCTGATCGAGTACGCCGGCCGCCGCCGCATCCGCGCCGTGAGCGCCCTGGACGGATCCTTCATCGACGAGTGGACCTCGGACCAGGAGGAGACGGGGAGCCTCGCCGGCCAGTACGACTGGGTGAACGACAAGGTCTGGCTGGCCGATCTCGGCGCCGTGGTGCGGCCGGGGCAGCCGCTGGACAAGACCGGCGCCTCCCTGTTCCGCTACGGGCGCCACGGCCGCAGGCAGCCGGCCCGCCTGTGGTCGCCGGCCATCGGACCGGCCGCGGCCTGGGGGACCCTGACCGTCGACGGGAGCGGCGTGGAGGTGAGGGTCCAGGTTCCCGCGGAGGACGGCGGCTGGACGGATCTCCCCGGACGGGAGGTGGCGGCCCCCGGCTCGGTGGACCTCTCCGGCCTGGAGGCGGAGCGCTTCCGGCGGCTGCGCCTGGCGGCGCTCGTGGACACCGCGGCCGGCGCCCGCCTCTCGGAGTGGCGGGTGAGCTACACGGGTCTGGCCGACCTGGAGGTGGCCGCCGCCGAGGCCGGCGAGGGGGTGGTCCGGGCGGCGGTCCGCAACCGGGGCGCGGTCCCGTCGCCGCCGGCGTCCCTCCGCCTGGAGGGCAGGAAAGGGGAACCGCTCCGGGAGCGCCGGCTGCCGACCCTGCCCGCCGGGGAGCTGGTGGCCGCGGTCTTCGACTCGCTGGGTCCTCTGCCGGCGGGGGCCCGGGTGCGGGTCCTGTACGAGGGGACCGACGCCGACCCGGGGAACGACGCTTTCGTGCTGGCCCTCCAGGGTCCGCGGCTGATCTTCCGGACCTGGCCGGGGGGCCACCGGCTGCAGAGCGGGGACGCCCTCGGCACCCGGGCGTTGTGGGTCGAGGCGGACGGCCCGGGGCGCATCGAGCTCGCCGTGGACGGCTCACCGGTGACGGCGGACTCGACGTGGACCACCGCCGCCGGCGCCAGCGCCCTCTACCGGCCGGCCGAGGGCTTGCAGCGGTTGGAGGCGAGACTGGTGGACGCCGGAGGAGAGCTCGCCGTGTCCCGCATTGATCTCTTGGTCGGCCCGGACCTCCACGCCGCCAACGTCCTCGTGCACCCCCATCCAGTGCGCGGGGAGGGCGCCGCCTTCACCTTCTTCCTGTCGGGGGAAGCCGAGGTCGGCGTCGATCTGTACTCACTCGGCGGCCGCCGCATCCGCCGCCTGGGACCCGTTCCCTTCGAAGCCGGCTTCGGCCAGCTACCATGGGACGGCCGCGACGAGGGGGGCCGCTCCCTGGCCAACGGCACCTACCTCTACGTGCTGACGGCGACGGCCGGCGGTGAGCGCGTCCACCATCGCTCCGCCCTCGTCGTGGGGCGCTGATCCTGGAAACGGGGAGCGTCCTGGCGCCCGGCCGCGATCACTCGCCGCGGCGGATGGCCTCGATCTTCTCGTCGCGCTCGGCGAACAACCCGTCGCGGACGGACTTCATCTCTTCCTGAAGCTGCTGCCGCTGCTCGGCGGCGGCCTGCGGATCCTCCCCGGCCCCCGCCTTCTCGATCCGCTGGCGGAGGACGATCTCCTGCTCGGCCCACCGGGCCTCGTAGGTCTTGCGGGTCTCGTCGATGGCGGCGATCTGCTCGGGGCTGAGCCTGGCGCGGTCCTTGTCGACGAGGGACTCCGACTTTTCGAGGGCCAACTCGAGTGCTGATTTCATCGTCACGTCTCCAGTCGGGCAGTGTGGTAGCCGTCTTCTGCAACGTAGCGCGAGAAGAAACAACGTGCCAGGATCACCGCTGGCGGGGACGGTCTTCCTGAGGGGCTGTTGACAGGGACCGCTGGCAAGGGCATTGTGGGAGAGAGGTCCCCGCAGCGTCAAAGTTCCCGTCCTCACCCGCGCGGATCTCTTCTCTTGGAGGAGATGCCACTATGAGTGCTCTGACTCTTGAATTCAGCCCCGCAGTGGGCAACCGCCTGGAATTCGATCACCTGATTGCCCAATGCAGGGCCCTCCTGGATCTCTTGGACTGTACTGAGCCAGGTGGCAAATGGAGCGTTGCTCAGTTGAGTTACTCCAGCCCGGCCAAGGTGGTCATTGAACCCCAAGATCCGGAGAAAGCCGACGGAAGCACGTTCTTGAGTGTACTGAACAGCATCGTCGGTGAGCACCGCGTTCCTGTCCAACTGGACCACAACGGCCGATCCAAGTTCCAGAAGGTACTGGGCAATGCCAACAGGGTGAGGACGGTCGTTTCCAATCCTTATCGACGGGTCAGCATAACCGAGGAAGCAAGCTTCCCGCTTGAAGGGGAATACAGAGGCAAGACAGTGTC
>JAJDTN010000111.1 GCA_022827165.1 Candidatus Latescibacterota bacterium
GCCCGTGGACGGCCCCTCCTTCTGGCCCTGGGAGAACCTGTGGCTGCTGCAGTTCGCCGAGGCCCTGCGCAACGTCACCGGCATCGACCTCGTCCGCGAGGCGCCGGCGCGGTTCCGGCGGCCCCTGACCTGGTTCCGCGCCCACCGGGCGGCGCCCCGGCGGATCCCCGACCGGCTCTACTATCCGGCCAACGCCACCGTCCTCGGCACCCAGCTCGACGCCTGCTCCCCCGCCCTGCTGCGGCTCGCCCAGGAGGCGGGCGACGGAGAGATGCGCGACGCCGCCCTCGCCGACCCGCGCCTGGGGCGGCTCTACCGCTTCGGCGCCGGCGTCAAGGGCTCCACGGCGGAGTGCATGATCTCCTACGGACCCTACGCCTACTGCTGCTACAACCCCGCCTTCCACGCCGCGAGACCCCGCCGCCCTGCGCCGCTGGCGCGGCGGTTCTCCGCCCGGACCGGCCGCTCGGCGGTGATGCGCAGCGGCCATGGACCCGGGGCGGCGATCCTCTGCGTCAGCGGCTACGACGGCGGCGTCGCCCACGGCTTCATGAACCTCCACGTGCAGTGGGCGGGGCATCCCCTGCTGCGCACGATCAGCGCCGCCGAGGCCCAGCCCGTGAGCTGCGGCAGCCTGCCCTGCGTCGGCGGCCAGAACGAGGTCGTCGCGGTGCCCGGTGCGCCGGAGCGGAAGGGGGACTGGCAGCGGCTGCGGGTCTCCGGCCGGCGCACCGAGCAGGAGTACTGGCTGCGGCCCGGAGAGCAACCGGTCCTGGTGGCGGCGCTTCGGCGGCGGGCGCGGGGCCTGCGGCGAATCGAGGAGGCCGGCCGTTGCCTGATCCGCCTGAGCGGCGGCGACGCTCTGCAGTACGATGCAGGCCCCTGGTTCCGCCCGGACGGGGGACGCCTGCGCCTGTGCTTGAGGCTGCGGGGACGACGCACCGGGTCCCGGGTCCTGTTCAACACCGGCCACGGCGCCGGCGGCCTCGGCGGCACGGGGGTCAACACCTTCGCCCTCGTCGTCGAAGAAGACGGCCGGCTGCGCTTCACCGTGCAGAGCCAGCGCAACCACGAGGTCACCGTCGCCTCCCCGGGGCGGGTGAAGACCGGAGCCTGGCACGAGGCCGAGATCGGCTGGGGCGGCTTCAACCGGCGCGCCGGACGGCCGTGGATGGAGGCCTCCCTGGACGGCAGGTCGAGGCGGCAGGACGAGCCGGCCACCTTCGGCGAGATGGGCCGCGACTCCCAGGGACTCGCCTCGCGGCAGGAGCCGCGCACCTTCTACGTGCGGCCCCACACCTCTCTGAGCTTCGGTGGGGCCCTGCAGACGCCCGGCGTCTCCGGGGCCTGCGATCTGGCCCTCGTCGACCTGAGCTGCCCGGGGCGGCGGCGGCTCACGGTGGACCCGGCCCATGGCCTGGGACCCGAGACCGGGAGCGGCGAGCTCGCCTGCAAGCTGAACCCGGTGGACCTGCGCGGTGTGAGCCGGAGTCGCGCCCGTCTCGGAGCCGGGCCCCGCGTGGTGGAGGTGTTCGCGGCCTTCGGGGAGGGCCTGCAACTGCGGACCGAGGAGGTCCCCTTCGCGCCCTCGGGACTGGCCGCCGGCAGCCTCGTGAGCTTTCTCCCGGACGCCGCCGAGGCGTCGACGCGGCTGGTGGCGGGCACGGAGGACGACGTCCTCGTCCTCGCCTTCTGCAGCCGCTCGGCGAAGGCGAGGGTCGTCCAGCAGGAGGAAGGGTTCCGGCTGCGCGCCGGCGGCAGGGAGCTTGCCTTCGACGTGTCCCCCCAGGGCGGCGCCATTCTGCACCCACGCTCCACTTGACCGCCCTGAAGCCGCGGGCATCTTCGTCGCCAGGAGGCAACCGCATGGATCGGAAGAAACTGCACGGCAAGGTCGCCATCGTGACGGGCGGGGCCACCGGGATCGGCGCCGGCATCGCCCGCAAGCTGGCCGCCGACGGCTCGGCGGTCCTCATCGTCGACATCGACGAGGACGGGGCGGCTGCCAGCGCCGAAGGGATCCGGGATGGGGGTGGCCGCGCCTCCTCCATGCTCGGCGATGTGTCGAAAGAAGAGGTCGCCCAGGCGATGGTCGCACGCGCTGTCGAAGAGTACGGCCGCCTCGACATCCTCGTTCAGAACGCCTTCGGCGTCATCGGCTACTCGGACGGCAGCGCCCTCGAAGTGGAGGTCGAGTCCTGGCGCACGGGGATGGACCTGTTGGTGATGGCCCACTTCCTCGGCGCCAAGTACGGGGTGCCGGCCATGACCGAGTCGGGACCGCCGGAGGGATACGATCCCGGGCCGTGGGAGGGCCGCGGCCTGCGCCACGGCTCACCGCCGGCCATGGAGGTCGGCCGCATCGTCAACATCTCCTCCGTCCACGGGCTGCTGCAGGCGGCGGGGGCCATGATCTACGAGTCCGGGAAGGCGGCGGTCATCGGTCTCACGCGCCAGATGGCGATCGACTTCGGGCCCCTGGGGATCACGGTGAACGCCATCGCTCCCGGCCATATCGTGACCGAGGGTCTGGAGAAGCTGTGGTCCGAGGTGGGCGACGAGGCCGGGTTCCGGCTTCAGGAGCTTCAGTACCCGGTGCGGCGCACCGGGGTGCCGGAGGACATCGGCAACGCGGTCTCCTTCCTGTGCTCGGAAGAAGCCGCCTTCATCACCGGCGTGGTGCTGCCCGTCGACGGCGGCCACAGCATCCAGCTCCAGGAGAACATCGTCCTGGAGCTGAAGAGCTACATCCAGGAGCACCCCGGCCTGAAGACGTTCTTCGACGGGGGCTTCGGCGCCGGAGACCGGAAGTAGCGACCGGCGCCATATGGCAGAACCACCCCTATCTCCCAGGGAGAAGTGGGAGTCCCGCTACCGCGCCGGCGATTACGAGCCGAGCCGCGAGCCGGTGCCGTTTCTCGCGGCAGAAGCGAGCCGACTGGAACCGGGCCGCGCCTTGTGCCTGGCCGCCGGGGCCGGCCGGAACGCCGTCTTCCTGGCGCAGCTCGGTTTCGCGGTAACCGCCGTCGACATCGCTCCAACCGGACTGGCGTGGTGCCGGCGGCTGGCCGCCGAGGGCGGTGTCGAGGTCGAGACGATCGCGGCCGACGTGCTCTCCTTCGACGCCGGCGTCGAGAGCTGGGACTTGGTGACCAACCTCTACTTCCACGAGCCGGCGGTCTTTCCCCGTGTCCGGTCGGCCGTCAGGCGCGGCGGCCACTTCCTGTTTCAGACCTATGGCAAGGCGCAGGCGGAGTTCGGATGGGGCCCCACCAATCCCGACCACCTCGCCGACCCGCGGGAGTTGCGGCGCGCCTTTGCCGATTGGGAACTGCTGCGGTTTGGGGAACAGGTGACCCGGCTCGAAGACGGAAGGCAGGAAGCCGTGGTACAGCTTCTGGCGCGCAAGCCGTAGCTCCTCCGACGAGCCCGGCGAACACTCAGGATGGCAGGGCGGTCGCCCCCCCGATGAGCAGTGTGGGCACCACGCTCTCGCGGCGCCCCTCCTCCGGGCCTGCCGCGGAATCGAGCGGTTCCGAGATCTCGGAGAGCTGGAATCCGCTATTGATCAGGGTGTTGAAGTAGGTCGACAGCGTTCGGTGGTGACTGCCGAGGGTTCCGCACATCCCGCTTCCATCGGAGTACCACTTGCCTTCACGGGCATAGCGTGAGATTCGCACGGCCTTGAAGTGGCCCTCCTCGTCGAGATCCTCCCCGGGGTTCTCCGCGTCGAAGGGAGAGTAGAAGCACGGGTGCAGAATCGTGAAGACGAACCTGCCATGGTCGACGAGGATGCGGCGGACACTGGACAGAGTCGCCCTCAAGTCGGGGATGTCCATGAGCGCCATGTGGCAGAGGACGGCGTCCATGCTGGCGTCGGAGAGCTGACTCAGCGATTGCGCATCGTCCAGCAGATAGGTGATGTCCTGGCCGTCGGAGTGCTCCCTCGCATGCTGCAGCAGAACCCGTGAGATGTCGACACCCGTGACCAGAGCGCCTCGGCCCGCCAGGATGCGGGACAGGTACCCCTCACCGCATCCGAGGTCACATACGCGAAGCCCCCGGACCTCGCCCAGCATGGCCAGCATGATCCCCGTCGAGGCCTGGATGCGCCGGTCCCTGTCCGGGACATTCCTGTCCAGCCATCTCAGGTAGAAGTCGCCTGCCTTGTCGTACTCCGAGCCAGGGCTCAAGTGCGCCTCCGTCGGCATGAGGCGGGTCTGCGCGTCGGAATTCGACCGAGAGTCGCCTGACATGGTCAGGGCCGCGGCGAGACGCGCACCTCGACCTCCGTCCCGTCGCTGACCGGTGTCGTCACCCGCAGAACGCCGGGACGCACCACCTCCGCCGCCAGCTCCCGCCCATCCACGACAACGCGCGGATCCCGGCACCAGGCCCCCGGCACGTCCGCCTCCAGCGTAAGGCTGCGGTACGGCACCTGCTCCGGCAGTCCCGCCAGTCCGATGCGGAAGCGCTGTTCCCCATCGCCGCCCTCCACGACTTCGATCCGCGCGTGGCGCCGCGTCAGGTGGTAGCCGAGGGCCTCCTCGGGCACCGCGCACCAGACCTCGTCGCCCCCCTCGGACAGCACCGTCTCGAAGCGCTGCCGCAGCTGGGCCTCGGAGCAGTCCTTGTTGGGATGCACCGGCTCCTCCAGCGGGCAGTGGCAGTAGTCGATGAGCCAGCCCTGCACGGCCTCGGCCTGGCGGATGTTGCGGTACGGATCGTAGGCGCTGTAGAACGGCTCGTAGTAGTGGTCGTGCAGGGCCGTGCGGTTGATCCAGAACAGCTCGTCCCCGGGGAGGTTGAGGGCGTCGGTCAGGCTCATGGCGCCCAGGTACCCGTAGCGGCGGCAGGCCTCGAGGACGTGATCGGCCATGTTCGTGTTGTTGCCGGGCGAGCAGTAGAGGATGATCGGCTCGCCGATGGCTTCCTCCAGCACCTGCTTGGCGCGGCCGATCTCCTCGTCCACCATCTCCGGGGTGATCACCTCGTGGCTCCAGGAGTGGTTGCCCACGCCCCAGCCGCGGGCGAGCAGGTCGCGCAGCTCCTCCCCGTTCATGTGGCGGTAGCCGTTGTAGCTGGAATTGCCGGCCTTGCGGATCTGGCCCATCTGGCCGACGAGGATCTCCACGTGGCCGGGGATGCCGTACTCCTCGTGCATGGGCACGGCGAAGCGGTGCAGGTCGGCCAGGGCCTCGTCGTAGGTGATCGAGTAGACCCAGCGCTTGCCGTACTTCCACGGGCAGATGCTCAGGCTCATGGCTGTTCCTTCTGCAACCGGTGGACGGCCTGCCGGAACTGCGCGGAGGCGCAGCCGAAGCCGAGGCTCCACTCGAAGATGTGAAGGGCGTAGTTGGTGGACAGCCGCCGCGGGAAGCTCTCGGGGGTCTCCACGCCGACGGTGGCGTCGCGCATGACCACACAGCGATAGCCGCGGGCCAGCATCGCCCGGGCTCCCCCCTCGGCCCCGAGGAGGCACATGTCGGCGGCGAAGCCCATGTAGATCAGGGTTTCCACGCCGCGGCTGCGGAGGTACTCGTCGAGCACGTCGGTGTAGAACACGAGTGGCTCGTCCCCTTGCGGCGAGACGACCTCGGCGCGGCGCATCTTCACCAGCGGCGAGCGTCTCATGTAGTCGACGCCGTGAGCCCGTTCGAGCATCTCCTGCTGGTACGGGTGTAGAGACCCCGGCCCGCCCGAGCGCCGCGAGTCGATGTGGGGATACTGGTGGTCCATCCAGTCGCTCTCCACGTGGCAGACCGCCATGCCGATGGCGCGGGCCTCGTCCATGGCCGGGCGGATGACCTCGGCCATGATGCGCCCGGCTTCCTCCGTCGACTGGGGCCAGCCCATGCCGACGCAGTAGTCCACGTCCACGGGCGGGCCGTCGGGGCAGCCGATGTTCCAGCAGTGCATGACCACGAGGGCTGTCTTCTCCACCGGCAGCGACAGGGTGACCTCCTCGTATCCCGGGCGGTCGATGGGCAGGGCCCGGTAGTAGCGGGCCTCCAGCTGCAGAGCGACCCCGGTCATCTCCTGCACTCCTCGGCGACGCGGCGCACGATCTCCGCCGCCTGCTCGCAGTGGCGGGGCTCGTACTTCTCGCAGAAGCTGCTCCAGCGGATGAAGCGCTCCAGCACGGCCTGCGCGTTGGGACAGGTGGACGCGTCGTAGCGGTAGGTCCGCGACGCCGGCGGCTGCGAGTACGGGTAGCTGCGCTTCTCGGCCGCTTCGGTGAGGTAGGGCAAGGCCGCCGGCAGCAGGTAGTAGCGCGCCTGTCCCGCTCCCGGGATGCCGGCCGCCGCCACCCGCGCGCCGAACTGCTCCGTATCGCACCGGAACCGCTCCGGGTCGATGGTGAAGCCCGCCATCCAGCAGGAGTAGACCTCGGTCTCCGGCGGGATCGGCAGGGCCGACACGCCGGGGATCCCGTCGAGGAGGCGGCTCAGCCGGCGGATCATGCGGTCCCGGTGCTCGACCTGCGGACGGATCACCTCCAGCTGGGCGAGGCTGATGGCGGCCGTGGACTGGGTCATGCGGTGGGCGAAGCCGTTCACCGTGTGCACGCGCCCGAAGTGCTCCACCATCTCGCCGCCGCGGCTCTGGCCGACGAAGCGGGCGCGTTCGGCCAGCCGGTCGTCGTCGGTGAGGATGCAGCCCCCCACGTCGGAACCCATGGTCTTCTCCGAGTCGAAGGAGAAGGCGCCCGCCGCGGCCAGGGTCCCGGCCCAGCGGCCCTTGTAGCGGCCGAAGACGGCCTGGCATGCGTCCTCGTACACGACCAGCCCGTGGCGCGCCGCGACCTCGTTGATGCCGTCCATGTCGCAGATCAGCCCCGTCAGGTGCACGACCAGGATCGCCCGCGTGCGCTCGGAGATGCAGGCCTCCACGGTCTCGGCATCGACGATGACGGTGCCGGGCGCGGTGTCGGCGAAGACGGGGATGTAGCCGGCGCTGATCAGGCCCTGCACCGTGCCGTAGTCGCTCACCGAGCTGACCACGATCTCGTCGCCCGGCTCGAAGTCGAAGGCCGCGGCGAGCACCGCCAGGGCCGGCGTGCATCCCGGCGTGGCGATGCAGTGGGCGGCGCCGTGGGCCTCGGCGAAGGCCTGCTCGAAACGGGTCACCATGTCGCTGGTGAGACCGGAGTCGACGACCTCCTGGAGGTACTCCATGGCCCGCGGTCCGATCTGCCGCGGGAAGGGTTGCGGCAGCGGTCCTTCCGCTTCCTGCTGGGAGGCGGCTCCGTAGCGGGCGTGCTCGCGCGGTCGATGGCCGGCAACGGTATCGGACGTCATGGGTGGCCCCTATTCGAACTGACGTTGCTTCTGGCTGACAGCCTTGCCTCGGCCCCGGATGAGGTCCTCCCGGTGCCAGGTCGAGACGGCGCGACAGATGGAGTGGGACTCGCCGAGCATGTTCAGGAGCTGGTCGTGCGTGCACCAGTCTCCGGCGCCGAGTGATCCGCGATCCACCTCGCCGTCCGCATACCCGTAGACGCGGGATACGCCGACATCGGTTGCCACGTCCTCGATGTAGGAGGCCCACGGGAGATCCAGGTTCAGCCGGCTCTTGACGAGGGACTGCAGGGAGCCGATCCGACAACCGATGTCCCAGCCCGCCCTTTCCTCTTCCCGACCCGGGCCGCCGGGCAGTTCCCGGCTCCCGTTGCCGTCGGCGCTGGTGAGGAGATACCGCGGCTCCGCACCGGATGTCGATTCGATGAGGAGCCGCGTGTCCGTGATCGGCCGGTCGAAGTGGAGGGGTATTAGCCGCTTGCCGGAGTCGCTCATCGCATGGTGGGCGGCGGGATCGTATGGATAGTAGCCCGCGGCGGGCGGTGCGTTGACGGCACAGTACTTGTTGAAGATCCCGACGCGGTCATCGGTGCTCGTCCCCGCCGGTGCATCGTGCCAGGTATGCATGTCCATCAGCAGAAGGTCGCCGGCCCCGAGCTCGGGATCGATGAAGTCGGGCAGTTGCTCGCGATCGGGGCGCGTCACATCCAGGATGTGCGCCTCCGGGTCGACGACCCGCGTGAGCTTGTGGGAGCCGGGCGAGACCAGCAGCGGGCCGTATTCGCGGTTGAAGTCGTTCAGCGGGATGATGGCGAAGAGCCAGCGCATCGAAGAGCCCACGGGGCGCCATCGCTTGTAGTCGCAGTGAGGACTGCCGCCCTTGTCGCCCGGAGCGCGCAGATAGGCGACGTAGGCAGTCAGATGAGCGGCTTGCCCCAGTACGGCCTCGACGGCATCGACCACTGCCGGATGCTCGGCAATGGGCGCCAATCCGGGTTCGGCCATCCGATTGCCGGCGATGGTGTACTTGCCGGGCGCGGGGTACTTCCGAGAGGATGGGTCCGCTTCTTCGCGAACCATCCTCTGGACGATTCGCCTCAGCTCCGAGGTCTCCCGGGAGGAGACGACATCGCGGATGATGAGGTAGCCGTCAGAATGGTAGTCGGCGATCTGTTGGTCGGTCAGAGTGCTGGTCATGGTGGCCTCGCCATGGGAAGTGAAGTTGAATCTGCGTCTTGATAGTAGTGCCACGTGGTCGGGTGCTCCTGACACAGGTCATGGGCGACCGCGTTCCATCGCCTGAAGGCGCACTCGCCGCCCGTCTCCAACACGTAATGGACGAACACGGCGCTCGCCAACTCCTCGAGGCAGAACCTCGCCCGGATCACCGCTTCGCGCAGATGCGGGTGATGCACCCGGTGCCAGCCGTTGATGTAGTAGGCCGTCCAGAGGTAGTCGGAGACGATGGTTACCCTCTCACGGGGCCGACAGCTCTCCAGACCCAGCACGACCCCGTCGAGCTCGGCCACCACGCTGTTGGTGGCGGTTCCCCGCCGCCCGGCCATCCGGTGCTCCTCGGTTCCCGGACGGAGGACGACCGCCGAGAACCTGCCGTTCCCGCCCCCATCGGTGAAGACCCAGATTCGGCCGGCATCCGTCGAGTGCCTTCGGCGGAGAGAGATCGGCCAGCGGACCCGTTCGCGTTCGAAGGTGCTCCGCCGCGTTGTCTGCACGCGGAGTGCATGGGGTGATGACCACCTCGCCGCCATGGGGTCAGAGCCGACCAGCCGTCTCACGAAGGGTTCTCATGCACTTCCGCACGATCCGGGAGTCGCCGCCATACACGGCTGCCAGCACGATCGCCGTCCAGGCCCGGTAGGCCGCCGCCGCCGGGTCCTCCTCGATCAGTCCGCGCAGGAACTCCGTGTCCTCCGGGCTGAAACCCCCAGCCATCTCGGTGAGCTCGATGGCGATGGCCACGTCCAGGCGCGGGTCTCCGACCAGGCTGTACCGCCCGAAGTCCAGGATCGTTGCGACCTCTCCGTCGTCATCGACGAGCACATTGCCGGGATAGGCGTCGCCATGGACAAGCGACTTCCGGTCCCAGTCCATCCGCTCTTCGATCAGGATTTCGAGCCGCGAGACGATCCGGCGAAGATCGGGCAACCCATCCGAGAGCTGCAACCCGACTTGCCGCCACGACGTCTCCAACCCCCGGCGGAGGAACTCCTTCCACGTCCCGGCCGTGGGCCAGACTGCCGAAGCGCTCAGGCCCCCGAAGTCGCGATCGCCAATCTCGACCTCCCCAAGCTCCCGGAGCGCTCCCAGGTAGTTCCGCAGGACCCGCCGCCGGGCTTCCCCATCGACCTGCCGACAGAACTCCCCCATCGGCCGTCCGGGCAGCCTCGCCTCGATGGTGTAGACGATCCCCTCGTGGACCCGCACCTCATGGATGCGCGGACACTGGAAGGAGAAGGAGTGTCCCTGGAGTCGCTCGTAGAGACGCACCAGCTCCGAGACGAAGTCTTGCGACGCGTGCGGGAAGATGCGGATCGCCTCGGTGTCGGAGAGTGCGAAAGCCCAGGCATCCTCTCCGGCTCCGAGGAAGATGGGAGCATCGAGGCCCTCCTCCCACAGAACGCCTGCAACTGCACATGGGTAGCTCATGCGCAGAGGGACGCCGTCAGGAGTCGAAGCGGCTTGGTGGCAACATGCCGTCCCTGAAGCAACTCAAGCCCCGCTCCTGACTTCCTTGACCTCGATCGTTCCGTCGCCACGACCACGCTCCGTCCAATACCTGCTGTAGAACCCTTCCTTCGACAACCCGGACCGCGTGAAGAACCCTTCGACGTCCCGGCGCGACCAAGTTGGCGCAAATGGCCAGAGGACCCCCTGCAACCGGGCAACGCTTCCGCCGCAGCCTGCCACCGCATCAAGGATTCGTTGCTCATGCCACCACAAGAGAGGCTCCGGCAGAGCGTCGGGGTCGTAAAACCCGCCTCCTTGACCTCTGACTTCTGCGGTCTCAGCTCTCCCCCTGTCCTGACCCCAGCGAAGACCACGGTGTGATCGCCGCCATCCCGCCACTGGGGCGCGGAATAGACGCCGACGAGACGAGTCAACTCCGCTGTCAGGCCGGTCTCCTCCGCCACCTCCCGAACAGCGGCCTGGGCGACCGTCTCTTCCGCATCTACATGGCCCCCCGGGAGGCTCCACAGCCCGAGGTCCTTGCGCTGCATCAGCAGGACCCTTCCCGAGTCAATCACAACGGCTGAAGCACAGAGACTCGGCATGGTCAATCCCTGCTGACGCGGAGTCCTTCCCTTCCTCGAGATCGCCGCGACTCCAGTTTCTGGACGAATCTACTCATGTGTGGGTCGCACTGATCCAGCGGCAACTCGTCCCGGTGCAACCACCTGACCGACTTGAATTCGTCCTGGTCGAACTGGAGCTTGCCCGACCGTGGGTACAGCACGACGTACCAAAGAGAGACATCGGTGTGTCCCCCGGTTCTCCCGACCGTCTCCGCGGCGGTGATGAACAGGGGCGCCTCTGAAAGGAACGACGGTTCGATCCCCAACTCCTCCCGGGCCTCCCTTCTTGCGGTCTCAATGGGGTGCTCCCCAGGCTCGACGTGTCCCCCCGTGGGCAACCAGAGGCCGGCATTCCTGTGCTCAACGAGAAGGAAGTGATCCTCCTCCGTGAGGGCGAAATACGAAACGAGGTGCCTTGGGGGCGTTGCCGGCTTCGCCCTCCGGCAGAGTTCCACCCCACTCTCAATCCACCTGATTGCTTCCCGCCGATGCCCCGCCTCCACTTGATCGAAAGGCTCGATGCCCCGGACATCGTGCAGAATTGCCCGCCGGCAGTCGCTCGGCTCCACGCTTCCCCTGTCCTCGTAGTCGATCACTTCCGTCAGTCCCCACCGTCTTCCCGGCGCGCCCCAGGGCCCCCGAACCTCGAAGCAGTCTCCCGAGAGACCCCTGAGGCGGAGGCTGCGGACACCGCCTCAGACACTCGTTCCTGGTTCAAGATCGCGGTATGCCTTCAGAAGCGCATCTTGAGTGTTCAGCAACTCCAGGTCACCGGATGGCAGTGGATACCCACCAACGTCGAGGTGCTCAGCTGGATGCTTGATATTCCGCCTTAGAAGGGCATAGAGAGCTCTCTGTTGATCTGTAGCTTCAGGCACTTCCTCAAGGAGGATCCCACAGTCGTTTCGCCACAGTCGACGATCAACGGCCTCGGCCATCGCCTCGGGACGTGAGGGGCGACGCCCAAACTGCCCGTCCAGGAAGTCCGACAGTCTTCCTGCTTGATCACGTGGTTGACGCATGATGTCCTCGTAGCCGAGAAACAGCCGGTGCGCCGCATCCTCCGTGTGCTTCAGGATCCTTGTCATCATGTGCTGCCACCGAAGCAGATTCACCACAACCCAAGAGACAGGAGCCTTGGAATTGGACGGCACAGAGAACTTCTCCCAGGAAACCGCGACGTCCCGAGGGTGTCGAACCGTGATCACATAGACCGCCTCCCGCCACATCCGCTTCCAGAACGGCAAGAAGTGAACAAGAGCGGGGTCCTTCCAGAACCAGGGTCCACCCCGGTCCATTCCGGACATCAGTTCCGTTGCTTTGGCGCGCCAAGCCGGGTCCGAGGCCTTCTCTTCCATGCGCTGTTCGAAGTCCGGGTCCCACCACGTCGCCCCCGAAGCGAAGTCACCCAACTCGGCCAGCAGATCCCATAGAGGCAGGAACTCCCAGTATCCCCTGGGTGCACTGGCATCGGCCTTGCGCAGCTCATCGGAAGGACCGGCGTACGCACCCCATCGGTGGACCATCTCGGCAACGACAGAGGTCCCGCTGCGCTCAACGCCCAGAACGATGATTGGGCGGCTCTCAGAGCTGATCAACCAAGACGCCCCTCAGCGTTGCCCAATAACTGTTCGACAGCCTGCAGGTACTCGCCAATGGCCACTTCGATGTTCGCAACCGCCTCTACCTCTGTTGCCCCCTGTGACCAACACCCAGGCAGTCCAGGCACAGAAACGCTGTATCCTTCATCGGACTCAGTCAGTGCCACCTTGTACTTCATTGAAGGGCTCTTCCAGGTTTCCGATCTGCAAGCGCGAGCAAAAGTCAGACGGACTGGAGCGGCGGAAAGTCTTCCTCCCTCATCGGAGAAAGATCGAGGCTGCGCAGAACGGCGTTGATCTGGGACACCGTCATCTGTTGCGGTGCTGTGATTTCCAGACCAATGGGTTGATCACCAAGGCCATAGTCCACCATCAAACCTGCACCTCTCGACTCAGTTCGCACACTCCTCGCACCTGAAGCAGCCGACAAATACAGATATGCAGCCAAGGGCTTCCCCCTGCGATAGGTTACCTCCAGGTAGTGTTTTCGCACAGCTGGCAGCTCCTCAAGTAGGGCAATTGGAGCCCTCAACCAGAAGCAAGGCTGGCCACCCCCGGTCAATTCGCCGAAGGAAATCTCTCTCGAATGCCGTCGAAATATTCCGAGAACTCCCCCGGCAGCTTGAATTGTCCCCATGCGCCCCGATAGGGCGCCCATCCATCCACCACCTCTGCTGGATTCTCTGGCCCGCCAAACCGCACCCCTCTGCGCTCCGCATCCTGACGCAACTCGTCATACCGGTCCAACCAGGCCATATCGATCGACGAACGAGCCAGCCACAATCGCTCTGACAAGACCCCGTCCCCGGCTATTGCAGCCGCCGCTTCATCGAAGAGACGCGTCGCCTCATTGAGATCCTCCAGGGTCGCCCAGTTGGCGGTATCGGTCTCGAAGCATGACAGCCAGAAATCGTCACCGTGGCGGTGCGCGGCGGCTACCATGGCATCGATGTACTCCATCAGATAGGCACCAGCCGCCCCGTAATAGCCATCGAGGAACTCCTTCATCAGCTCTCGCTGGTCCTGCCGTGGATCCCACATCATCTGCCCGGCCACCCACGTGCGCATGGGTCCCATGTCCGCCGCGGTGCCGTAGCTGGCCTGGAGCAGGATGCCGTCCACCCCGATCTCCTGGAAGAACCTGGCGTTGGCACCCATGTTGAAGTAATTCGGATGCGGCTGGAAGTGGTGGCGGAAGTTGCCATCGTAGTCCCAGACGAACACCTGCGAGCTCATGTCGGCCCACTTCTTCATCGCCTCCCGGTGAAAGGCGTAGCTCGGCACCGGGTCCAGCCGGTTCATGTCGAGCAGGGCCTGATAGACCAACACGTTCTTCCGCGGACGCATCGTGCGGGGCGGTGCCTCGGTATGCAGATAGGCGAACATGCCGACGAGGACATCGGGATACTTCCGCTCGACCTTCTCCGCAATGGCATTGACCAATCGCATCCAGTTGGCCGAATCCGATCCTTCCTCCCGGCGCACCGCTTCACAGCGATCGCAGGTGCACATGTTGCGCCCATCACCCTGAAGCACCCAGACAATCTTCTGGGGATACACCCAGCCTGGATAGTCGCGCTCCAACTCGGCCAACACGTTGGCGGTAATCGTCCGCTCCCCCCCCTCGCTGTTCGGGCACGGCTGGCCCGGCAGGCGCCGGGTTTGCCTGGCGACTTCCACATACTGGCGGATCAACGCTGAGTCCGGTCGATCCGTCTTGCTCTCTCTCTCCAAGGCGCTGAGGGTGTACAGATAGCTGTATCTCTGATCCTCGCGGCCATCCTCCTTGCAGTACATGTACCAATCCGGATG
>JAJDTN010000225.1 GCA_022827165.1 Candidatus Latescibacterota bacterium
TTGTATCTTGGTTTCGGTTTTGGAAATCACTTCACTGGGGCGGACCGGGGGTGGGGCAGACCGATATGCCTGAGGTCATGGAGGCCGTAAGATAGCGAGGGTCGCCGCACCCCTTCCCCGAATTCGAGCCCGAACAGTTGCCGGGGCTTCCAAGCCCGCATCGTGCAAGGACGGGCCCCCAATTCGCAGGAGGGATTCATGCAGCAGCAGGCAATCTACGTCGGCCTGGATGTGGCCAAGGCTCAGGTGGATGTCGCCGTCCGTCCCGGCGGCGACGGATGGCAGGTCGCCCGGGACGAGGCCGGGATCCGAAAGCTGGTCTCTCGGCTGAAGACCCTGGAGCCCGCCCTGGTCCTGCTGGAGGCTTCGGGGGGCCTGGAGGTGCCGGTGGTGGCGGCCCTGGCCGCCGGCGCTCTGCCCGTGGTCGTCGTCAACCCCCGACAGGTCCGGGACTTTGCCCGGGCCACCGGGAAGCTGGCCAAGACCGACGCTTTGGACGCGGCGGTCCTGGCGCACTTCGCCGAAGCCGTCCGACCTCCCGTGCGCCCTCTTCGAGACGCCGAAACCCAGGTCCTCCACTCCCTGGCCTCCCGCCGGCACCAGGTGATGACCATGCTGGTCTCGGAGAAGAACCGCCTGAGCTCGGCGGCCACCCCGGCCGTCCGTCCCCGGATCGAGGCCCACATGGCCTGGCTGGAGCGGGAGCTGGACGACTTGGACCAGAGCCTGCGGCAGACGCTCCGCCAGAGTCCCGTGTGGCGAGAGAAGGATGACCTGCTGCGCAGCGTCCCCGGCGTGGGAGAGCAGCTCTCCCTCACCCTGCTGGCCTGTCTGCCGGAACTGGGCACGCTGGACCGCCGCCAGATCGCCGCCCTGGTCGGCGTGGCGCCCTTCAACCGGGACAGCGGCACGCTGCGGGGCCAACGGACCGTCTGGGGGGGACGCGCCCGGGTTCGCGCCGTCCTGTACATGGGCGCGTTGGTCGCCAGCCGCTTCAACCCGGTCATCCGGGACTTCTACCAGCGCCTGCTGGCCGCGGGCAAGCCCAAGAAGCTGGCCCTCACCGCCTGCATGCGGAAGCTGCTGGTCATCCTCAACGCCATGCTCAAACATGGCTCGCCCTGGCGCGATCCGAGTCCTCAGGTCGCGGGTCATTCCTCTTGACTCTCAAGACAGTTGCTATCTTCCTGCGGCCCGGCCTCCCCGGGGGGCCGTCGAAAGCGGTGGACAACCGAAGGACGAGGAGAGATCATGCCCTACCACGTGTACGTGTCGAACGCCGGAAGCGACTTCCTGTCCCACTTCCTGATGGACGAGGAGAGCGGCCTCCTGGAGGCGCAGGCCGACATCTCCCTGGGGGGCTCGCCGGGAGCCCTGGCCACCAACCGCGACGGCAGCCGCCTCTTCGCCTGCCTGCGCTCCCAGGGGGAGTACGTCAGCTACGACCTCGACCGCGGCAGCGGCGCCCTCTCGAGGATCGGCGCCACCAGCGTCTCCGAGGGGGCCCCCTACCTGGCCACGGACAACACCGACCGCTTCCTGCTGGCCACCTACTACGGGGCCGGCGGCGTCTCCGTCCACGGCATCGGCGCCGACGGCAGCCTGTCGCCGGAGCCGCTGCAGTGGATCGAGACCGATGCCCACGCCCACAGCATCCAGACCGACCGCTCCAACCGCTTCGCCTACGTGCCGCACACCGTGCCGGGCAACGCCATCTTCCAGTTCCGCTTCGACGAGGCCACGGGGGCCCTGACGGCCAACGACCCGCCGAAGATCCAGCCCGAGACCGCCGAAGGCCCCCGCCATTTCGTCTTCCACCCGTCCCTGCACGTCCTCTACTCGATCAACGAGGACGGCTGCACCGTCTCCGCCCACCACTTCGACGCCGAGAGCGGCCGCCTCTCCTCCTTCCAGGTTCTCTCCACCTTGCCCCACGGCGCCCCCGCCGAGGGCGAGTCCACCGCGGAGATCGCCATCACCCCCGACGGCCGCCACCTCTACGGCTCCAACCGCGGCCACGACACCCTCGCCCTCTTCGAGGTCGCCGGCGACGGCCGGCTCACGCCCAAGGGGCACACCCCCACCGAGGCGACGCCCCGGTTCTTCGACCTGGACCCCACGGGCCGGTACCTCTATTCGGCGGGGCAGACCTCGGGGAAGGTGGCGGTCTTCCGCATCGACGCCGGCAGCGGCGCCTTGGAGCGGATCCAGACCTGCGATGTCGGCGAGAGCCCCCTGTGGATCCAGTTCGTCGAGCAGGACCGCTCCTGAGGGCGGGGAGCCCTCAGTCGACCGGCCGCCAGCGGATGATCTGAAACCGGGTCGTGCCGATGGCGGCGTTCCAGCCGGAGTCGACGTCGGCGTAGCACGAGCCGGCGAGGGTCAGGAAGGTCTCGCCGTCGGGGGAGAGGGTGGCGGCGTACCCCGCGGCGTACCCGTGGACCAGGTAGTAGACCCCATCGCCGAAGGAGTCGCCGCCGTCGCGGCTGACCCGCGCCCGGCCGCTGCCCAGGGACCGCGGATAGCGGTGGTCGTGGACGACGGCGACGGTGTTGTCGGCGAGCACGCCGGCGGCGCCGTAGCACTGTCCGTAGACCGTGCACAGCTGGCGCGGCGGCTCCCAGGTGGCGCCCTCGTCCCGGGAGTGGGAGAGGAAGACGTGCTTGTACGGCCAGGCGGGGTGCCGGGCGGCCTGGAGGAGCTCTTCCGAGTCTCCCTTCAACCGCGGGCGCTGGTAGCGGATCACGGCCAGCAGGCGGCCGTCGGGCAGCGGCGTCAGGTTCACCTCGTGGCACCAGTCGCCGATGGTGCCGGCCCGCTCCCAGCTGCGGCCGCCGTCGTCGGACCGGTACACGTGGCAGGTCCGCGATCCCGTGTCGTCGTCGCCCTCCACCACCAGGAGCGGGACCAGCAGCGCGCCGCAGGGCAGCCGCGTCACCGAGAACCCGAGGTCGAGGCGCGCCTCCTCGCCGCCGACATCGAGGCCGCCGATGCGGCGCCAGCTCTCCCCCTCGTCCCCCGATGACCACACGGCCGGGAGTCCCTCGGGCCCCGGGCTGACGTTCACCATCGATCCGTCCGGCGCGAACTGCAGCCGCCAGCCCTCCCCCGGCGACGGGCGCTCCAGGTGGGTCCAGCTGTCGCCGCCGTCGGCGGAGCGGTGCCAGAGGCTGTGCTGGGCCGCGTACAGGGTCCCGTCCGGGGCGGCCGTGAAGTTCAGCCGCTGCACGTGGCCCACGGGGTCGAGGGGCAGCCGCGTCTTGCGCACCGGCACCCGCGCCCGCTCGCCGCCGCGGTCGAGGAGGATGTAGTCGGCCGCCTGCATGGCGCGCAGCTCGTCGGCGGTGGCGCAGCCGCTGTTTCCCGCCGCCGGCGAGGTCACGCTCCCTCCGTCTCCCAGATCGGCCAGTCCTGCTCCTGCAGGCGGTTCCAGAGGCGGTCGAACTCGTCGCTGCCGTCGTCCTCGCGCTCGTCGAGGCGCACCCCCGGGGCGAAGGCCTCGTCCACGCCCCGCTTCATCAGCCGCTCGGCCTGCTGCAGGTTGCGGTAATAGTGCCGCAGCCCGCCCGGCAGGGTGATCACCGAGAAGTGGCGCGGCCAGTCGACGGCCGGCGTCTCCCGGAAGCGGGCCACCGCGTCCTCGTCCAGCTCGACCCCCAGGCCGGGGCCTTCGGGGACCTTCATGAAGCCGCGCTGCATCACGTGGGGCTCGGTGATCAGGTCGTGGCGGGTGTGATGGGCGGTCACCCCCGGCAGGGTGGCGGTGTGCATGACCGCGCCCAGGTGGCAGGCGAAGGCGGCGGTGATCCCGGTGCCCACGTACTGCAGCAGGATCGGCGTGTTGGCGGCGGCGAAGGCCCACGAGGCGGCCATGGCGTTGCGCACGTTCTCGTGGCTGCACAGGGCGCCGTCGAAGTCCCCGGCGCGCAGGCCCAGCCACGGACCCGACGGCTGCCGCGAGGGCCCGTCGAAGATGGTGCTCACGCCGTGCAGGTAGAAGGGGATGCGGATCTCCTGGTGCAGGCGCCTCCAGCCCTCCACGTCGTAGGCGAAGATCGGCTCCTCCACGCCCTTGACCACGGGGATCTCCTCGAGTTGCCGCAGGATCGGCAGGGCGCGCTCGACGTCGACCAGGCAGCCGTTGAAGTCGAACTCCACCCGGAAGTCGGGCGGCGCCGCCTCCTGCATCGCCCGGGACTGCTCGACCACGTCGTAGAAGGCGCGGGCCTTGCACTTCAGCCCGCGGGAGCCGCGCTCCGCGGCGACCCGGACCTCCTCGGCCGAGTCCTCGGGGGACATGCACGGCATCCACCAGCCCATGCTCACCCACTGG